>JAOAIO010000101.1 GCA_026414665.1 Azovibrio sp.
ATCTCAACTTCAACCCGTAACCCGAATGTCATGACCGCCAATCCGGAAATTTACAGAAAAGAGGTTGCACAATCAGAATTCCGCCTGGCCGTGGCCCACACCTTCGACCTCGTGCGCCACGACTTGTGCATCTTCGATGCCGATCTCGCCCAGCTCGGGCTCGACCAGCTGGCCAACATCGAGCGTCTCGAACGCCTCTTACACGCCTCCCGAGCCGCCCACATCCGCATCGCCTTACAGCGCACCGAACACCTGCACCGGGACCATCCGCGTCTGCTCCAGCTTCTGCAACATTACGGACACGCGCTCATCCTCCAACAAACCCCAGAGCACCTCGTCTCGCTGCGCGACACGCTGGTCATTGCCGATGCCTGTCATGCCGTGATTCGTTTCGACCGAGACCACCCGCGTAGCAAATCCATCTTCGCCTGCGCCGAAGCTGTGCAACCCTACCAACAACGCTTCGACGACATATGGCGTGAGGGCGGCTACCGCTTTAGCCCCACTGTGCTGGGTCTCTAACGCCATCCTTTGGGCATTTTGCGCCGCACAACGGGCTTATAAAAAGCAAAATGTGTTGGTATAATTTGCGTCTGACCAACTTCACTTGGTCTGGGGTTTTCGTTAGTCATCAACAAAAGGAACATACAATGAAACAGTCTCTCCTCGTCGCTGCCCTGATCGCCCTCGCCGTTTCTGCTTGCGGCAAGAAGGAAGAGCCCGCTGCTGCTGCTCCGGCTCCTGCTGCCGCCCCCGCCCCGGCTCCTGCTGCGGCTCCCGCTGCTCCGGCTGCTCCCGCCGCCGGCGATCAAGCTGCCGCTCCGGCTGCTCCGGCCGCTGGCGACCAGGCTGCTCCCGCCGGCCAAGCTGCCGCTCCGGCTGCTGCGCCTGCTACCGAAGAGAAGAAGTAAGCTTCTCTTGCCGCAGTGCAAAAACAGGGCGTTCCGCCCTGTTTTTTTTCGCCCCTAGTTTTCCCGCTCACCCGCCCAAACGCCAAGCAAGAACCCCCCGGGAGTCCTGCCCAGGTTTTCTTAGGAGCGAAGGTGGCCCGCGCTAAGACCGGGTAGTCCGTCGAAAGCTACCGAGGTCGGTCATCCGCAGTATCGCGCCGTGCTAGCCTCCGCCGATCTGTTGGACAAGTCTTGGGGCCAGCCTCGCTGCGTTCTCAACGGCCTGCTGCCGTGAAAGTGGCACAACGACTCACGCCGCTTCCTTCCCTTGGTGGTGGCAGGAGGCGGGAGAGAGACGCTGCGCCGCTTTCATGCTCAGGGGCGTACAGACCGATAGGCTAGCGCAACTGCTCAAATAGCAAGGCCAGGATCTTTCTTGACGTTTCGCTCCGATCCAGACCACCTTCCGGCGTAAGCACCTGCACGCGAGTAAGGCCATCACCCTCCTCGACGAAGATGCGATAGCGGCTCTGCGGCTCGGCCTTGGCATCGCGCTTCCAGATGGCCAGACGCGCGAGCCAGCCATCGTCCTTCTTCTTGCCGTCAGTCTCGGGATCGACGTAACGGACGTAATACAGGCCGCGACTGCGATCCCGATCCTCGACGGTGAAGCCAACCCGATCCAGAGCCAGTCCGACACGGCGCCAGGCGCGGTCGAAGCGCTCCTGCACCTCGAGCACGCCCGAACCATCTTCGGCGCGCACCAGCTTGGCCCGCTCTTCGGACCTCGCCGAAGCCAAGGCGGCCTCGGCGCGGCGTTCATCGGTACCCAAGCGCACCATGAGTCGGCGCAACATTTCGGCCTCGAGCTCGGGATCGGGCGCGGCCGGCTGCCAGCGGGTATCGTCCTGGGCGGAGGAGGTATAAACCTCCTCCATGCGCCGATTACTGATGAAAATTTCGGTCGTTCCGGGAGTGGCGCCGGGCTCGAAGCGCGTACGGAATTTGTCGCGCTCACCCGTTGAATAGAGCGAGTCGAGCAGCTTGCCGAGCGTATTGCGGATGATGTCGGAAGGAATCTTGGCGCGATTCTCGGCCCAGTCGGTCTCCATGATGCCGGCTTCCGGCATTTCAGTGACGATGATGAAGCCAAGCTCCTGCCAGAAATCCTTGACGGAGTCCCAGAGCCGATCGGCCGGGGCATTTACCACCAGCCAGCGCTGATTGCCGGAACGTTCGATGCGGACATTGTCGATCTGCGGCAAGACTGCGGCATTTTGCGCCGCCGCCGCGCCAGGGCCACGCTCGGCGCTATATTCCGAGAAAGTCGCACGCCCACGCGCGGAAAAATCGGGCACCGCGAAGCGGTCATCGCGTGACAGCTGGGTCAGATCGGGCGGCACCTCCAGGGTAGGCGCCTTACCCGCCGACTTGTAATCGATCTTCTTGGTTTCGGGAATGAGGCTCGAACAACCGCCGAGGCTGAGCGCCAAGAAGCCCAAGACCCAGGGGGAAAGCCGCCGCATCGTCATGCTCCCAAAATTTCGATGCCCGCCTGGCGCATGGCCGCGGCAACTTTTTCTTGTCCTGCGGCGCTCAGGGGCGTAAGCGGTAAACGAATACCAGGCGGGATCAATCCCATTTGCCGCACGGCCCATTTCACCGGAATCGGGTTCGCTTCGCAGAACAAATCGCGGTGCAAGCCAAGCAGGCGGAAATGCAGGTCGCGCGCCCGACGCGCATCGCCGGCCGCAGCCGCCGCGCACATCTCATGCATGAGCCGTGGCGCGACGTTGGCGGTAACCGAGATGGTGCCGTGGAAACCCAGCAGAATCGCGGCCATACAGGTCATGTCATCGCCGCTGTAGAGGGCGAAATCCTTGGGCGCCCGCGCGATCAGGTCGCAAGCCCGGTCAATGCTGCCGGTGGCATCCTTGATACCGACTACGTTCGGAATCTGCGCCAGGCGCAAGGCGGTATCGTTGCTCAAATCGGCCACGGTGCGGCCAGGCACGTTGTAAAGGATGAGCGGGATATCCACCGCCTCGGCGATGGCGCGAAAGTGCTGGTACAAACCCTCCTGGGTGGGCTTGTTGTAATAGGGCACCACGGACAGCGCCGCGTCCGCCCCGGCCTCCCGGGCGAAACGGGTCAGCTCGATGGCCTCGGCGGTGGAATTGGCGCCCGTACCGGCAATCACGGGAATGCGGCCAGCAGCATGATCCACCGTGACCCGGATCAGTTCGCAATGCTCATCGACGTCTACCGTCGGCGATTCACCGGTCGTGCCGACGATGACGATGCCGTCCGTCTTTTCTGCCACATGGAAATCCACCAGTTTCCTGAGGGCGTCGAAATCGAGGCTACCGTCCTCGAACATGGGGGTAACGATAGCAACAATGGATCCGGTAATCATGGGTGCGCAGGTCATATAGGAAGTAGCGGATTGTACTCGAAGGCCCCGGTCGGTGACACGCACTCCAGAACCGGGGAGAGAAGTCCTTGCCAGGGGGCGCCCAAGGCGGCTCAAAGGTCGGCCAGTTCGCGCAGGTGGGCGCCGACGCTGCGCGCCAAGGAAGACAGCACGTAACCACCTTCGAGCATCGACACGATGCGCTTATCTGCCGTCTCGGCCGCCAGCTTCTTGAGCTGCGCCGTGCACCAGGCGTAATCTTTCTCGACCAGCTTGAGGCCGCCCATATCGTCTTCGTAATGCGCATCGAAGCCTGCCGAAATGAAGAGCATCTGCGGCTTGAACTCGCGCAGGCGCGGCATCCAGACATCCTGCACCGCCGCCATGAATTCCTCACCGCCGGAATAGGCGGGCAGCGGCACGTTGCACATGTTGTCAGCCGGATTCTCCGTGCCGCTATAGGGAAAGAAGGGGTGCTGGAAGATGCTGCACATCAGCACCCGTGCATCGCCCTTGAAAACATCTTCGGTGCCGTTGCCATGGTGCACATCGAAATCGATGATCGCTACCCGTTCCAGCCCATGCACGTCGAGCGCATGGCGGGCGGCCACGGCGATGTTGTTGATGAAGCAAAATCCCATGGCATTTTCCACCTCGGCGTGATGGCCGGGCGGACGAATGGCGCAAAAAGCATTCTCCACCTCGCCGCGCATCACCAAATCCACAGCCAGCACCCCGGCTCCAGCCGAACGTAGGGCCGCTTGCCAGGTATGCGGATTCATCGCCGTATCTGGGTCCAGATGCACGATGCCATGTTCGGGCGAAGCGCGCTTCAAGCGCTCCAAATGCGCCGCCGTATGCACTCGGCGCAACTGCTCCAAGGTAGCGAGCGGCGCGTCGTAATAGACGAAATAGGCATCGATACCCTGGGCAATCAGGTGGTCATTGATCGCCGTCAAGCGGCTGGGCGATTCGGGATGATGCGCGCCCATGTCATGCAGCAGGCAATCGCGGTGGGTGATGAAGGCGGTGGTCACGGATCTTCTCTCTCGGATGGTTCTCGTCGCTCCGCACGCAGGAGCGCATGGGGTAGCGCCAAAGCCGGCACGATCATTATCCGCCCAAGGCCCCAGCCAGGACAAGGCCAAGCGCGGGAACCGGAATCGTTCCCGCCGTCACGCTTACGTTACGTCACAATGACGCGCGCCAGGCTCCGGTTACAATCACCGATCATACCGTCCGCATTCCCAGCACTCCATGCACGCCGACCATCCCTTACAAAACGCATTGCGCCAGGCCGAGCGCATCATCCTAGGCAAGTCCCAGGCCATTCGCCTGGCGCTCGCTTGCCTGCTCGCCCGCGGACATCTGCTCATCGACGACCTGCCGGGCCTCGGCAAGACCCCCCTGGCCCACACCCTGGCGAAGCTGCTCGACTTGAGCTTTGCGCGCATCCAATTCACCAGCGACTTGCTGCCGGCCGACATCCTCGGCATTTCCATCTACGAGCGCTCGCGCGGCGACTTTCGTTTCGTTCCCGGCCCCATTTTCGCGCAGATGCTCTTGGCCGACGAAATCAACCGAGCCACCCCCAAAACCCAGAGCGCCCTGCTCGAAGCCATGGAAGAGCAGCAAGTGAGCATCGACGGCCAAACCCGTCCTTTGCCCTCGCCTTTTTTCGTCATCGCCACCCAAAATCCGGCGCACCAAATCGGCACCTTCCCCTTGCCTGAATCTCAGCTCGACCGCTTCTTGCTGCGCCTTGAACTCGGCTATCCCGACCGAGGCGCGGAACGGACCCTGCTCGCAGGTGGTGATCCGCGCCGGCAACTCACGCAACTTACCCCCCAACTCGCCGCAAGCGAATTGCCAGCCTATCAGGACGCCGCTAGCCAGGTGTTCGTCGCCCCGGCCCTACTCGATTACGTGCAAGCCATCCTCGCCGCCACCCGCCACGACCCACGTTTTTGTCACGGGCTCTCGCCCCGCGCCGGATTGGGGCTGCTCGCCGTGGCCCGGGCCTGGGCCTATCTCGATGGCCGCGCAGCCGTGCTGCCCGACGACATCCAGGCCGTGCTACCCGGCGTCGCCTGTCACCGGCTGCGCTTGCGGCAGGGCGACACGCAGGCTCGGCCGGAAGATGTCATGGCGCTCTTGCACGACGTTCCCATCCCGTGATGCGCCCCTCACCCCGCCCGAGCCGCTGGCTGATCCGCC
>JAOAIO010000102.1 GCA_026414665.1 Azovibrio sp.
GGGACGAATGTTGCGCACCGCGTGAAGCTCGCGCCAAAGCCAGGATGCCTTGAGTCGTTCGGGGTAGGCGCGCACCTCGCTCGCCGCGTTTTCCTCGCAAAGATGCGCGAACACGGCCTCGGCCGCGACCATGCCGGATTTCATGGCCGTATGGCTGCCTTTGATCTTGGGCACATTGAGAAAGCCGGCGGTATCGCCGATTAGCAAGCCGCCCGGAAAGGTGAGCCGCGGCAGAGACTGGATGCCGCCTTCGGAGAGCGCCCGGGCGCCGTAGGCGATGCGCCGTCCACCGCTGAAAGTGTCCCGCACGGCAGGATGGGTCTTGAAGCGCTGGAATTCCTCGAACGGCGACAGCCAGGGGTTTTTGTAGTCGAGGCCGACCACGAAGCCCACCGCGACTTGATGGTTTTCCAAGTGGTAGAGGAATGAGCCGCCGTAGGTATCGGATGTCAATGGCCAGCCTATGCTGTGCACGATTTTGCCAGGCTGGTGCCGAGCCGGATCGACTTCCCAGAGCTCTTTGATGCCAATGCCGTAGGTCTGGGGCTCCGCGCCTTGGCGCAGATCGAAGCGCTCGCAGAGTTCCCGGGTGAGAGAGCCGCGGCAACCCTCGGCGAAGAGGGTCTGCCGCGCGTGCAGTTCCATGCCCGGCTGATAGTTGGCCGTGGGCTGACCGTCCTTGCCAACGCCCATGTCGCCCGTGGCTACGCCCTTGACCGAGCCGTCCGCATGGTAGAGCACTTCGGCCGCGGCAAAGCCGGGGTAGATTTCCACCCCTAACGCTTCGGCCTGCTCCGCCAGCCAGCGGCACAGGTTACCGAGACTGATGATGTAGTTGCCGTGGTTGTGCATGTGCGGCGGCGTAGGTAGCCGATAGGCGCGGGTCTCGGTGAGCAACAGGAACTGATCTTCCGTGGCTCGCGTGTGGAGCGGCGCGCCGCGCGCCTTCCAGTCGGGCAGCAGTTCATCGAGCGCGCGTGGCTCGAAGCAAGCGCCGGAGAGGATGTGCGCCCCCACTTCCGAGCCCTTTTCGAGCACGCAGACCGAGACATCCCGCGCCTGTTCCTGGGCTAGCTGCTTGAGCCGGATGGCGGCGGCCAGGCCGGCCGGGCCAGCCCCGACCACCACCACGTCGTAAGTCATGGATTCACGTGCGTGACGCATCTTCGCCCCTTACAGCAGAGATTCCGGCATGTCCAACACCGCGCCGCTACCCATGGTGATCGCCGCCGCCAGGCCGCCAGCGCGGGGCAGGCGGTGCAAGGCGAAGTAGCGTGCCGTAGCCAATTTGGCCTTGTAAAAGTCATCCGTGCTACTCGCCGCCAAGTGGTCACGGGCGATGCGGGCAGCTTGGGCCATCAGCCAACCACCGACCACGGTGCCGGTCAGTTCGAGATAGGGCACAGCCCCTGCGGCGGCAGCTTGAGGCGTGCTGTCGTAATGCTGAAGCATCCAGGCCGTGGCCGCTTGCAGCGCTGCAACGGCCGTCGCCAAGGCTTGCCCCAGGTCGGCCAGCTCGGCATCGGCGCCTAGTTCAGCGGCGAATGCGGCCATCTCGGCTTGCAAGGCGCGCGCGGTATATCCCGTCTCGCCGGCCGCATTCTTTTCGCGGGCGAGCTTGCGGCCAATCAGGTCGTTGGCCTGAATGGCCGTCGTGCCCTCATAGATGGGCGTGATGCGCGCATCGCGGAAATACTGAGCGGCCCCGGTCTCTTCGACGAAGCCGACGCCACCGTGGATTTGGATACCGGTCGAGGTGATCTCCACGGCGCTTTCAGAGCACCAGCCCTTGACCACCGGGGTGAGCAGATCGACATACGCCTGGCTACGCGCCCGCTGCGCGGCATCGGGATGATGCTTGGCACGATCCATATGTCCTGCCACCCAATAGGACAGCGCGCGCATGGCCTCGGTGCGCGCCTTCATGTCGAGCAACATGCGGCGCACATCGGGGTGCGCCACGATGGGCTTGGCTTGCCCGGAGGCATCGCCGATCGGCACGCCTTGCACCCGCTCGCGGGCATAGGCGAGCGCATGTTGGTAAGCGCGCTCGGAAACGCCCAGGCCCTCGATGCCAATGTTGAGGCGGGCGTAGTTCATCATCGTAAACATGTAGGCCAAACCCTTATGGGGCTCGCCGACCAGCCAACCGACGGCGCCGCCACGCTCGCCGAAGGACATCACCGCCGTGGGGCTAGCATGAATGCCAAGCTTATGCTCGATCGAAGCGCATACCAGATCGTTGCGCTCACCCAAGCTACCATCGTCGTTCACCAGGAACTTGGGCACGAGAAACAAGGAAATGCCCTTCACCCCCGGCGGGGCATCGGGTAGGCGCGCCAGCACGAGGTGGATGATGTTTTCCGCCATGTCGTGCTCGCCCCAAGTAATGAAAATCTTGGTGCCGGTGATGCGATAGGTGCCATCAGCCGCGGGTACGGCCTTGCTGCGGATGGCGGCCAGATCGGAGCCCGCCTGGGGCTCGGTCAGGTTCATGGTGCCGGTCCAAGTGCCCGCCACCATTTTGGGCAGATATTTGGCCTTGAGCTCGGCCGAGCCATGCTCGGCGATGGCTTTCACCGCGCCATTGGTAAGCATCGGGCAAAGACCAAAGGCAATGCTGGCCGACTTCCACATTTCCGAGACAGCCATGCTCACCAAATGCGGCAAACCTTGACCGCCGTATTCGCTGCTGGCGGGCATGGCGTGCCAGCCCGTGTCGCAGAAGAGGCGGAAGGCTTCCTTGTAGCCCGGGGAAGTGGTGACTTCGCCCGCCCTGCACACGGCGCCTTGCCGATCGCCTTGGGCATTGATGGGGTCGATGACCTCGGCGGCGAACTTGCCTGCCCTCTTCGAGGATGGCATCCACCAGTTCCGCATCGGTCTCGGCAAAATCCGGCAAGGCGGCGATTTCCGCCAGACCAGCGAGTTCGTTGAGGACGAAGCGCATGTCGCGCACGGGAGCGATGTAAGTACTCATGGTTTCTCCGTTGTCGGGCGGCGCGGGCCCGCTCGGCGCCCGCGCCCATTACGTCGATAGCGCAACAGGCCTCAGAGGGCGGCAATGAGCTGCGGCACCGCCTCATTCAGGTCGGCCACGAGGCCATAGTCGGCAACCTGGAAAATCGGCGCATCCGGGTCTTTGTTGATCGCCACGATGACTTTCGAATCCTTCATGCCGGCCAAATGCTGAATGGCGCCAGAAATGCCAATGGCAATATAAAGCTGCGGCGCCACGATCTTGCCGGTCTGGCCAACCTGAAAGTCGTTGGGCACGAAGCCCGCATCCACGGCAGCGCGCGATGCGCCCAATGCGGCCCCGAGCTTATCGGCCAGGGGTTCGAGCAACTCGCGGTATTTCTCGGCGCTGCCCAAGCCCCGGCCACCAGACACGATGACCCGCGCCGCGCCCAGCTCGGGCCGGGCGGAGACGCTCAACTCCCGCCCCACCAGCCGACTCTGGCCGACGTCGGCGGGACAAGCGACGGACTCGACGCTGGCGCTGCCGGCATCGCCCACGGCATCGAAGGCCGTCGTGCGCACGGTGATGACCTTGATCGGATCGGCGCTTTGCACAGTGGCGAGCGCATTGCCGGCGTAGATCGGTCGCACGAAGGTATCGGCGGCATGTACCGCGACGATGTCCGAGATTTGCGCCACGTCGAGCAACGCCGCTACCCGCGGCATGAAGTTTTTGCCAAAGGTGGTCGCCGGCGCGAGGATGTGCGAGTAGCCAGAAGCCAGCGACAGCACCAGCGCCGCGAGATTTTCGGCGCCCTGGTCGGCATAATGCGGCGCATCCGCGAGCAAGACCTTGGTCACGCCGGCGCAAGCGGCGCCCTGCTGCGCCGCGGCGCTGGCCGCGTGGCCTGCCACCAGCAAATGCACGTCCTGCCCGAGCCGGGCCGCCGCGGCCAGCGTATTGCGGGTTGCAGCCTTGAGGCTGACATGGTCGTGTTCGGCAATGACGAGGATAGCCATCAGATCACCTTCGCTTCGTTCTTGAGTTTATTGACCAGATCGGCCACATCGGCCACCTTGGTCCCGCCTTGACGGCGGGGCGGATCGCTCACCTTGAGCGTTGTTAGGCGCGGTGTCACATCCACGCCGAGCGCCTCGGGCGTGGTGACATCGAGCGGCTTCTTCTTGGCTTTCATGATGTTGGGCAAGCTGGCATAGCGCGGCTCGTTCAAGCGCAGATCGGTCGTCACTACGGCCGGCAAGCCGATTTCGAGGGTTTCGAGGCCGCCGTCGATCTCACGCGTGACCTGCGCCCGATCGCCCGCTACGACGAGTTTCGAGGCAAAGGTAGCCTGCGGCCAGCCTTGCAAGGCCGCAAGCATCTGGCCTACCTGGTTGGCATCATCATCGATGGCCTGCTTGCCGCATATCACGAGCTGTGGCGCCTCGGCGGCGCACACCGCTTTGAGCAGCTTAGCCACGGCCAGCGGCTGCAATTCGACTTCGCCGCAATCCACCAGGATGGCCCGGTCAGCGCCGATGGCCAAGGCCATGCGCAGCGTTTCTTGACAAGCATTCACGCCGCAGCTCACGGCCACGACCTCACTGGCAAGACCGGCCTCCTTGAGACGCACCGCCTCTTCCACGGCGATTTCGTCAAAGGGATTCATGCTCATCTTGACGTTGGCGAGATCGACGCCGGTCTCGTCCGCCTTGACGCGAATCTTGACGTTGTAATCCACCACCCGCTTGACGGGGACCAATACTTTCATAAAGTGACTCCGATAGATTGAATTTTGGTTTTGCCGCTCGACGGCGCGCGTTGGCGCAATCCAGCAC
>JAOAIO010000103.1 GCA_026414665.1 Azovibrio sp.
CCGCCTCATCGCTTCTACCTCCGACGATTACCGCGCACAAATCCTCGGACTAGCCTGAATTTCATGCGATTGCCCTGCCGCGGCGCGACTCACGATGCGCCCCTCGCGCAGAGGGGCGCCGCTATCATGCCTGGGGGCGTACGGACCGGTCATGATGGGTTAGTGGAACACGAAGGGCTGCGTCAACCCGGCGCAGTAATCGTCGAGAAACGCGTCGAGGGTCTCGATGTCGCGCTCCGCTTCGGGAATGCCGTTGATGGCCTCACGAAAGTGCGACGCCAAAGGCCCTTGCAGAAACACCATGCGCCGGGTGTCCTTATCCACCAACTCGAACCCCCCAAGCGCCGGGTAGGCCAAAACCGAGTAATGCTCGCTGTTATAGACCAGGTTCATGATGGGCTCCTGACAAGAAAACGACTGCAACGATGTTCTCTCACCCTATCTGGGATGTCGGCCAGGATTTTCAAGTCTTGAGGCCACGGCCGGCTAGCCTCTACACTACGCACCCCACGCCGCATGGCAATGCCCCCGCACATGGACGCCCGCATCGATTTTCACGGTATGCCCGCCTGCCGCCTCGCGCTCGACGACGGCAGCCAGGTCATCATGGCCCTGCACGGCGCCCAAGTGCTGTCCTGGACGCCCGGCGGCCAGGCGGAGCGCATCTACCTAAGCCCGGATGCCGATCTATCGGGTCAGCGGCCGATCCGCGGCGGCGTGCCCGTGATCTTTCCCCAATTCGGCGCCTTAGGCCCCTTGCCCCGGCACGGCTTCGCCCGCAACTTGGCCTGGCACCTCGAAGCCATACACAGCAACTCGCGCGAGGGGTACGCCAGCGCCCGTTTCAGCCTCTGCGATAGCCCAGCCACCCGGGAAGTTTGGCCTTATGCCTTCCGCGCCGAACTGACCTGCTGCTTGAGCGAGAACCGCTTAGACCTGGAGCTGGAAATCTGCAACACGGACCACCGCGCCTTTGCCTTCACCGCCGCCTTGCATACCTACCTGCGCGTGCAAGAGGTGGAGGAATGCCAGCTCACGGGCCTGCACGGCCAACCCTACACCGATCAAACCCATGGCCGTAGCGCCCGCGATACAGCCCCAGAGCTCACGGTAGAAGACGAGATCGACCGCCTCTACCACGATCTTGAGCGGCCCCTCCTCCTGCGCGAACCAGGGCGCGCTCTAGCCATTCACATGCAAGGCTTTCCCGACGCGGTGATATGGAACCCTTGGGAGCGCAAGTGCGCCGATCTCGACGACATGCCTCCACGCGGATTTCGTCACATGCTGTGCATCGAAGCCGCCGCCATCACCCGGCCCATCGAGCTCCCCCCCGGCCAGGACTGGTACGGTCGCCAGACCCTGGTTTGCCTTTGACCCGCCAACCGATCCCCCATGAAAAAAACCAAGCCAGCTTCGTACATCGAATGTAAGGGCAGCACCGCGCCCGTCATCGTCGTCACCCTGCGCAGCCTTGACCCAGAAGTGCTGCGCAGCGCTGCCCGCGACATCTTCGGCGATAGCGATTTCTTCGATGGCGCCGCCGGCCTCCTGGAACTGGCGCACGTCGGAGCGCAGGAAGTCGCCGACTGGCCGGCGATCCGCCACTGCCTGGCCCAGCACGGCTTAGCGGTGATCGGGGTGCGCGGTGGCAACCCAGCGCTCCAAGCCTCGGCCCGAGCCGCCGGGCTTGCCCTTTTCCCGGTAGAGGAGCGGAGCCAGCGCCCAGGCCCTGAGCGCGAAGCCAGCCCGCCGCCGGCGCCCGAACCCGTCGCACCGCCGCCCCCCGCCGCGCCGCCGCGCCGCTCCACGCTTGTGATAGACCGGCCGCTGCGCTCGGGCCAGCAGGTCTATGCCCGCGGCAGCGACCTGGTAGTACTGGCCATCGTCAACCCCGGCGCCGAAGTCATCGCCGACGGCAGCATCCACGTCTACGCACCGCTGCGCGGCCGCGCCCTAGCCGGCGCCACCGGCGATGCCTCGGCCCGCATTTTCACCACCCGTTTCGAGGCCGAACTGGTTTCGGTAGCCGGCGTTTATCGCACCTTCGAAGGCGGCGTGCCCGCCGACCTCACCGCCCGGCCTGTGCAGGTGCGGCTCGGCCAAGACGGCGACAAACTGCTACTCGCCCCGCTCGCGCTGGATTGAGCGCCATGCAGGAAGTGCCGCGGCAGAAAACGCCGCACGCAGGTAAAATCGGCTTTTTTTCATCGGAGAACCTTCCGTGACCCGCATCATCGTTGTGACCTCCGGCAAGGGCGGCGTGGGCAAGACCACCACCAGCGCCAGTTTTTCCTCGGGCTTGGCCCTGCGCGGCTACAAAACCGCCGTGATCGACTTCGACGTGGGCCTAAGAAACCTGGACCTGATCATGGGCTGCGAGCGCCGAGTCGTCTATGACCTCATCAACGTCATCAACGGCGAAGCCAGCCTCAACCAGGCCTTGATCAAGGACAAGCACTGCGACAATCTGTTCGTGCTGCCCGCCTCGCAAACCCGCGACAAAGACGCGCTCACCGAAGAGGGCGTCGAGCAGGTGCTAAAAGAGCTAGAGCACATGGGCTTCGAATATATCGTCTGCGACTCTCCCGCCGGTATCGAACGCGGCGCGGTGATGGCGCTCACTTTCGCGGACGAAGCCATCGTCGTCTCCAACCCGGAAGTTTCTTCGGTACGCGACTGCGACCGCATCCTCGGCATCTTGCAATCCAAATCCAAGCGCGCCAAAGAAGGTGGCGAGCCGGTCAAAGAACACCTACTCATCACCCGCTATTCCCCCAAGCGCGTCGAGGAGGGCGAGATGCTGTCCTACAAAGACGTGCAAGAAATCCTAAGGGTACCCATCATCGGCGTGATCCCCGAATCCGAAACGGTGCTGCACGCCTCGAACCAAGGCACCCCGGTCATTCACCTGAAAGAATCGGACGTAGCCGAAGCCTACAAAGATGTCGTCGCCCGCTTCCTCGGCGAAGACAAAGCCTTGCGCTTCGTCGATTACGAGAAGCCCGGGCTATTGAAGCGCCTCTTTGGAGGCAAGTGAAATGTCCTGGCTCCAAAAACTTTTCGGCAATCAGCCCAGGTCGGCGCAAGTCGCCAAGGAGCGGCTGCAACTCATCATCGCCCACGAGCGCAGCGACCACACTAGCAAGCCCAACTTCCTGCCTGCCCTGCAACAAGAACTTGTCGCGGTGATCTCCAAGTATGTTTCAGTCAACCACGACGACATCAAGGTTTCCCTCGAAAAACAGGGCAACTACGAAGTGCTGGAAGTCAACATCGTGCTCCCCGAACCCGGCAACCCCCGCTGACCCGCCAACCCAGCCCCAAGCCCCGATTTCCCGGGCCTTGGGGCGAACCGGCGTTCTGCCACAGCCCCTTTCCCCCTACATCGATGCCGCGCCTTGAGCTTGCCGCTCACACCACGCGCCGGATTTCCTCCTCGCTGATGCCGGAACGGAACATCTCACTCGCCACCACCGCGACCGCCAGCGGCGAGAGCCGATACACGGAAGCCATCATGCGGGCGCTCTCGATATGCCCTTGGCGCACGGTGCCCGCCAGCATGCCGGCCAAGCGCCGCAACATGCGTACATCACTACGAAAATGCGGGGGCGTGCTGGGATTGCTCCAGACCAGACGCAAATGCCGGGACATGCTGTTTGCCTCTCGATGCCGTTCAACCATGCCTAAACTATCGGCCATGCCCGCCGCGACTTGAGCCCCACGCCGAGCCGCGGCGGGGCATCCTCACCCGCGGCCACGCAGCCCCAAGCCCCCCGAAAACGCCTACAATGCCGGCACGATCACTCGGGAACGAAGCCACATGGACCGCCGTGCCGCCTTCAAGGAAATCGCCGCCGCAGCCGCCCAAGGTAAACTCGCCTTCCCCACCCGCGCCGAACTGGCCCTGAAGATACGACGTACGCTCGACGAACCCGACTGCTCCCTGGAGCACGCCGCCCAAGTGGTACAAACGGAACCTCTGCTTGCTGCTCGAGTCGTGGCCATCGCCAACTCCATCACCTACAACCGCTCCGGCCGGGCAATCACCGACGTACGCACCGCAGTCTCCCGGCTTGGCTTTCGCACCGTACGCAGTCTTGCCACCGCCCTCGTCACCCGACAAATGGCGGGCACTCCGAACGACCCGGAATTGCGCCGCCACGCTGCCGAATTGTGGGAACACACGGCGCATGTCGCCGCCCTCGCTAGCGTCATTGCCCGGCGTGTCAGCCACTTGGACCCAGAGACCGCCCTATTCGCCGGCATCGTGCACGAAGTAGGGGGGTTCTATCTCATCTCCCGCGCCAAAGACTACCCAGGCATCCTCACCGGCGCCCCTGCCGACTGGGTGGAAGAGGGAGAAAAGGAAATCAGCCGTGCCGTCCTCAAAGCCCTCGAAGTCCCCCAGCCCGTTCTGGAAGCCATAGACACGCTGCTCCTCGGTTTCATGGCGCTCCCCCCTGTCACCTTGGGCGATACCCTGCTGCTTGCCGACGACCTGGCTCCCGTGACATCCCCCTTGCGCCGCGCCCCCAACCAAAGCCGAGAAGACCCTCGCGGCCGCATCGACGCCGTAATCGGCGAAGCCACTTTGGTCAGCATCCTGGAAGAATCCGCCCAGGAAGTCGAATCCCTCACCAGCGCCCTGCGGTTTTAGCCTGCCACTGCCCTCGCCACAACCAGCCAGGGCAAATCACAGTCCTCCATGCAAACAGCCGCGCCCCAGCACCGTTGTAGCTCCCTCTCTCACCCC
>JAOAIO010000104.1 GCA_026414665.1 Azovibrio sp.
GCCTTGCCCTGCCCCAAGCGCCGGTCGGAAGCCGAGGCGCGGCGTTTATCGGCTGGATGCGCTGGCGGCAACATGCGCCGCCCCCCATCGCGCCCCGCCGGCCCGCCACGGGCCGCCAGACCAGCCTTCAAGCCCGTGCCCGCGGGCTGAAAGCTGGGAACGAGGTGCTTCTTGCCGTTACCGATCAAGTCAGCGCGACCCATGTCGCGTAGGGCTTGGCGCAGCAAGGGCCAGTTTTCCGGATCATGATAGCGCAAGAAGGCTTTGTGCAGCTTGCGCTGGCGGCCGGCGCGGGCGGTCTCCACGGTCTCCGTGTCGCGCCCAACCCGCTTCAACGGGTTCTTGCGGCTATGCCACATGGTCGTGGCAAGCGCCATCGGGGTGGGGAGAAAGGTTTGCACTTGGTCGAGACGAAAGTCGTTGGCTTTCAGCCATAAGGCAAGGTTAAGCATGTCTTCGTCACGGGTGCCTGGATGGGCGGCGATGAAATACGGGATCAGGTATTGCTCCTTGCCCGCCTCACGCGAGAATTTCTCGAACATGCGCTTGAACCGATCATAGGTGCCGATGCCGGGCTTCATCATCTTGGCGAGCGGCCCGGCTTCGGTGTGCTCGGGGGCGATCTTGAGATAGCCGCCGACGTGGTGCGTCACCAGTTCCTTCACATATTCGGGCGAGCGCACCGCCAAGTCGTATCTAAGACCGGAGCCGATCAGCACTTTTTTCACGCCAGGCACGGCGCGCGCCTTGCGGTATAGGCGCACCAGGGGCGCATGATTGGTATCGAGATTGTCGCAAATACCAGGATAGACACAGGAAAGGCGCCGGCAGGCGGCCTCGACCTTGGGATCTTTACATGCCATGCGATACATGTTCGCAGTCGGCCCGCCCAAGTCGGAAATGATGCCGGTAAACCCCGGGGTCTTGTCGCGGATTGCCTCGATTTCCTTAAGGATGCTCGCCTCCGAGCGGCTTTGGATGATGCGCCCTTCGTGCTCGGTGATGGAGCAGAAGGTGCAGCCGCCAAAGCACCCCCGCATAATGTTGATGGAGAAGCGAATCATCTCCCAAGCCGGAATGCGGGCATCGCCATACGCCGGATGCGGCGCCCGAGCATAAGGCAAGTCATAGACGCCATCCATTTCCGCCGTAGACAGCGGCAACGGCGGCGGATTCAGCCACACATCCCGCTCGCCATGCGCCTGCACCAGAGCCCTGGCGTTGCCGGGGTTGGACTCCAAGTGCAAGGTACGCGAGGCGTGCGCATAGAGCACTGGGTCGTCTTTGACCTGCTCATAGGATGGCAGGCGCACCACGGTGCGGCGGCGACGCGCCTGACGCAACGCCGCCCGGGCCTGGGCCGGCATAAACTTCAGCTCCACCGTATCGGCGCGCGCCTGGGGCGCCGCACCCACAGGACCGCGCTCGGGCATGGCGTAAGGATCGATAGGCGGATCGATCTTGCCAGGCAAATCGACCGTGCTGGAATCGACCTCCTCCCAATCGGCGCTTGGCTTCCAGCCACGCGGCACCATGAAGGCCGTACCGCGCAAGTCACGGATAGCGTGAATCGCCTCGCCGCGCGCCAAGCGGTGCGTGAGTTCCACCACGGCACGCTCGGCATTGCCGTAGAGCAACATATCAGCCTTGGAGTCGGGCAGCACCGAACGGCGCACCGTATCGCTCCAATAATCGTAATGCGCGATGCGGCGCAGACTCGCCTCGATCGAGCCGATCACGATCGGCGTGCCCGGATAGGCCTCGCGCGCGCGCTGGGCATACACGGTCACGGCCCGATCCGGGCGCTTGTTGGGCTCGGCATTGGGCGTGTAGGCATCGTCGGAACGAATCTTGCGGTCCGAAGTGTAGCGATTCACCATCGAATCCATGTTGCCCGCGGTAATGCCGAAATAGAGATTGGGCTTACCCAAGCGCTTGAAATCCTCAGCCGAACGCCAATCCGGTTGGCTGATGATGCCGACCCGAAAGCCCTGCGCCTCCAGCAGTCGGCCGATCAAGGCCATGCCGAAACTCGGATGATCGACATAGGCATCGCCCGTCACCAAGATCACGTCGCACGAATCCCAGCCGAGCCGTTCCATCTCGGCGCGCGACATAGGCAGGAAAGGCGCCGGTCCCAAACGATGCGCCCAAAATTTTTTATAAGAAAAAAGCGGCTTGGCCGCAGGTAAATTGACAGTCATAGTGAATTTTCCGGTGCGTATTCTACCCGAGCCGCAGCCCGTCTCCGCCGCCGTGGCATAATGCGGCTGTCAAGGAGTGGACGCATGGAACTCGAAGCAAGCATTCATCCAGGAGCAAATCTCGTCATGGTGCGTGGCCGCATAGACCACGGCAGCGCCATGTCGTTCTCGGAACTACTGCATCCGCACCTAGAAAAGTGCCACAAAGGCACGCTACCGCTCGTGCTCGACTTCTCCGACGTCGACTACGTGAGTAGCGCGGGCCTACGTGCGCTCATGATTGCCACCCGCTTTGCCAGAAACCAGGGCGGCCGCCTCGGCATCGCCCACTTCCAACCGATGGTGCGCGAAGTGTTCAGCATCAGCCGTTTCGATCTCGTCATCCCCTGCTTCGACACTCTGGAAGCCGCGCTAGAAGAGCTGACCTAATGCTCGGGGGTGTTCGCCCCCGGCGGCATGAAAGCGGCGTGACGCCCTCCTCCCCGCAAAAAAGAGATAAACCGCGTGTGTCGCTGCGCGACTTGCACGGTAATCAGCCTCACCATCCAAGCCACGCGACCTGAAATGGCTCGCCCAGGCGCCGACATACCCCTGAACACCCGCCCCCCGCTCTCACAACCCGTCTAACGGACTCACCACTCCGCGCCCGCCCTTGTTAAGCACATGGGTATAAATCATGGTGGTCGCCACATCCTTGTGTCCGAGCAATTCCTGCACCGTGCGGATGTCGTAGCCGCTTTCGAGCAGATGAGTCGCAAAGGAATGGCGCAGGGTATGGGGAGTCGCCGGCTTGGCCAGGCCCGCCGCCTGCACGGCCCGCTTCATGGCCCGCTGCAACAACTTTTCATCCAAATGATGGCGCCGTGTCTCGCCGCTGCGCGGGTCCACCGAATAGCTGCCAGATGCAAAAACATATTGCCAGCCCCATTCCGACGCCGCATTTGGATACTTGCGCGCAAGCGCATCCGGCAGATAAACCGTGGCCACACCTTTCTCACGATCCTGCTCGAAAACCTGCCGCCGCTGCTGCAAATGGGCCTGCAACGCAGGCACCAGCGAGACCGGCAACATCGTGACCCTATCCTTGGCCCCCTTGCCATCTCGCACCAAAATCTCGCCCCGCTCGAAATCCACGTCCTTGACTCGCAGGCGCACACATTCCATCAAGCGCATCCCTGTGCCATACAGCAGACGCCCCATCAAGCCGTATACCCCTTCCATGCGTTCCAACACCCGCCCCACTTCCACCCGGGAAAGCACCACCGGCAAACGCGCCGGCCGCTTAGCCCGCACCACCTGATCTAGCCAAGGCAAATCCTGGCCCAGCACCTCACGATACAAAAACAACAAGGCCGACAGCGCTTGATTCTGCGTCGCCGCCGCCACACGCCCAGCAACGGCCAGATGCGTCAAAAACGCTTCGACCTCGGGCGCGCCCATCTCCGCTGGATGCCGCTTGCCATGAAAAAGGATGAAGCGCCTCACCCACTGGACATATTGCGCCTCTGTTCTTATGCTGTAGTGCTTGAACCGAAGCCGCTCGCGCACCTGCTCTAGCAAGCGCGGAGCACGCGGCGCACCTTGGTTCGCCATACTTGAATTACTCATAGGCATAACAATGAGTTACAAAGTGAACGCAGGTGTTATACACCTTTCCCAGACCGAGTATACACCTGCCAAGGTGTATACTGCTCGTTAGACGGCAACCCCGTGTTCGCGTGTGTCGCCCTTCCGTGCCGTCGTGCCAGCGCCGACTTTCGCGCTCCGGTCGGGCCGCAGGTGTTGCTCTCCGTGGGCCTCGCCTCGCCCGCTATGTCGTGCCGCTCTTCGTCGGCCGGCCGTTTCCGCCCCTCGCGGGTTCGCCCGTCGCCGGTTTCTTCCCGCGTCGCAGGGCTGTCGTCCGCCGGTCGCGGTCTCGCCCGCCCGCTCTCTTGCGAGCGTCATCGTCTAACATTGCGCTCCAGCGGGACGCGCCGCAAGCGGCGCGCCCCTGAGCTTGAACGTTAGGCTTCTCTGTATGCGTCTTGTCCGGTTTTCCCTTCAAGCGGTCATCGGCCTGTTCTTTGTGCTGGCCTTGGCGGCTCTTCTCCAGCCCCCTTTCAACTTGGGCGCGATTCTTGGCATTACCGCGTTTTTTCTATTCTTGTTCTTGCTCACCCTCTTGCTTCGCGAGCACACGGAAAGTCGATTGACTCGTGGCCGCAGCATTAGCCCCCGCGTCTTGGGTGCCTTCATAAGCTTTCTTGGTGTTGGCCTTTGCTATTTTTCCATCCATGTTGCACTGGGCCACCCTCTGTCATCTGGGCGCCGCGGACAGCTCCTCGTAGTCATCGTCGACACCATTGGCCCTTGGCTTCCAGCTCTTGTGTTCGCTGCTCTCGGCTTGGAGCTTCTTTATGTTGGTTATCGTGTTTTCCGCTCATCCCAGGCGATCAAAGCCTAACCCCTCGCTCCAGTGGGACGCTCCGCCGGCAAGCCGGCTCCGCGCCCCTGAGCTTGAACGTTGGGCATCATGATGCTGTCACGCTGCGCCACTCCAGTTCTG
>JAOAIO010000105.1 GCA_026414665.1 Azovibrio sp.
GTGTAGAGCACGTCATCGACGAGGATCAGGCGCCGGCCTGCGACAGCGAATGGAATTTGGGTAGGGCGCACTTGCGGATGCAGGCCTTTCTCGGCGAAATCGTCGCGGTAGAAGGAGATGTCGATGCGGCCCGCGGCTTCGGAAAGCCGCAAGAGCGCCGCCAGGCGTTCGGCGATCCAGGCGCCGCCGCTATAGATGCCAACGAGCGCGGTGTCGGGCGTCAAATGCGGCCGGATCAGCTCGGCCAGGGTCTGGCACTGGGCTTCGGCGTCAGGCAAGGGGAGGGGGAGTGCGTTCATCGGGATAATCGAACCAGGTTTGCAGGATGAGTTGGGCGGCCACGGCATCGAGGAGCGGCTTCATGCTTTTCGCGGTGCGGCCAGTTTCACGCAAGCGGGTTGCCGCATCGCGCGAGGTGAGGCGTTCATCGGCCTCGATGACGGGGAGGCCGAATCGCGCGCGTAAGCGTTGCGCGAAGGCGTGCGCCCGCGCCGTCATGGCGTGCGGTGTGCCGTCGGCATGGGTAGGGCGGCCGATCACCAGCTTTTCCGGCTGCCATTCCTGGATCAGTCGGGCGATGGCGGCGAGCCGCTCGGTGTCACTAGCGGCGTGCAGCACCGTGAGCGGGTGCGCCTGGCCGAGCGTGGTTTCACCTACGGCCACGCCGGTTCGCTTTTCACCGAAATCGAAAGCGAGGATGGTGCCCATCCAGTTCAGGCGTGCCCGACCGTGTCGGCCAGCTGCGACAAACGCACGCCGAGCTGTTCCAGGGCCGCAGCCAAACGCGCTTCCGGGGGGAGGCCAAAGAGGATGTCGGGGCTGGCGCGTACCGTCAGCCAAGCGTTTTGCGCCAGTTCGTTTTCGAGCTGCCCGGCGCCCCAGCCGGCGTAGCCGAGCGTCATGATGAAATCATGCGGCTCGTGGTTTGCAGCGATGGCGCCAAGAATGTCTTTCGAACTGGTCAAGGCGATATCGGGCGTGACGCGCAGGCTCGATTGCCAGGCGCCGGGCGGGCGGTGCAGCACGAAGCCGCGGTCGGTTTGCACCGGCCCACCGAAATACACGGGCTGGGCGGCTAGCTTTGCGGTGCCGAGGGGGATCTCCACCTTCTCGAACAGCCCGGCCAGGGTGAGATCGAGCGGGCGATTCACGATCACGCCCAAGGCGCCTTCCGCGTTGTGTTCGCAGACATAGACCAGCGTCTTGGCAAAATAAGGGTCCACCATCGCCGGCATGGCGATGAGGAAATGGTCGGTCAGATCGAGATCGTTCATGAGCCCGGATTTTAGCCGGGCTTCAGCGTGCGGAGAAAAGAAAATGGAGGCCAGACCGGCGCCGACAGGCTAAGGAGCATCGGCGCCGATGGCGCACGCGACGGGGCGCGGCGCATTTTCGTCGGATGGTTTGGGCGCGGCAAAGCGCCAGTAAAGCCTGGCCTGGCCATCCGATATCGTCGAGCAGGACAGATAGCGAAGGTAAGCCATTGAATTCATGGCGCGCCCGAGACGATTCGAACGTCCGACCCCTGCCTTCGGAGGGCAGTACTCTATCCAACTGAGCTACGGGCGCTTGAGGAAGCCGCGATCATACCTGCTTTGCTGCTTTGCGTCCATCATCTGGTCCTGTGACTTGGGTTACAGGCTATAATGGCGCGTTATCTTTTTTCATCTTGAGGAAGTCAGCATGGCCGACCAGAAACATTCGTCCAAGTCCATCATGTACATGACTATTGCGGTTGCAGTCTTGCTCATGGTGGTGATCGTCCCTTTCTCCATCAAAGGCAATGCGCCTTCCATGGCCGGCAATGCGGACGATGCCGAGGTACGCATCCAGCCGGTGGCCAAGTTCGAACTCAAGCTGGCTGGCGCGGCCGATGCTAGCGCCAATGCCGGCCCCAAGGATGGGCCGACCGTCTATGCCTCGGTGTGCGCCGCCTGTCACGACAGCGGCGCTGCTGGCGCGCCCAAGATCGGCGATAAGGCGGCTTGGGCAGCCCGCATCGCGACTGGCAAGAATGCGCTCTACCAATCCGCTCTGGGCGGTAAAGGCGCTATGCCGCCCAAGGGTGGCGCAGCGAGTTTGTCCGACGATGAAATCAAGGCCGCAGTCGATTATCTGGTGGGCAAGGCCAAGTAATTTTCGATCCGCGGGCACCCTGCGCGGGTGCCCGCTGCTTCTCCAAACGCTCTCCCATGCCGGAGGGCGTTTTTTTTTGCGGCGGCTGCCATGTGCCGAGCCGCTTGTAGGTAAATGCCGTCCGCTCGTCAGCTTGGACTCCCGTTTCCGGCATCCATCCACTAGCATGACGGGTGTGTATCACGGACCCTTGCGTCGCTGCATAGGCGGCGCTGCGTATCTACCGAGGTTAGAACGATGAATCGTTATTGGCGTGGCTTTACCTTGATCGAAGTGATGGTGGTGGTCGTCATCGTGGCGCTCCTGGCTTCCGTTGCCCTGCCCAGTTACCAGGATTATGTGACTCGAGCCAAGATTGCCGAAGCTACGTCGCAGCTACCTTCGATTGCCAACAAGGCCGAGCAGTTCTTCGCCGATCGGCGCACCTATCAGGGATTTCTGTGTAAGCCCGTTTCCGATACCAAGCACTTCAATTATGAGTGCGACCCCGCCCCCGATCAGGATGGGTATACGATCAAAGCGAGTGGCAAGGATCAAATGAGCGGCTATACCTACACGCTCGACTCCAAGGGCCAGAAAACATCGACAACTCCGTATGGCAATTCCGATAACTGCTGGGTCGTGAGAAAGGGCGGGAAATGCGAGTAAAAGGCTTCACCTTGGTGGAAATGATGGTGGTGGTGGCGATAATCGCCGTCCTCGCCATGGTGGCCGTGCCGGATTTTTCCGCCTGGATCGCAAACAACAAGGTCCATGCCAAGGCCGAGGCGCTTGCGGCCGGGCTTAATACCGCGCGCACCGAGGCGCTCAAGCGTAGTGCTTCGGTGTCAGTGCGCTTTACCGATACGGGCGGCATGCTCGATGGCGGCTGGGTCGTGTGCCCTGCCGACCGCACTGCGGCCGACGGGACGTGCGCCGCAGCGGACCTGATCGACTCCCGCAAGGGCGAAAACACGACGGAGCCGGTGGACGTCAATCCGGTCGGCGCAACCATGGTGACTTTCACCAGCCTGGGCACGGCGGCCGCCAAGGATGTCGCGGGAGGGGAGCGGGTCGCCGCGTTCGATGTCAAGAGTTCGAAGACTTCCGAAGTGCGGCGCGTGGCGATCAGCTCCGGCGGGCGCATCAATGTTTGTAAACCAGATGGAACGGGGTACGGAGCATGTTGAAAGAACGGGGTAGCGTCCTCCTCGAGGCTTTGATCGCCATCCTGATCTTTTCCCTCGGGGTGTTGGGGGTGGCGGGCTTGCAGGCCACCAGCATCAAGGATTCGGCCGATGCCAAATACCGCGCCGAGGCGGCCTTCTTGGCTAACCAGCTGGTGTCGCAAATGATGGTGGATCAGAAAAACATCGCGAGCTATGCCGGCGAGGATGGTGAGGGGCCAGCCTTCAAGCAAAAATGGTTCGAGCAGGCGCAGCAGTTACTGCCGAATGCGGGAGCAACTGTGCAGGTCAACGAGAATGCCTGTGCCGCGGTCGTCACTGTCACCTTAGGCTGGTGCTCCCCTGAAGAAAAAGAAAAAAACGGCGGCTGCGCCATCAATGAGGATGGCATTCTTTATCTGCATCAGCATAGCATCGTCAATCGAATTGCTACGCAGGCAATTTGTGAGGCATGAGCCGGGAGCATTGCGACATGCGTAAACAAAAAGGGCTTTCACTGGTCGAGTTGATGGTTGGGGTGGTGATCTCGCTCCTGGCGTTGCTCGTCATTACCGGTGTGCTGGTCGTCTATAGCCAGCAGCAGAGAACCACGGTATCGCTCAACGAGGCGCAAAACACCGGCATGGTTGCGGCTTATCAAATCGAGCGTGAGTTGAGAATGGCCGGCTATGGTCTCGTAGACCCTGCTGCCGTTGGTTGTACGGCGCATTTCAAAAGCGGTAAGGTCGTGGCCGACCCAGTGCGCATCACGCCCGATCCGACGACGGGTTCGGACATCATCTCTGTCTTTTATGCGACGGACTCGCGCGCAGCGATGGCGGCGCGGATCAGTGAGGCGAGCGCGAATACCTTTAGCGTGAGCCGAGACCACGGGTTGTTTTTCAACCCTGGGGATGTGGTTTTGTTTACCCCCGATGTTGGAGATTTCGATCCGCCTTCCGTTGGCAATTGTGATGGCATCGAGGGGCGGGACTGCGTGCTCGGACAAGTTACGCTGACCGCCGAAACCGGGCCTAATTTCGTGTCGCAATTGGGGAGTGGTTATACCAAGAACGGTAAAAATTACGAATCTCCCTACAACTCGGGCAGCGGCAAGCTGAATATTTGTACTAATCCGAGCGCGAATCTACCCGTGGTGGGCGGTTCGGTCATTCCTTTTGGCGACCCGGTGCATTACATATTCGCCATCAATCCAGAGCAACAA
>JAOAIO010000106.1 GCA_026414665.1 Azovibrio sp.
CTACTTCCTGATGCTCCAGTCCCTGGCCGCCCATTTCGGCTTCGACATCGACACCCCCTTCCAGGACCTGGAAGCCGAGGTGCGCCAGGTCATCCTCTACGGCTCCGGCCGGGAATCGATTCCCTTCCAGTACCTGAACGAGCGGGGCAAGCGGGTGGCCAAGGAGCACCCCTTCGAGGGCATCATTCCCAACCTGGAGCGGCGCTACAAGGAGACCGATTCCCAGGCCATGCGTGAGGAACTCTCCAAGTACATCAGCAACCAGACCTGCCCCACCTGTAGCGGCAGCCGCCTGCGGAAGGAAGCCCGGCACGTGCAGATCGGCGGCAAGACCCTGCACGAGATCAACCGCCTGCCCCTGCGCGAGGCCCGGGATTTCTTCGAGGCCCTGCAACTGACCGGCCAGAAGGCCCAGGTGGCCGAGAAGATCTTGAAGGAAATCACCTCCCGCCTCTCCTTCCTGATCAACGTGGGCCTCGATTACCTGTGTCTGGAACGCTCCGCCGAGACGCTCTCGGGCGGCGAGGCGCAGCGCATTCGCCTGGCCAGCCAAATCGGCTCTGGCCTCACCGGGGTCATGTATGTGCTAGATGAGCCGTCCATCGGCTTGCACCAGCGCGACAACGACCGGCTGCTCGCCACGCTCACCCGGCTTAAGGATATGGGCAACACGGTGATCGTGGTCGAGCACGACGAGGATGCCATCCGCACCGCCGACTACGTGGTGGATATCGGTCCTGGCGCTGGCGTGCATGGCGGCGCCGTCGTCGCGCACGGCACGCCGGCCGAGGTGGCCGCGCACCCGGATTCCCTGACCGGCGCCTATCTCGCCGGGCGGCGGCGCATTGCCATCCCGGCACGGCGGCGCGCGCCCGATCCGCAGCGGCGCCTGCAGGTCATCGGCGCGCGCGGCCATAATCTGCGTGATGTCTGCCTCGATCTGCCGGTGGGCCTGCTCACCTGCATTACCGGGGTTTCTGGCTCGGGCAAATCGACGCTCATCAACGACACTCTCTACGCCGCCGCTGCCAAGGCGATCTACGGTGCCACGGCCGAGCCTGCCGAGCACGACGCGATTCGCGGCCTTGAACATTTCGACAAGGTCATCAACGTCGACCAAGCGCCCATCGGGCGCACGCCGCGCTCTAACCCGGCGACTTATACCGGGCTTCTCACGCCGATCCGCGAGCTCTTCGCGCAAGTGCCCGAAGCCCGGGCGCGCGGCTATGGTCCGGGGCGCTTTTCCTTCAATGTCAAAGGCGGGCGCTGCGAAGCCTGTCAGGGCGACGGAGTGATCAAGGTGGAAATGCACTTTCTGCCCGATATCTACGTACCCTGCGATGTCTGCCACGGTAAGCGCTATAACCGCGAGACCCTCGAAATCGAATACAAGGGCAAGAACATCCACGACATTCTAGAAATGACCGTGGAGCAGGCGCGGGCATTCTTCGACCCCGTCCCGGCCGTGGCGCGAAAGTTGCAGACCTTGGTGGATGTCGGGCTTGCCTACATCACCCTGGGGCAGAGCGCCACCACCCTCTCCGGCGGCGAAGCCCAGCGGGTGAAGCTGGCGCTGGAACTTTCCAAGCGCGACACCGGCCGCACCCTCTACATCCTCGACGAACCCACCACCGGGCTGCACTTTGCCGACATCGAAATGCTGCTCTCGGTATTGCATCGGCTGGCCGACCACGGCAACACCGTGGTCGTCATCGAGCACAACCTGGATGTCATCAAGACCGCCGATTGGATCGTCGACCTCGGCCCCGAGGGTGGCGGCGGCGGCGGTCGCATCTTGGTGGCGGGCACACCCGAGACCGTGGCCGCGACGCCCGAAAGCCACACCGGCCGTTTCCTCAAACCGCTGCTAGAACGCCCATGAAACCTGTGACCGCTGCCTCCGCTGCGAGCTTGAAAGGCAAGAAAGGCCTGCAACGCCTCTGGAACGCCCTGGGTTACTCCAAGAAGGGCTTAGCCGCTGCCTGGAAGCACGAGGCCGCCTTCCGGGAGGAGGTGCTGCTGGCCCTGCTCACCATTCCCCTTGGCCTCTGGCTGGGGCAGACCGGGGTGGAGCGGGCGCTTCTGGCGGGTAGCATTCTGATCGTGCTCATCGTCGAATTGCTCAACTCCGCCGTCGAGGCCGTAGTGGATAAAGCCTCGCCGGAATTGCACGAGCTGGCCGGCCGGGCCAAGGACTTGGGCAGCGCTGCCGTGCTTCTTAGTCTCGTGTGCGCCGCTCTGGTCTGGGTTTGCGTCTTGTGGCGCTAACCTGGTCTGCGCCCCGAAGCATGTAAGCGGCGCGCCGGCCCTTCTCCCCCCACCCGCCCGCGCGGGGGGCGCCGCGTGCGGCGCTGCCCGACCTTTACGGGAAGCCAGGGGCGCTAGCGCATGGCGAAGGCTTCGTGATGGAAAGGCACGGCGCCCAAACCCACTGCCTGGAGCCCGGCTTTGAGGTCGCGGGCGAAGCCGCTAGGGCCGCAGAACCAGATTTCGCTTGCGCCGAGCCGCGGTTCCTGCTGCAGCAGCCTGGCCGCCGTCAGATGGCCGTCCCGGCGCGTGTCGTGTAGATGTAGGCGTACGTTGGGTAAGCGCGCGGCCCGGGCTTGCAATTCGCCGGCGAGTGGATCTTGGGCGAGGTCGCGGCTGGCGTAGTGCAGGCTCACCGGGGGATGGGGCGTCTCGCCCAGGGCTTCGAGTCCCGCCAAGAAGGGGGTGATGCCGACGCCGCCGGCAATCCATATCTGGGGCCTCTCCCCCCGAAAATCGAAGCAGCCGTAGGGGCCTTCGACGCTGACTGTCTGGCCGGGCGTGAGTCGGGCGGCGAGATGGCGGGTGTAGTCCCCGAGGGCCTTGATGACGAAGGTGAGGCAGCCGTCGGCGCGTGGCGCGCTGGCAATGGTGAAAGGATGCTGGCCTTCGCGGTCGTGCAAGGTGAGAAAGACGAATTGGCCGGCGCGGTGGCCAGGCCAGCGTGGTTCGAGGCGGCACGTGATGCGGGTGAGATCGGCCGCCGGCGTCTCGACCGTGACGATTTCACCCGTGTAGCGGCGCCGCTTGCCGATGCGGCCCAGCAAGGCAACCGCCGCGCCCCAGCTGCCGGCGGCGATGAGCACCGCCAACACCCCGCCGACGGGTTGCTGCCACCAGGCCAGCGGCGCGAGCCAAAGCGCATGGAAAGCGCCCATCAGATACAGGATGGGCATGGCGCGGTGCAAGAAGCGCCATGGCCTGAAAGGAAACCTGCGCAAGAGGCTGAGCAGAATCAGGCCGAGCAGTGGGTAGAGGGCCCACTCGCCCATGTCCTTGCCCAAGTGGCGTAGCGATTCGTACAGTTCCGGCCCATGTTCCCGCGCCACCTTGCCGCTGCGGCCGATCAGATCTTTGATGGGGCCACCGGCCTCGTCCGCGGCCCAGTGCGCCAGCACGGCGATGCCGGCCAGGATGCCGGCCCATTTGTGTGTTAGGTAGATGCGGTCCATGCCGCCGAGCGGCTTTTCCAGCCAGGTTGGGCGGGTGGCGAGCACCATGATGAGCGACATCAGGCCCACGGCCAGAAGTCCGGAAAGATGCAAGGCTTCGGCGCGGATCACCCAGAGGCTGTCACCGGCGGGCAGGCCCGCGCCAAAGTAGAGATTGGCGCCCCAGGCCAGGGTGAGCAGGGCCGGGAAGCCGCCCAGAAAAGTAGTGTGTGACAGAGTTTTCATGATCGTCCTCCGTGTTGGATGCCGCGAAAGGCCGTCTGCGCGGCGATAGGCTCGCGTTGCGCACGGCTCGGATTCGCCTGGCTACTGGATGTGTTCGCATCCCGCGTGTGGCGGTTTTTCAAGGCGCCCAGTCAATTGTCGTCGTCGAAATAGCCGCGTTCCGCGTCCTGGTGGCAGGCGGCGCAGTTGGCCTTGCTGCCCACTTCCGGCTTGCTCCAGTCGGTCTTCGGCACCTTCCGGTGTTCCTGCACCCATGTCGGCAGGGTGGTGATGCGCTGCGGCGCAGCGCCAACCGCTACGCCACGCAGCAGCTTGCGGCCATAGGCGCTGCCGGCGGCGTCGCCGGCATTGGCCATCAGGTAGCGGGTGATGGCGGCAGTGGTTTGGGGATCCAGGCTGGCGTCCTCGCCGAAATGCTGGTTCAGTTCTCCCATCATCTTCTGCCAGGCGGCGGCCGGCAACATGGAAGCGGGATAGGCGAGGTGGCAGCTACCGCATTCGGCTAGGGTGGCTGGGTCTTGCACCGGCGGAAAATAGTGGCCGCCGCCCGCTTGGGCGCGGGTGTAGAGGCCGGCGGAAATGCCCAGGGCGGCGAGACTCACGAGGAGGGGGCGGAAAATAGTGCGGGGGTTCATGGGGCTCTCCTTGGGGCTGGCGTGGGAACCGTGGGGTATGAGGCAGGCATATTCAGCGGGACAGCATGTAGACGAGCCAATCGCCCTTTTCTTGGGGAGTGCCGGCGCGCACTAAGAC
>JAOAIO010000107.1 GCA_026414665.1 Azovibrio sp.
CGGCCCTTTCCCGAGCGAGCTGGACATCGAGACCGAGGGGACCCCAGGCTTCCAGATGTTCGACAAGGGGCGCGAGATTGGCACCGTGACCCGCAGAAAGCGCCGCTGCGGTTGGTTCGATGCGGCCGCGCTGCGCCGTTCTGCGCGCATCAACGGCGTGACCGGCCTGTGCATCACCAAGCTAGACGTGCTTGACGGTCTGCCTACGCTCGACATCTGCACGGGCTACAAGCTCGATGGCCAGGTGGTGGACATGCTGCCGATCGGCGCGGACGAGGTGGCGCGCTGCGAGCCGATCTACGAGACCCTGCCGGGCTGGAGCGAGACCACCTTTGGCGTCAAGCGCTGGGAAGACCTGCCCGCCAATGCCCGTGCCTACCTGAATCGGATCGAGGAACTCTGCGAGGTGCCGATCGACATCGTATCGACCGGCCCCGAGCGCGACGAGACCATTCTCAAGCGCCATCCGTTCGGCGCCTGATCCTAGCCAGGCAGGCGCTGCATGGGCGCCTGGATAGCGCGGCACCACGGCCATCGCGCCGTGGTTTTTTTTCGAGCGGTGCGGGCGGGCGGCTTAGCCGCGCACGTAGGTGACAAAGGCAAATGCGGTGCCGTCGGCGCTCACGTGCACTTCGCGGCTGGTTTCGATCCAAGTCGTCCGGTCAAAGGCGGGAAACCAGGCATCGCCGGCGACTTCCTTGTCGATCTCGGTGAGCATCAGCCGGTCGGCGTTGGGCAGGGCCAGGGCATAGAGCTGGGCGCCGCCGATGACGAAGGCTTCGGGAGCATCCCTGGCGATTGCCAGGGCAGCATCGAGGCTAGGCGCCAGCGTCGCCCCGGCGGCCGGGTAATCGGGCTGGCGGCTGACGACGATGTTGAGGCGCCCCGGCAGGGGGCGAAAGCTTGCGGGGAGGGACTCCCAGGTGCGCCGGCCCATGATGACCGGGTAGCCGCGGGTGACGTTGCGAAAATGCCGCAAGTCTTCCGGCAGATGCCAGGGCAGCTGGTTGGCGTTGCCGATCACCCGGTTTCGGGCCATGGCGGCGATCAAGGTCAAGCGTGGGCGGTGCATGGTGGGCTTTGCGTCGTTCATTGCAGGGCTTGAAGCAGACCACGGGTCGAGGCGTCTAAGTGCGCTGGGCAGGATTCGCCGGCTAGGCATGGCAAGAGCGTGTTGGCCATTTGCTTGCCCAGTTCGACCCCCCATTGGTCAAAGGCATTCACATTCCAGAGCACGCCTTGGCAGAACACCTTATGCTCGTAGAGCGCCAAGAGCTGCCCCAGACTCTGCGGCGTGAGCCGCTCGAGCAGCAAGGTGGTCGAAGGTTGGTTGCCCGGGAAAGTGCGGTAGGGTAGGAGCGCTTCGGGAATGCCGGCGGCGCGCGCCTCTGCCGCGGTTTGGCCGAAGGCGAGCGCCGCCGACTGGGCGAGGCCGTTGGCGAGCAGCTGGGCATGGTGGCCGGGTAGCGGAAAGTCGGCGTGTTTGAGCAGGATGAAATCGCAGGGGATCGGCTGGCCGCCCTGGTGCAGCAGCTGGAAGAAAGAATGTTGGCCGTTGGTGCCGGGGCTGCCCCAGAGGATGGGGCAGCTCTTTCTCTCCATGGGCGCGCCTTGCCGGTCGACCGACTTGCCGGTGCTCTCCATTTCGAGCTGTTGCAGATAGGCCGGAAAGAGTTCGAGCGATTGGCTATACGGGAAGATGCCGTGGCTGGCGGCGCCGATGCAATTGATGTTCCAGATGTCAAGGAGCGCCAGGGTAAGCGGCAGGTTTTGTCGGGCGGGCGCTTCGAGAAAGTGCAGGTCCATGCGGCGCGCACCGGCGAGCAGCGCCTCGAAGTGGTGAAAGCCGATGGCGAGCGCGATGGCGAGTCCGACCGAGGACCAGAGCGAGAAGCGGCCGCCGACCCAGTCGCGGAATTGGAAGACGTTGGCGGCGGGGATGCCGAAGGCGGCGGCGGCCTCGACATTGCTGGAGACCGCGACGAAATGCTTATGCACGGCCGTCGGGTCGTGGCTCTGGGCGAGCAGCCAGGCGCGCGCGGTGCGCGCATTGGCGAGCGTTTCCTGCGTGCCGAAGGTTTTGCTGGCGACGATGAACAAGGTGCTGCGGTGGTTGAGGCGTGCGAGCAGCGGCGCGAGATCGGCGCCATCCATGTTCGAGACGAAATGCACGTGCAGATCGGGCTGCTGGTGCGCGGCCAAGGCCCGCACCACCATACGCGGTCCGAGATCCGAGCCGCCGATGCCGAGATTGACCACGTCCGTGATGCGCTCGCCTGTATGGCCGCGCCAGGCGCCGGTGTGGATGGCCGAGCAGAATGCCGCTATGCGCGCCAAGCCCTGGGCCACTTCCTTGGCGATGGCAGGACCGTCTGGGTGCGTTGCCAGGCTTTCTGGCGTGCGTAGGGCCATGTGCAGCACGGCGCGATTTTCCGTGTGGTTGATCGCTTCGCCGGCCAACATGCGTCGTTGCCAGCCGGTCACGTCGGCGGCGACGGCCAGCTCGTGCAGCAGGTCGAGCGTGGTCGGCGTGATGCGCTGCTTTGAAAAATCCATGAGGATATCGCCGCTTTTCAAGGAAAAATCCTCGAAGCGCCGAGGATGTTCGGCGAATAGTTCGCGCAGATGCCGTTCTCTTTGCTGGGCGGCATGAGCGAACAGCTTTTGCCAAGCGGAACGCGTGTTGGAGTCGGGCATGGTCAGACAGCCACCGGGGCGGGGATGTGAGGGTGGGGATCGTAGCCTTCGAGCCGGAAATCCGCGTAGCGGAAGGCGAATAGATCGCGTACTTCTGGATTCAGCCACATGCGCGGCAGCGGGCGCGGGGTGCGCGTCAGCTGGAGACGCGCCTGCTCGAAGTGGTTGCGGTAGAGGTGGGCATCGCCCAGGGTATGCACGAACTCGCCAGGCTGGTAGCCGCACACCTGAGCGAGCATCAGGGTGAGGAGCGCGTAAGAGGCGATGTTGAAAGGCACGCCCAAGAAGATGTCGGCGCTGCGCTGGTAGAGCTGGCAGGACAGCCGGCCATCAGCCACGTAGAACTGGAACAGGCAATGACAGGGCGGCAAGGCCATGCGGTCCACATCGGCCGGGTTCCAGGCCGTCACCAGGTGGCGGCGGGAGTCCGGGTTGTGCGTAAGGCTCTCGACCAGTTGCCGGATTTGGTCGATCTCGCCGCCATCGCGCGCCGGCCAATGGCGCCATTGATGGCCATAGACCGGCCCCAGGTCGCCGTTCGCGTCGGCCCATTCGTCCCAGATGCGCACTCCGTTGTCTTGCAGGTAGCGGATGTTGGTGTCGCCCTGGAGAAACCACAAGAGTTCATGGATGATGGATTTGAGGTGCAGCTTTTTCGTGGTGAGCAGGGGAAAGCCCTGGCTCAAGTCGAAGCGCATCTGCCAGCCGAACACCGAGCGGGTGCCGGTGCCGGTGCGGTCGGATTTGTCGTGGCCGTGCTCGAGCACGTGCCGCATCAGGTCGAGATAGGCTTGCATGACATCCAGACGACGATGGTGAGGCGGGCATTCTAACCTGCTCCTGCCGTGCTGGCGCGCTAGGCGCCTGCGTGTGCGGCGCGTCTCGGCGCAGCCGTGTCAGGCCGCTGGTATATACTCCTGCCGCAACGCCTACCCTCTGTTCAGCTAGCCATCCATGCTCGGCAAAATCTTTCAAGGCAAATCCGATCATCCCTTGGCCGATGCCGGCGAGTTGCGGCGAGTCTTGCATACCCTGCCGGCCGATAATGCCTTTCGCGCCCTCGATGAAGTCATGGGCTGGCTGGAGTCGTGCGAGACAGGTGAGCTGCCGGGCTTCATCCGGTTTGGCATCGTGCGTCAGCTCGACGAGGCGGCCCAGCCCCACCTGAAGCGGCTGGCGCGGGATTATCTGCATTCGCCGCGCCTATCCCGTTCCGAAGAAAAGCGCCTCTGGACCATCATTCATGGTTTTTGGGATGTGGTAGCGCGTCAGTACGAGCGCTGCCTCGCCGCCGCCGACGTTCCGGGACGAGATGCGGAACAGCTCAAGCCCTGTCTCTTATACACATCT
>JAOAIO010000108.1 GCA_026414665.1 Azovibrio sp.
CCACCTGCCAGGCCGGCCAGCTCTGAGCGCACCAGGCGGCGCGAGACGATGGTCTTTTCTTTGAGGAGGAGCAGCACGAAGGCGAGCGTGCCGCCGATGATGAGCAAGAGCAGCACCCACAGCAGGGGGCCGAGCATTTCCTGAAATACGGCCAGGAAAACCAAGGGATCGAGTTCTTTCATGGGCGTCTCCTTAGGCGCGACCGCGCAACATGCTGATGTAGGTGGGCTTCAAGGCCATGGTCTTCATGACCCAGCTGATCCAAAGCTCTTCCAGCGGCGCGATGACGCCAGGGAAGGACGGTGTGAGATTGTTGTCGTAGTCGAATTCGACCAGCATGGCTTGTCCCAGGCGGGTGATGAGCGGGCAGGAGGTGTAGCCGTTATAGACGGCATCCGAAGTCTTGCCGGCGATGTCGGCCACGAGGTGGTCGACTGCCACCGGCACTTGCCATTTGACGCTCGCGGCGGTCTTACCCTTGGGCACGCCGGCGATGTCGCCGACCCCGAATACATTCGGGAAGCGCACATGGCGCAGATTGCCCTTGTCTACCTCCATCCAGCCTTCGGCCACCCAGGGACCGCTCTTCCAGGGCAGGGGGCTGTTCATCACTGCGGCCGGCGCGCGCATGGGGGGGATGACGTTGATGAAGTCGTATTGAATCTCGGTGCTGCCGTCGGGGGTCTTGAAGGTAGCGATGCGTTTACCCAAATCGATGGATTGCAGCACCCGCTCGTAGTGCACTTTGACGCCGCGATCCTTGAACAACATGCGCACTTTTTCCGAGACGATGGGGACGCTGAACAGGGCCTTGTTGTTCGAGTTGTAGATGATCTCGGCCTTGCCGCGATTGCCGCGCCGGCGCAGGTGGTCGTCGGTGATGAAAGTGTATTTGAGCGGCGCGCCGGCGCATTTCATTTCGGTGGCAGGGCGTTGGAACACGCCGACCCCGCCCTTGTCGGCGAATTCGGACATGGCTTGCCAAGTGGCGAAGGCGCCAGCCGGGCTGTGGTAGATGCTGCCCATGCCGTTCTTGCCGATCTGCGTTACGTCCATGCCAGGGATGGCGGCGTAGTCGAGTTGCAGGCCAGTGGCGACGATGAGGTAATCGTAGGCGAAGGACTTGCCGCTGTCCGTGACGACCTTGTTGCCTTCCGGGTCGAACTCCGCCACCCGTTCCGTGACCAGCTCCACGCCTGGCGGCACGTATTCGGCGGTGCTCGAAACGACGTACTGTTGCGGCTTGATGCCGGCGGCGACGAGGGTGAAGCCGGGTTGATAAAAGTGTTCCTTGCGTGCATCGATCAAGGTGATTTTGGCGCCATCGAGCTTTTGTACCAGACGGCTAGCCGCGGCCAGTCCAGCCGCGCCGGCGCCGGCGATGACGATGCGCGCGCTGGTCTTGATCTTTTCCGCGGCCTGGGCCTGGCCGGGCTGTAGCAGGAGCCCGCCCGTTGCGGCGGTGCAAAAGGCGAGAAAGCCGCGCCGGTCGAGCTTGGCCGTTTCCTGGGGCTGGCGTGCGGGGCGCCACGCTTTTTCTTTGTGCATGGTGGTGTCTCCGAAAAGGCGGGTGGCAGGGTGGGGCTGCCGGTCAATGAATTTACTATTTTTCAAATTTAAGATTATAACTAAATGCTTGTATTGGCGAGCCTGCCGATTTCTCCTTGCTCGGTACGGCGCTTGGACAGAAAATCCATGCACATTCTGCCGCTTGAGCCCGCTCTGGACGAGTGGCGCTTGCCCGAAAGCTGTTTATTAGAATATTCTTATATTCATGAAGCCGACGCTACCCGTCTTACTGCTCTCGTCCTGCCTCTTCGCTCAGGCCCTGCCTGCCGTCGCGGCGGCAGAGGCGCTGCCCACCCAGGTGGTGCAACCGCATCCAGTGGCGCTCACACTCCCCGTCGAGAGCGTGGTGGAGGCGGTGCGTCAGGCGGTGGTCGCGGCGCAAGTGGCCGGGCGGGTGCTCGAAGTCGGAGTGGATGCGGGCGACCCGGTCAAAGCCGGGCAGTTGCTGGCCCGCATCGACAGCCGCGAGGCGGCGGAGCAGGAACAGGCGGCGCGGGCGCAGTACCTCAATGCCAAGGCCGATTACGAGCGCACCCTTAGCCTCTTCAAGCAGAAATTCGTGAGCCAGGCGGCAGTGGATCGGGCCAAGGCGACCTTGGATAGTGCCGCGGCTCAGCAGGGCGCTGCCGCGGCGAGCGCGAGCCACGCCAGCATCCGCTCGCCCTTGACCGGCGTGGTGGCGCGCCGCCATGTCGAGCCGGGCGACATGGCCATGCCCGGCAAGCCTTTGTTTACGGTCTATGACCCGGCCGGGATGCGCGTCATTGCCAGCATCGCGCAGTATCACTTGCCTCGCTTCCAGAGGCCGCTCAAGGCACGGGTCGAATTTCCCGAGCAATCGCGCTGGGTCGAGGCGAGCAGCATTACCCTTTTGCCGATGGCGGACGCGGCGACGCACGTGACGCAGGTGCGGGTGAATCTGCCGACCGATCTGCAAGGGGTGCTGCCCGGTGCGTTCGCCCGTGTGCATTTCATCCTCGGCGAGGCGGAAAAGCTGACGGTGCCGGCCTCGGCCGTGGTGCGCCGGGGTGAGGTGGCGGCGGTCTATGTGCTTACCCCCGAAGGCCGGCTGACGCTGCGCCAGCTGCGTTTGGGCGAGGCCGTCGGCCAGGGCGAAATCGAAGTATTGGCCGGACTTGCCGCCGGCGAGCGCGTGGTGCTCGATCCGGTCAAGGCTGGCATCGCGCTCAAAGCCGGGGCTGGGCGCTGATCGCATGAGCCGCACGCCGTCATCGCTCGGCCTCGCAGGGCGCATCGCCGCGGCCTTCCAAGCTTCGCCGATGACGCCGCTATTGGCGCTCGTGGCTTTGCTGCTGGGCTTGTTCGCGGTGTTGGTCACGCCGCGCGAAGAGGAGCCGCAGATCGATGTGACCATGGCCAATGTCTTCATCCCCTTCCCAGGGGCTTCGGCGCGGGATGTGGAGAATCTGGTGGCGACCCCGGCCGAGCAGGTGCTTGCGCGTATGCACGGGGTAGAGCATGTCTATTCCGTGTCGCGCGCCGACATGGCCGTGCTCACCGTGCAGTTCGAAGTGGGCGTCAAATACAACGATGCAGTGCTGCGTCTGTACGACACCATCCATTCGCACCGCGACTGGCTCGCGCCCAACCTTGGCGTCGGGGAGCCCGTGATCAAGCCCAAGGGCATCGATGACGTGCCGATCGTGGCGCTGACTTTTTGGACCGCGGATTCCGGCCGTTCCGCGTTCGAGCTGCAGCAGGTGGCGCGTGCCGCCGAGATCGAATTCAAGCGCATTCCCGGCACCCGCGACGTGTCCACCCTGGGTGGGCCGGATCATGTGATCCGCGTCGTCATGGATACTGACCGGATGAACGCCTATGGCGTGACACCGCAGGATATCGCCGGCACGCTCAAGGCGGCCAATGCCTTGCAGTCTTCCGGTAGCCTGGTGCGGGGCGGCCAGGAGGTGTGGGTGCAGACCGGCACTTATTTGGAAACGGTCGCCGACGTGCGCCAGCTCGTGGTGGCGGTGCGCGAGCGTAAGCCCGTGTATTTGGCCGATGTCGCCCGCATCGAGGATGGCGCTGACCAACCTTCGCGCTATGTCTGGCTCGGCGCAGGTCCCGCCGCGGCCCAGAAAGGGCTGGCGGCGGAAGTCGGGCAGACCTACCCGGCCGTGACCTTGCAAATCTCCAAGCAGCCCGGTGTGAATGCAGCCGATGTCGCCGCGGCGGTGCTCAAGCGGGTCGAGGAACTGCGGGGCGCGGTCATTCCCGAAGGCGTCGAAGTCACGGTGAGCCGCAACTATGGCGAAACCGCGACGGAGAAGGCGCAGAAACTGATCGGCAAGCTCGTCTTCGCTACTGCCTTCGTCGTCCTCCTGGTGTTCTTCACCCTGGGGCGGCGCGAGGCGTTGATCGTCGGCGTGGCGGTGTCGCTCACCCTGGCCGCGACGTTGTTCGCTTCCTGGGCCTGGGGCTTTACTCTGAACCGGGTTTCCTTGTTCGCCTT
>JAOAIO010000109.1 GCA_026414665.1 Azovibrio sp.
GGGCCTGATCCACGCCGACCTGTTCCGGGACAATGTGCTCTGGGACGGGGAGCAACTGGGCGGCCTGCTGGACTTCTACTTTGCCGGCCGCGACGCGCTGCTCTTTGATCTGGCCGTGACCGCCAACGACTGGTGCCTGGATGAACAGGGAAGGCCCGACCCGGCACGCGAAGCGGCCTTCCTGGAAGGTTACGGGGTGGAACGATCCCTGACACCCGGGGAGCGGGCCGCCTGGCCCGCCATGCTGGCCTCGGCCGCCCTGCGCTTTTGGCTCTCCCGCCTGGAAGTGGCCCTGGCCCCCCGCCGCGGTGAGCTGGTGACGCGCAAGGACCCGGAAGATTTCCGCCGCCTGCTGGAACGGCGGCTGACTGCCTGCCCCGCCGCGGCTATTTGAGCCGCAGCGGTAGGCCGGCGGCGACCAAGGTCACTGTCGCGCATACCGCCGCCAGGCGCTGATTGAGCCGTCCTTGCTCGTCGGCAAAGGCGCGGGAGAGGCGCGCCATGGGCACGATGCCCCAGCCGACTTCGTTCGACACCAAGATCACCCGGCCCGGCAGGCGCGGTAGCGCCGCCTCCAGGGCCGTGATTTCGTCCTGGAGCAAGGGGCAGGCGAGCGTTTCGCCGGCTTCGGCCTGGGCGGCGGCCTGACCGGCGAAGAACAGGTTGGTGAGCCATAGGGTGAGGCAGTCTACGAGCAGACAGGTGGTGGGCGAGGCATGCGCCATGAGCGCTTCGGCCAGATGGAGCGGCACTTCCAGCGTGCGCCAGTGCGCCGGACGCCGGGCCCGGTGGTGCGCGATGCGCCGCTGCATTTCCGGGTCAGCGGCTGGCGCGGCGGCCGCCGTGGCCAGGTAGATCACGCTCAAGCCGCCGGCTTCGGCTTGGCGCGCCAGCCGTTCGGCATGGGCGCTCTTGCCGGAGCGGGCGCCGCCGATGATGAGTTCTGCCATGCTCGGGTCGGAAAAGTTGGGGAGCCGTATAATGCCGTGTTTTTCTCCTTCTGGCTGCCTTTTGCCATGTTGCCTGCCTTTGCGATTCTGCCGCCCGATCCGGGCCTCATCCCCCAGCTAGCAGCCAAGATCGACGCCAAGACCAAGCCGCTTGGCGCCTTAGGCCAGCTCGAACGCCTGGCCTTGCAAGCCGGACTGGTGCAGCAGAGTCTGTCGCCCGAGCTGCGCCAGGCGCAAATTCTCGTGTTTGCCGGCGACCACGGCGCCGCCAGGGCGGGGGTGTCGGCCTATCCGCAAGAGGTGACGTGGCAGATGGTCGAGAATTTTCTCGCGGGCGGGGCGGCCATCAACGTCTTTTGCCGTGCCAACGGTCTTGGCCTTGCCGTGGTCGATGCCGGAGTGGCGCATGATTTCGCGCCGCGCCCTGGGCTCATCGCGGCCAAGGTGGCGCCGGGCACTGCCAACTTTGTCGAGGCGCCCGCCATGCACCCGGATGAGCTGCATCTTGCCCTCGCGCGCGGCGCGGCCCTGGCGCGGGAGCGCGCCGCGCAAGGCTGCAATGTGCTCGGTTTCGGCGAGATGGGGATCGGCAACACCGCCGCTGCGGCGCTGTTGGCGCACGCGCTGACCGGGGCGCCTCTTGCTGATTGTGTCGGGCGTGGTACGGGCTTGGACGATGCCGGGCTCGCGCGTAAGCGCGCGCTGTTGCAGCGCGCCGCGGCGCGCGCCGGCCTGCCGCCTGGGGCGGCCGATCCACTCGCTGCCCTGGCCGAGTTTGGCGGCTTTGAAATTGCCATGATGACGGGCGCCATGCTGGCCGCCGCCGAGGCGCGCATGTTGCTCTTGATCGATGGCTTTATCGTCAGCGCCGCGGCGCTCGCGGCGGCCCGCCTTTATCCGGCCCTGGTCGAATATTGCGTGTTTTGCCACCGCTCCGCTGAGCCCGGCCATCAGGCAGTGCTCGACGCCCTCGGCGCCCAGCCGCTACTCGATCTCGACCTGCGGCTGGGCGAGGGCACCGGCGCGGCGCTGGCCTATCCGCTACTACGCGCCGCCGTGGCTTTTCTCAACGAAATGGCCAGCTTTGAATCGGCTGGCGTGGCGGGGAAGGTATGAACCAGCGCATCCGCCAGGAACTCGAGTATTTCTTCGGCGCCTTGCGCTTCTTCACCCGCCTGCCGGTGCCGGCCTGGGTCGGGCACAGCGCCGCCAAGCTGAACCACGCGGCGCGTTATTTCCCCGCCGTGGGGCTCGTCGTCGGCTTGATTGGCGCTTTGGTCTGGCTCGTGGCCAGTCTGTTCTGGCCCAAGACCATCGCCATCCTTTTGGCGCTGGCCGCCACCTTGTGGATCACCGGGGCTTTCCACGAGGATGGGCTCTCGGACATGGTCGACGGCTTCGGCGGCGCTTGGGAGAAGCGCCGCATCCTGGAGATCATGAAGGATTCGCGGGTCGGCAGTTTCGGGGTGATAGCGCTTGTGCTCTCGCTCTTGGGCCGCTTTCTCTTGCTGGTCGAGCTGCCCGATTCTTGGGTGTTCATGGCGCTCGTGGCCGGCCATGCGCTGTCGCGCTTTTGCGCTACGGCGCTGCTTTACGCCATGGACTATGTGCGCGAGGATGCCGAGGCCAAGGCCAAGCCGCTGGCCACCCGCATCAGCCCGCTGGAGCTGGATATCGCCGGCGGCATCGCCCTCCTGCCGTGTCTCTTGCTGCCCTTCGGCCCCATGCTGGTCGGATTGTTCCTGGCCCTCGGCGTCAGCTTTTGGCTGGCGCGTTTCTTCAAGCGCTGGATCGGTGGGTATACGGGCGACTGCCTAGGTGCGGTGCAGCAACTGGCGGAGCTGGCCTTCTACCTGGGGCTCTTGGCCCGGCTGCCGGGTTGAGCCGGACGATGCGGCTCTATCTGGTGCGCCACCCCCGGCCCCGAGTCGCGCCCGGCGTCTGCTATGGTCGCCTCGATCTGGAGCTAGCCGAGCCTGCCAGCGCCGCCGCCGCCCGGATTTCCTCCCAGCTGCCGCCTGGGCTGCCGCTATGGTCGAGTCCGGCGCGCCGCTGCCGGGAACTGGCCGAGGCGCTCCATCCCGCGCCCCGAACCGACGTGCGCCTGTGGGAAATGGACTTCGGCCAGTGGGAAGGGCGCAGCTGGGATGAGATCGGCCCCGCCGCCCTGGATGGCTGGGCCGCCGATCCGGCCGGCTTCGTTCCTCCGGGGGGGGAGTCGGGTCTCCAGGTGCAGGCCCGGGCTCTGGCCTTTGTGGACGAACTTCAGGCCGCCGGCCTGGCCGCTGCCATCCTAGTGACGCACGCCGGCATCATGCGGGCCCTGCTCGCTTACCAGCAGCAACTGCCCGGCCACCGCTGGCTGGCGCTGCGGTTCGGGTATGAAGAGGTGCTCATGCTCAGGTGGCCGGCATGAAGATCGCCGTCGTCCGGCAGCGTTACAACCCTTACGGTGGCGCCGAGCGTTTCGTCGAGCGGGCGCTGGGCGCCCTGGTTGCGGAAGGGGCAGAGGTGAGCCTGATCACCCGCAATTGGCAGGGGGCGCCCCGCGCCGGCTTTCGGCAGATCACCTGTGACCCGCCCTATTCCCGCTTCTGGGGCGGGCGCGCCGCGCGGGACCGCAGCTTTGCTGCCGGGGTGCAAGCATTGCTGGCCCAGGGCGACTATGACATCACCCAGTCGCACGAGCGCATTCCCGGCTGCATGATTTTTCGGGCAGGCGACGGAGTACATGCCGCTTGGCTGACGCATCGGGCCCGGCAGCTTTCCCTCCTGGGCCGCCTGGTCCAGTCCCTCTCCCCTTACCACCGCTATGTGCTGGACGCGGAACGGCGCATGTTTGCCCATCCCGCCTTGCGGGCGGTGATCTGCAATTCCCGGATG
>JAOAIO010000110.1 GCA_026414665.1 Azovibrio sp.
GCTCGGAGATGTGTATAAGAGACAGCGCCATCCGAGAAGCGGCCCACCTGGGCGCGGCCCAGTTCTACGTTGAGCGCATCCGCCACATCGGCCGCCAGCTTGGGGTTGGCGTTGCCGGTAAAGACCATCAGACTGTTGTAAGCCATTTGCTTTCCTTGCGGGCGCGTCCGCCCGGCAAAAATGACTTCGGGCAGGTGTAGGACCTGCCCGATGGATTCGTTGGCTGGGGAGGAAGGATTCGAACCCTCGAATGCCGGAATCAAAATCCGGTGCCTTGACCAGCTTGGCGACTCCCCAGCGATTCGCCCGAATCGGCTTGCCGTTCAAGCGAGGCGCGCATTATATACAAAAAAATTTGATTCGCGCTACACCCTTGGCAAAAAAATTGTGGCTCAGGTCTGGCTTAGCACGCAGCCAGCGGATGCGCTATAAGGCCGGCCGCGACCCAGCCTTTCCAGCCTGGCGGCAATTGCGCGGCGAGCGCGTACGCCTCGGCCGCATCGGCAAAGCGCGCAAATACGCACGCGCCCGAGCCGCTCATGTGGCTACGCTCGGGGCCGGTGTGCTGGCGCAGCCAAGCCAGATATTCGCCGACGACGGGAAACAGGCGACAGGCCACGGGCTCCAGATCGTTGCCGCCCTGGCCGGGCTGCCAGGCGGAGGGCGTCAGTGGCGGGGTATCGCGGCGTAGATCCGGGGCGCAGAAGATGCGTTGAGTGGGCACTGTGACCGGGGGTTCGAGCACCAGATACCAGCTTTCGGGTAGCGTCACCGGCGTTAGCCGCTCGCCGATGCCTTCCGCGAAGGCGTTGCGTCCAAAGATGAAGACGGGCACATCGGCGCCTAGCCGTAGGCCCAGCGCTTGCAGCGCCGGCCGCTCCAGCCCCAGGCCCCAAAGATGGTTGAGCGCGAGCAGCACCGTGGCGGCATCGGAACTGCCGCCGCCTAGGCCGCCTCCCATGGGGAGGCGCTTCGTGAGGTGAAGGGTGACGCCCTGGCGGCAGCCGCTGTGCGTCTGAAGCAAGCGCGCGGCGCGCACGGTGAGGTCGGTTTCCGGCGCTACGCCCGGGAGCGGGGTGGCCAGTACGATCTGGCCGTCGGAGCGGGGCTCGAAGCGTAGGCTGTCGCCATGGTCGAGAAAGTGGAACACCGTTTGCAGCAGGTGATAGCCGTCCGGGCGGCGCCCTACTACATGCAAGAACAGATTGAGCTTGGCCGGCGCGGGCCAGGCGCACTCCCAAGTCCATGCGCTGCTCACGGCAGAGCCTCCCAGCTTTCGATGAAAAGGCGTAGGCGCAGCATACCGTCGAGGCTGGCATCCAAGCGCGAGGGTAGATTCGCGCCTTCGCCGTAATGATAGGAAAGCAGCCAGCCCGATTCGCGCACCCGGCGCGGCCGCCCCTGGGCATCGGGTTCGACCAGGGCGCCGGTGCCGGGCCGGGCTTGGACCCAAGCGCTTAGCTCGCCGAGCGGCAAGGGCGCGCCGAGCACTTCGGCCAGTAACTGTTCCGGGTCGGGGGCTTGACGCTCGCGGCCATCGGCAAAGCGCACGACGACGGCGCCCTGGGGCGGGCGCCGCAGTTCCGCCACGCCCTGGCCGAGAGGGTCGCTAAACAGCAGGCGGTCGCCGTCGGCGCCGTGTTGCCATTGCAGGCGGCCGGCGAAGTGGCGCGCCTCGGTCGTCTCGGTGGCTTGTAGTTGCAAGCTGAAGCGGGCGACGAGATGGAATGGGCCGGCGGCGCTCAAGGGCGCGTGCGCGAGCGCCTCGCCCACGCGTGCCGGCGGTACGGCGCAGGCCGAGACGCAGCTCGCCGCGAACAGGCTCCAGAGCAAGGGGCGGACGCGGATCATGGCGTTCATGGCGCGAATTTCCGTACGGTGGCGCGCAGCGTGGCGTTGTCGGGAGCGTGTTCCAAGGCCTTTTGCCAGAGCGCCTGGGCTTCGGCGCGCAACCCCAGGCGCCAGAGCACCTCGCCCAGATGCGCGGCGATTTCCGGGTCGGCTTTGAGGGCGTAGGCTTTCTCCAGCGTTGCCCGGGCCTCTTCCAGACGGCCCAGGCGGTACTGCACCCAGCCTAGGCTATCCATGATGAAGGGATCTTCGGGGGCCAGGCGGCTGGCTTTTTCGATCAGCTCGCGGGCTTCCTTAAGGCGCAGGTTGCGGTCCGCCAGAGTATAGCCGAGGGCGTTGTAGGCGTGCGCGTGCTCGGGTTGCAGCTTGATGAGCTTGCGCAGCAGGGTTTCCGTTTCTTGCAGCTTGCCCAGCTTTTCCGCCGCCAAGGCGGTGTCGTAGAGCAGGTCGGGCTGTTCCGGCTGCTGCTTGAGCGCGGCGGCGAGCGTGGCATAAGCAGCGGCATACTGGCCGGCTTCGCGTAGGATTTGGGCTTCGAGCTGCGCGAGCTGGGCCTTGTCGCGCGGCGCCCGCGCGTCGCTCTGACGCAGCAGAGCGAGCGCCGCATCGCGCTGGCCCTGCTGCACGAGCAGCTGCGCCGCCCGGCTGCGGGCCGCTAGATATTGCGTGCCGCCGCTGACCTGGCGGTATTGCTCGAGCGCGGCCATGGGCTGGCCGGCGGCCTCTTCCACCTGGCCGAGAAAAAAGCGCACCGCGCCCGGGTCCGGGAAGGGCAGTTCGAGCAGGCGCGACAACTGGGCGCGGGCGGTCTCCAGGTCTTGCTCCTGCAAAGCCAGCATGGCGATGGGGTAAATCACCTCCGGGTTGTCGGGCGCTTGGCGCAGTAAGTATTCGAACTGCCGCCGAGCGTCTGCATATTCGCGGGCGCCGATCAGCACCCGCGCTAGGTGCAAGCGCACTTCGAGCGCAGCCGGATGGCGTTCGAGATACGCGGCGAGTAGGCGTGCCGCTTCGGCGGGGCGGCCATCGCCGGGTTCCTTGAGCACGATCTGGGCTTCGAGCAGCACCGGAGCGTCCCAGTCCGGCTTCAGGCCCCGGGCGCGGCCGAGTTCAAAGCGGGCGCGCTCGAGCTGGCCGGCATTGAAAGCGGCCAAGGCGATGGCGTAATAGGCCTCGGCCAGCGTCGGGTAGGGCTGGGCCATGCGCTCGATGAAGGCGAGCACGGCTGCCTTGTCTTGATGCCGGGCGAGCATACGGTTGAGCGCCAGGAAGTTGTCGGCGAGGCTGTCCGGGTCGGCGGCCAGCATGTCGCGCACGGGGGCGTCCAGCTCGTCGATGCGCCCCGCCATGACGAGCAGGCCGGCGAGATTCTGGCGCGCCTCGCGCGAGTCCGGCTCGAGCTCGTTCCAGAGCCGCACCAGTTCCAACGCCACGCCATACTGACGGGCGGCGCCGGCGAGCTCCACCGCCCGCTTGATGACCGCGATATCGCGCGTGCGCAAGGCCAGGTCACGGTAAGCGCCGAGCGCCAGATCGATTTGGCCGCGTTGTAGCGCCACCTCGCCTAGCAGCAGCTGGAACACGACCTGGCCGGTGAGTCCATCGGCCTGGCTGGCGGCGGCGATGTGCCGGTCGACCGCGGCCTCAGGCCCGGCGGGCGCAGCCTGGGCAGCGCCGGCGGCAGGCAAGAGCAAGGCCAGGGAGACAAGAGGAGGCAGCAGTCGGGAACGCATGATTCACATCCAGTACGGGTGGGGATGGGGATGCCGGTAAAATCCGGGCAACGGCGCATGTTATTGCGCTTTTTCTGGA
>JAOAIO010000010.1 GCA_026414665.1 Azovibrio sp.
AGATGTGTATAAGAGACAGGGCTCAGGCCATTCTCTACCGTGGCGCCGGGGCGGAAGCGGTATGGGCCGACTTCCTCGCCATGGGCGCCGTTGGCGTGGTGTTTTTTCTGCTGGCGCTACGCCGCCTGCGCCGCGCGGTGGCGCAAACCCAAGGCTGACCGATGGGCGCTAGGGCGGGCTAAGCGGCGCTGCCAAGACAGAATCAGCGACAGACCAGGACGGGAATCTTGGAGTGGGTCAGCACCTTGTTGGTTTCGCTGCCCAGCAGCAGGCCGCTGATGCCCTTGCGACCGTGCGAAGCCATGAAAATGAGATCGCAGCCGGCTTTTTCGGCCGCCTCGATGATGGCTTCGTAGGGAATGTCGCTCGTCGTGCTCATGGTTTGGCACTCGACCCCGGCTTGGGCGCAGACATCCTTGACATAGCCGAGAATCTCGTTGGCCTGTTGGTCGGCCATTTCGGCGAATTTTTCTGGCGTGGTCGGGTCGATCAAGGCGCCTTCGCCAAAATAGGTGACGGGATATTCGGGCTTGGCGAAGAAGGCGGTGATGCGGGCGCCGGTTTCCTTGGCAAAGGCGACGGCGCGCTGCACGGTGTTTTGCGACAGCTGGGAACCATCGGTAGGGACGAGAATGTGCTTGAACATGGAAATCTCCTCGATCTGTCGGTCCATTCGACCGCGGCCATCCTACCCGAGCGCGGGCGGAAATCAAGCTGGCGCACGTCGTGTCGGCCTGTGATATAAAAGCAGCTCGATCCACGGAGGTTTGCCCATGCCAGCCAACCAGCCTTCTGCTAAGGACCACAAGGGCTTCGATCTCGAAGCGGCAAGCCCCCTCGAACTGCTGGGGGAGAATTTGAGCAAGCACCTCGATCCGTTCGGGGTGACGACTTCCTTGCTCAACGCCCAGGTGGCCTGGCTCATGCATCCGCAGGAGCTGACCCGGGCGTTGTCCTCGCTGTCCGGCGATCTCATCGCCTTGCACGCGCATGTGCTACGCCGTGCCTTTGGTCTGCCGTCCGAGGATGTCGTCAAGCCGCACGCCGATGATGCCCGTTTCGCCGATCCGATCTGGGAGCATTCACCGACTTGGGACATCATCAAAGAATGGTATCTGGCCTTTACCCACCGCTTGCAGGACATGTACTTCGAGACCCCGGGGCTGTCCGACAAGGAGCGGCGCCGGGCCGCCTTTTGGCTACGCAAGTGGCTCAACGCCGTGGCGCCGACCAACTTCTTTTGGACCAACCCCGTGGCCTTGAAGAAGTATGTCGAGACGCATGGCGAGAGCTTGGCGAACGGGTTCCGCAATTTCCTCCGCGATGCCCAGGCGCGCAATATCTTGATGGTCGAGGAAAACGCCTTCCAGGTCGGCAAGGATCTGGCGGTGACGCCCGGCAAGGTGGTATTCCGTAACCGGCTGCTCGAGATCATCCATTACGCGCCGAGTACCGCGCAGGTGCGTTCGGTGCCGATCCTGATCGTTACACCCTGGATCAACAAGTTCTACATCCTTGACCTGAACCCCAAGAAGAGCATGGTCAAGTATTTGGTCGATCAGGGCTTTTCGGTGTTCATCACGAGCTGGAAGAACCCTGGCGCCGACATGGCGCACATTACGTTCGACGACTATCTGCGTGAGGGGGTGAGCGAGGCGGTCGAGATGGTGCGCGATTTCTGCCAGGTGCCGCAGGTGCATTTGGTCGGCTATTGCATCGGCGGCACCTTGGTGGCGACTTACATGGCTTGGGCCAATCGCCAGTTTCCGGCCGAGAAGATGCCAGTGGTGGATTGGACGCTCTTTACCACCCTCACTGATTTTTCCCACCCTGGCGACATCGAGGTTTTCATTGACGAGGCCAGCATCCGTGCCCTGGAAGAGTCGATGGCGAAAAAAGGTTATCTCGATGGCAGCGAGATGGCCTCGGCTTTCCGTATGCTGCGCTCGAACAGCCTGGTGTGGCACTACTGGGTGCATAGCTATCTCTATGGCGAGTCGCTGCCGCCCTTCGATGTGCTCTACTGGAACATGGACAGCACGCGTATGCCCTACGCGATGCACAGCTTCTATCTGCGCGAGATGTATCTGCATAACAATCTCATCAAGCGCGACAAGCTCACCATTGCCGGCCAGCCGATCGATCTGCGCCGCATCACCCAGCCGTTGTATGCGGTTACTGCCGAGGACGACCACATCGCGCCTTGGAGCCAGTGCTATCGGATTCGCAAATACGTGAACGTAGCCGCACCGGTCCGCTTCGTGCTGTCGACCTCGGGCCACATTCTGGGCATCGTGAACCCGCCGGTGACGCCGCCGAAGCGCGCTTATTGGGCGGGCGAGCCCTTGCCCAACGAGCACTACGAGGAATGGCTAAAGCGCAGCCGCAAGCAGCCCGGCACCTGGTGGGAAGACTGGGTGCGCTGGTTGCAGGAGCGCGGTGGCGAACTTATCGACGCGCCCCCGGTCGAAAACCGCAAGTATCCCGCCCTGGCCGATGCCCCTGGGACCTACGTTCTGGAAAAGTGATGCATTCAGAGCAAAAGTCCACTTAGGTCAAACGGTAGGGCGGATTTTCTGCTACCCTTGCACGCCTTTTTATCTGGTTGTCGATCGATGTCTGCCTCGCCGTCCCCTTTTCCGCTCCTCAAAATCAAGAACAAACTGCTTTTGCCGATCGTGCAGGGGGGGATGGGGGTGGGGATCTCTGCCCGCAAGCTCGCCGGCTCCGTGGCCGCCGAAAATGCCGTGGGTACCGTGGCGAGCGTCGATCTGCGCCGCCATCACCCTGACCTGATGGAGCAAACCTCGCGTATCAAAGACCGCGAGGCCAACAAGCTCGCCATCTGGAAAGCGAATTGCATCGCCCTCGACCGCGAGATCAAGGGGGCCCGCGAAATCGCCCAGGGCCGCGGCTTGATCGCGGTCAATGTGATGCGTGCCGTGTCGCAATACCAAGAATATGTGCGGCAATCGTGCGAATCTGGCGCTGACGCCATCGTCATGGGCGCCGGCTTGCCGTTGGATCTGCCCGAGCTGACCGCCGATTTCCCGGATGTGGCGCTCTTTCCCATTCTTTCCGACGTGCGCGGCGTCGTGCTCACCCTGAAGAAGTGGATGCGCAAGGGTAAGCTGCCAGATGCGATCGTCATTGAACATCCGGCTTATGCCGGTGGCCACCTGGGCGCAGCGAGGAAAGAGGAGCTCGAGCACGAGCGTTTCGACTTTGAAGTGGTGATTCCCGGGGTATTGCAGGCTTTCAAGGACCTGGGCATCGAGTCGGAAAACATTCCCTTGATCCCGGCCGGAGGCATCAATAGTCACGAGAAAGTGATCGAGATGTTCAAGCTCGGTGCTTCCGCCGTTCAGCTTGGCACGGCTTTTGCCGTCTCCGAAGAGGGCGATGCCCACATCGAGTTCAAGAAGATTCTCGCGGGCGCCAAGCGCGAGGACGTGGTCGAGTTCATGAGCTGCGCCGGCTTGCCGGCACGAGCCGTGCGCACGCCCTGGCTGGAAAAATACCTGGCCCGGGAGCAGCATTTGATGAAAGCGGCCGAGACCAAGTCGCACCAGTGCACGCTCGCCTGGGATTGCCTTGTCTCCTGTGGGCTGCGCGATGCCAATCCCAAGCACGGGCAGTTCTGCATCGACCATCAGCTCGCCGCTGCGGTGCGTGGCGATGTGCAAAAGGGGCTGTTCTTCCGCGGCAAGGCCAGCCTGCCGTTCGGTTCGGCGATTCGCCCCGTGCATGAGCTCATCCATTACCTGCTCACCGGCGAAAAACCTCTGCTCGCATGATGTCTTTTTGCCGCGCCGTCTCGGTCGTGCCCGCGCCTTGCGCGGCGGGGCGGGATCTGGCGCGCATCGTGCAGATCAACGAGGAAATCAAGGCCATCGTCGCGCTCGCTTTCAAGATCAACATCATGGCCTTGAACGCGATTTTTCTGGCTAAGCGCGCCGGTAGCACGGCTCTGGGCTTTAGCGTGCTCTCGAACGAATTGCGGGTGTTCTCGCAAGACCTGAAAAGCGCCATGGCCGGCTTGAGCGGCCTCATCCACCAGGCCGTCGCCGATGTTTCGGTGCTGCTTCAGGATCAACGCCTCGTGCGGCTACTGGAGGCCGCCGAGATGCATAGCGGCGGTAATGAGCGGGTACGCGAGGCGCTGCGGGCGCGGCAAGAGAAAATGCAAAACCACGGGGCGGCGCTCGCTCGCCAGCGCCGACAGCTACAGCTCGTGCTCGCTAATGTGGCGCAGCTCGTCGAGCTGGGCGGCGTGCTTGCCAAGTCGGCCAAGATCGAGGCCGCTTACGGCCAATCTTTCGCGCCGGCTCTGGCGCAGGTATCCGGGGAGTTCGATGGCGTAGTAGAAGCCATCCGGCATTCTCTTGGCCTGTTGCACAAATCGGAATTCTTTGCCCAGAGGTAGGTGGCCATGAAGGCGACCCAATGCTTCTTCCAAGACGGTGAGCACAAGTGGCTCGCTATCGTGCGCGACCCGGAGCGGCCCGAGGCGCTCATCGATACCAACGAATATCTGGTGGCGTATGGCGGCGCTGGCCTACTCATCGATCCAGGCGGCGCCGAGGTATTTCCGGCGGTGTTTTCGGCGCTTTCCAGCGAATTCGATCCGGCGGCAATTGCCGGGTTGTTTGCTTCGCATCAGGACCCGGACATCATTTCCTCGCTGGCGCTGTGGCTTGAGTTCAACCCCAAGCTGCCCTGCTATGTGAGCTGGTTGTGGGCATCCTTCATTCCCCACTTTGGTGGTAGCGCCGAGAGTTTCGTTGCCATCCCTGACGAGGGGATGGCAATCGATCTCAACGGCCTCACGCTCCAGGCCGTGCCCGCGCATTACCTGCATTCCTCGGGTAATTTCCACCTCTACGATGCGCGCGCCAAGGTCTTGTTCTCCGGTGATGTTGGGGCGGCCTTGCTGCCCGCCAAGAGCGCATCGCTGTTCGTCGAGGATTTCGATGCGCACATCCGTCATGCCGAGGCTTTCCACCGGCGCTGGATGGGCTCGAACGAAGCCAAGCGGGCTTGGTGCGAGCGCGTTTCGCGTTTGGACATCGACATGTTATGCCCCCAGCACGGCGCCATTTACCAGGGTGCCGATGTCGAGCGTTTCATCAACTGGTTCGATGCGCTCCGGGTCGGAGTGGCGGTGGGCTGATCTTTGCTGCGGGCGGGGCGCCGCGCCCCGTTTTTGATGGCCATCAATGCTGCTTCGGCGCTGGCTCGGAGAGAATGCCTCCCCGTCGCGGCGCCGTTTCGGCGCCCTACTTCTGGAGTGCCGAAGCCATGGGGACCATCGTCTTTTTCTCCGCTCCCTATCGTGTGTTTTTTGCCGGCGGTTTGGCGCAGCTGCTCTTCGCTCTGGGTTTTTGGGGCATCGAACTTGCCGGACGCCAGACCGGTGCGATGTGGTCGTGGCCGGCCCCAGCCACTTGGCTGCATGGTGGGATGATGCTGTATGGCTTCTTCCCTTGGTTCATCCTGGGGTTTCTCATGACTGCCTTGCCCAAGTGGATGGATCATCCGCCCTTGGCACGGCGTGACTACCTGACGCCTTTTGGGTTGTTGGCGAGCGCGGCTGTGGCCTATGACCTGGGTTTGTTCGTGCCGTCGCTGCTCGCGTTTGGCGCTTATGTCGCGGCGTTGGCTTTGCTCTGGGCCGTGGCGGTGCTGTGGCGGGTGAGCATATGTGGACAGGGCAGCCGGGCACATGCCTGGCTTAGCTTGTTAGCCTTGACTTGCGGGGCGATCGGCTGGGCCGGGCATGGCTTGGCGTTGGCGCGCCTGGATGCGGGTTGGCAAGTGTTTGCAGTGCGCGTCGGGGTGTGGTGTTTCTTGCTCCCCCTGTTTTTCATCGTGTTACACCGGATGTTGCCTTTCTTCAGCGTTGCCGCCTTGCCCGGCGTGCCGCTCTGGCGGTCGTCTGGGGTGCTGTTTGCGATGCTGTTATGTTTTCTTGGTCACGCTGCTTTGTCAGCTCTGGCGTTGCCGGTTTGGCCGGCGGATCTGGTGGCGGCCGGGCTGGCTTGGTATTGCCTCGTGCGCTGGGGCTTCGTGCAGGCGCTGCGGTTGCCGATGTTGGCCATGTTGCATGGTGGTTGGCTGTGGGCTTGTTTGGGCTTGAGTTTGGCCGCGCTGCAATCGTTCTGGGCTGCCCAAGGCGTGTTCTGGGGCGGGCTTGCGCCGCTCCATGTGTTGGGTTTGGGGTGCTTCGCCTCGCTCTTGTTGGGCATGGGCACGCGTGTCAGCCGGGGGCACTCTGGACGCGCGATTGCCGATGATTACTGGGGCTGGCGTTGCTTCTTGATCTTGCAGGCGGCGGTGCTTCTGCGTCTTGCCGGCGAGTTCGAGCCGTTCGCGGGCGGCGCGAACTTACTAGCCCTGCTTTTGGCACTGATTGCCTGCTCGATTTGGGGCGTAGTGCATGGGCCGATGTATTTCCAACCACGGTCCGATGGCATCCAGGAGTAACCCCCCAAGCCGAGTGGGCGGACCGCTATTTACGGTGAGAGCATGTATCTCGCGCTAAAGCATCTGCATGTGACTTGCGTGGTCTTGAGCGGCCTTGGCTTTTTGTTGCGCGGTTACTGGAAATTTCAGGCGCCGCATAGACTCGCGCAGACCTGGGTGAGACTGGCGCCGCACGGCGTGGATTCCTTGCTGCTGGCGTCGGCCTTGCTATTGGTCGGGATGAGCGGTCAGTATCCCTTCGTGCTGCCGTGGCTTACGGCCAAGGTCCTGGCTTTGCTGGCTTACATCGTGTGCGGCAGTTTGGCCTTGAAACGCGCGCGTAGCCGGGGCGGGCAGTGGCTCGCCTTCGTTCTGGCGCTTGCCTGCTTTGCCTACATGGTCAGCGTCGCGCTCACGCGTCGCCCCATGCCCTGGGCTGCTTGAGTGCGGTGAAGCGCGTGATGTGCGGCACGAGCAGGCGATAGATGTCTTTATCGAAGGCGGGGCGGGCGCATGCGAGCAGGGTCGGGATGTCGCTCATGTCATGGACGCAGCCCAAGTAGCGCCAGGCGTCTACGACGTGCAGCGCCTCAGCCTCGCGCAGCAGCGCTGGACCCGGATAAGGCCAGGGCTGGAG
>JAOAIO010000111.1 GCA_026414665.1 Azovibrio sp.
GCGCCACCTCGATTCCATCCAGCCGCGCCAATTCTCCCTGTCCAAAGCACACCAGCGACACCCGCACCGCCGCGCCGTCGTTGACCCACGGTTCATCGCTCCAAGCCTCAAAGATGCGCGTGCTTGCCACGATGCGATCCAGCACCTTGCGGTTCGCTCCGCCCCGGATTGAGTTGGTGGCCACCAGCCCGGCGCGCTGGCACTGGCCGGACTCGATCTGCGCGCGCGCCTTTTCGAACCAGTAGCACACCAGATCGGCCCCGCCGGGCACGCGCCCGGCGTAGCACTGGCGCAGGGCGGCCACATATCCGTCGCCTAGCTCGCCGCGCATCTTCTTGTCGCCGAGAAACGGCGGATTCCCCACAATCGCATCACACGCCGGCCATTCCGCCTCTTCTGCCGTCCCGTCAGCGCCGACTTTCATGAGGGCATCGCGGCATTCGACATGATCGAGCGGGGCGAGGATCGGATGGCGGCGAATGTCGTAGCCGTGGCTGAGCATCCATTGAATCTCGCCGATCCAGACCGTCACGCGCGCCAGTTCCGCCGCATAGGGGTTGATTTCCAGCCCCAGCACGTTCGCCGGGCTGGTCTCGATGGTCAGTTGCCGGTGCAGGCCCAGCGCTTCGGCATCCAGATTGGCGCGGTGTTCGAGGTCTTTCAGGGCGCGCAAGGCCAGATAAAGGAAGTTTCCGGAGCCGCAGGCGGGATCGAGAACGCGGAAATTCTTCAAGCGTTCGATGTAGCCAAGGAACGCGGCCCGCGCCGTCTTGAGGGCCGCCTGCGAGCCTTTGCCGCCGGCGTGATACTTCTCCATCGCCTCGGCGATGATCGCCTTTGCTGCGTCCCATTCGGCGGCCAGCGGGCGAATGATCAGCGGCTCGATCAGCTTGGCGATGGTGGCCGGATCGGTGTAATGCGCGCCCAGCTGGCTGCGCTTGGCAGGGTCCAGCCCGCGCTCAAAGAGCGTGCCGAAAATGGCGGGCTCGATCTGGCTCCAGTCCATTTTCGCGGCCTCAAGCAAGGCCGCCACTTCGCCGGCTTCCAGCGGCAACGGTTCGATGGTCTCGAACAAGCCGCCGTTGAACCAGGCAATGTCTTCCAGCAGGAATTCGCCCCCGGCGCGCATCGAAGCGAACAGTTCGCCCAGCCGCTGGCCAAGCTTTTCCGGCGCGCCAGCGCTCTTTTCAATGACGCGCTCGAAGAGCCTTTCGGGCAGTAGCCCGGCATCTTCGGCGAACATGCAAAACAGGCACTGGATGAGGAAATGCGCGACGGCTTGCGGGTCGTGTCCGCGTGCCGTCAAGGCCTGGGCGATTCGGGCGAAGCGGCCGGCGGCATCGGAGGTTACGTCGCGCACGGTGCGGCGCGGGCGGAAGCGTTCCGGTTCGGTAAACAGCCAGCGCAGCTTTTGCAGGTTCTCCGGCGTGCCGATTTCCTCAAGCCGGATCGTATGCGCTTCCGACGGCGTGCCGGTGAAGTGGGTGTGAATCTGGATGATTTCGCGGTCGCAGACCACCAGCAAGGGCGGGTTGTCCAGCGCCAGCGCGTAGGTCATCAGTTGCTTGAGGGCGTCGGCGAGATTGCGGCCTGGGGTCTTGTTCTCCCAGGCGAAGTGATTGCGCAGCCAGACATCGGCCCAGCCGTGCCCGGCGCCGGTGCGGCTTGCCCCGCGCTCGAAACAGTAGTTGTCTGGGTCGTTGGGCGGCGGCACGCCCAGCATGGCGCACAGGTCGAGAAAGTATGCCTGCGAGCCGGCGCGCTCCGAGAGGGCGTTATTGCGCCATTTGGCGATGAATTCGGCGGGCGTCATGGCGGTATTGTCGCAAAAGTCGCGGGTGTCGCAGTCGCAAACCCGACCGGCGCTTGGTCGGGGCAGTGAATCAGCCGCCGGCGGGAAGCAGTCGCCGTCCCGCCAGCGCCGGCTTTCACCCCATCCCGCCACACGGCGGGATTTTGTCGCGGAAAATTTAGCGTATCGCTATTGACAAAGGTTTCGCGTATCGCTAATCTACTCTCCAACGCAGCACCTCATCAACGTCAGACACGGAGAGCGCGACATGCACGCGAACATCAGCATCACCCTGGGCGGCCCGCTGGCCGATGCCCTGAACAACCTCGCCGCCGCCATGCAGGCCATCGCGGCCATCAACAAGGCGCAGGAGCAGCGCCCCGCGCCGGAACCGGCGGCCGCGGTCAAGACCGAGAAACCGGCCAAGCCCGGCAAGGCCGAAAGCCGGCCAAAAGATGAACCCGCCGACACGGTTGCGGTTTCAGTGACCATCCCCGGCATTGCCGAACTGCGCGCCGCCGCCGACGCGGTGGTGGAAAAGCACGGTGTCCAGCCGGTGAAGGCCATGTTGGCCGAGCTTGGCGTCGCCAAGCTGGCCGATATCGAGGAAGCGCGCCGCGCCGAAGCGCTGGCCCTTTTGAAGGGGATGCTGTGATGGCCGCCCATGCCGTGTTATCAGCCTCCAGCGCCGAGCGCTGGCTGGCCTGCCCGCCGTCCGCCCGGCTGAATGCCTCCCTCCCTGACGAGGACAGCAGCTATGCCCACGAAGGCACGCTGGCGCACGAACTGGCCGAGCGCGCCCTGGTCTCCGGGCGGCATGCCCATGAAATCGAGGGGGACTACCCCATCGAGATGCGTGAGTTCGTGCAGGTCTATCTTGACCATGTGCGCGCCATCCCGGGCACGCTTAAGGTCGAGCGGCGCCTGTCGTTCGAGAAGTGGGTGCCGGAAGGCTTCGGCACCTCCGACGCGGTGATCCTCGACGAGGGGCGGCTCACCATCGTCGACCTCAAATACGGCAAGGGCGTGCGCGTCGATGCGCCGAACAACGCGCAGTTGATGCTCTATGCCTTGGCGGCATACGATGCCTACGATTCGATCTGGGGACCGATCGACCGCGTGCGGATGGTCGTCGTGCAACCACGGCTTGACCATATCGACGAGTGGGGAATGCCCGCCCATGAACTTGTCGAATGGGCCGAACAGGTCGTCAAGCCCATCGCCTCCCTCGCCTGGGAGGGGAAAGGGATGTTCCAGAGCGGCGAGCATTGCCAGTTCTGCAAGGCCCGCCACACCTGCCGCGCCCGCGCCGACGAAGCCCTCGCCACGGTGGGCGACATGAAGAGGGGGCCTGAACTCACCAATGAGGAACTGGCCGCGATCTTCCCCCGCCTGAGTGAGATCGTGCGCTGGGCGAATGACCTGACCGACTACATGACCGGTCGCGCCATTGCCGGCACCCAATATCCGGGCCTCAAGCTCGTCGAGGGGCGCAGCGTGAGGAAGTTCGCCGACGAAGGCAAGGTCGCCGAGCGGCTGGCCGCTGCCGGTTTCAGGCCCGAGCAATACCAGACCGTCAAGCTGATCGGCATCACCGAGGCCGAAAAGCTGGTCGGCAAGAAAGCGTTTTCCAGCCTGCTTGGCGATCTGGTCGTCAAGCCGGAAGGAAAGCCAGTGTTGGTGCCCGCCGATGACAAACGGCCGGCGCTCAACAGCCTCGATGCGGCAGCAAGTGAATTGCTCGCCGCCTGACACGATCCACACCTTGCAAACGAAAGGAACCACCATGCCCGCACAAAGCCAGATCAAAGTCGCCCGTTCCAACCGCGTCGTTGTGCCCAGGTCGCGCCCTGTCTCTT
>JAOAIO010000112.1 GCA_026414665.1 Azovibrio sp.
CCTATAACTCTGAACCCAACCACACAACAACCCCAAAACAATCACAACCAACCTCCTTCCCGTTTGCCGCTTTGCACAACCCCGCAAAGCACCACAAGTTACGCCTGGCGGCCATAGCGTCCCGGAACCACCCCTTCCCTTCCCGAACAGGACCGTGAAACAGGACCGCGCCAATGATAGTGAGCACCTCGCTCGCGAAAGTAGGTCACCGCCAGGCACCCCAACCTCAAAACCCCCGGACCCACCAACACCCGGGGGTTCCCCTTCTGAATCGCCCCAGGAATTGAGGAGGCTCCATTACCTGAGAAAATGGAGCCATTATGAGCAAGACGAAGCAATATTCCCCGGAAGTCAAAGAGCGTGCTGTGCGCCTGGTGCAGGAGGCACGCAAGGATTACCCCTCGCTGTGGGCGGCGGTGGAGTCGATTGCCCCGAAGATCGGTTGTGCCGGCGCCACGCTGCATGAATGGGTCAAACGCCACGAGATCGATAACGGCTTGCGAGACGGCATGACGACCGCCGAGCGGGAGCGCATCAAGGCGCTGGAGCGAGAAGTGAAGGAGTTGCGCCAGGCGAACGAGATTCTGCGGCTGGCCAGTGCGTTTTTCGCGCAGGCGGAGCTCGACCGCCTCAAGAAGCAGTGAGGTCGTTCATCGACCGGCACCGCGAACGGTTCGGGGTCGAGCCGATCTGCAAGTTGTTGCGGGTCGCCCCGTCCGCCTACTGGCGCCATGCTGCCCGGCAACGTGATCCTGCCTTGCGCAGCGCACGGGCGCGGCGGGACGAATTCCTGATCCCGCATATCCAGCGTGTCTGGCAAGCCAACTTTCAGGTGTATGGCGCAGACAAGGTCTGGCGGCAATTGCAGCGAGAAGGCATTCAGGTCGCCCGCTGCACCGTTGAACGCCTGATGCGCCGCCTGGGTCTGCGGGGTGTGATGCGCGGCAAGACGGTGCGCACGACCTTCGGCGACAGCGCGGCGCCGTGCCCGCTGGACCGGGTCAATCGGCAATTCAAGGCGGACCGACCGAATCAACTCTGGGTCTCGGATTTCACTTATGTTTCCACGTGGGCAGGCTTTGTCTATATCGCCTTCGTCATCGATGTCTTTGCCCGCCGCATCGTCGGCTGGCACGTGAGTCGCTCCATGCGCACCGACTTCGTTCTGGATGCCCTGGAGCAGGCGCTCTACGCTCGCCAGCCTGAGCGGGATGACAGCTTGATCCATCATTCGGATCGTGGATCGCAGTACGTTTCCATCCGCTACACCGAGCGCCTGGCCGAGGCCGGCATCGAGCCTTCTGTCGGCAGCAAGGGCGACAGTTACGACAATGCCCTGGCCGAAACCATCAATGGCCTCTACAAGGCAGAACTAATCCACCGCCGGGCGCCCTGGAAAACAGTGGACTCCCTCGAACTGGCCACCCTCGAATGGGTGACCTGGTTCAATCACCAGCGACTCCTTGAGCCCATCGGATACATCCCACCCGCCGAGGCTGAGGATCGGTATTATCAGCAACTCACCGCGCAGACCGAACACGCCTGCACTTAGATCACGGAGCCTCCACAAAACCCGGGGCGATTCAACCAGGTCCTGGTCAAGGTCATTCAACACCTCCACCGGCGCCGGGTCGCGCGCGAAAAAGAGGCTGGCCGCGCCCATGTAGGGCTCGCAATAGGGCCGCCCGCCTTCGGGCACGAGCGGCATGAGCTTGGCAAGCATATTGCCCTTGCCGCCGAACCATTGGACGGGGGCGCGGAGTCGTTCTTTCGTTGTGGTCATTTTGTCGTCCAATCAAAAACCAGATGGATGCGCTGGCTTGAGCCGGCTATACTGATTACGCCTTCCGCCGCCTGCCGCGCGTGCCGCTTCCGGCGTCGTAGCGCGGCGGGCGGGTGCGGGCTGGGAGCGGGCCGCATCAGGCATCGGGGCGCACCCTTTCCCGGTTGCCCACCCTGCCACGGCGTTCGAGGTAGCTGACCTCGTCGGGCTGAAACGCGGTGATCGGCTGCCACATGTCGCGCCCCCATTCGAACACCGTCAGGGCGGGCACTTCTTCCCCAGGCAAGAGCCAGCGCGCCACATAGCGGCGGCGCACGCGCAGCCTTCCACGCTCGCGCTTTTCCACCACCTGCCAGATTTCGTCCGGCGAGCGGAGGGTGTCGGCCAGGAGCAGCAAATAGCGCTCGCGGCCATTCTTCAATTTCCATTCGCCCGCGCGGTTCTTGAACATGTCGGCAGCGATCACCAGGCCGTGCCCGGTCACATCGACGAAGAGATGCACATCATCCGGCTTGGCGCCGAACTCCTCCAAAAAGCGCTGCGCATACCAATCGTCAGACATGCCACCCGGTAGCAGACGCTCGGCGCCTGCCATGCGCGGCGCGGGCATGGGCGGCTTGTCGCCAGCCGGCTCGATGATGCAGCCACGCGCATGGCAGGCCAGTGGCAGCTCGCCATCGTCGGCCATGCGCGGCACGAAGGGCCGCAGCCGATCCGCCACCGTCCCCCCCGGCTGATAATCCCACCCTTCATCGACCCCCGGCAGGCGTCCCTTGCCGTCGCGCGCGTCCCAGCCTGGCGGCGGTTCGGTGTAGCCGGGCTTGGCCCCCAGCCGAGCCGCGCCTTTTTCGCTTGAGGCCCCCACCACCCGGCACCCACACCCCCAGCCGTTGGGCGGGTAGTGGGTCTGCCAGAACTTGTGATCCGCGGGCAGCGTCAGGCCGTCCCAGGCCTGGTGCTGTAGCCGCGGGTGCTCCGCGCCGGAGTGCTTGTAGACCCACAGCGGATAGTCCTTGAGCTGGGCGAGCCGCCCGGCGGCGTAGCTGGGGGAAAGATTCGTGCGGTAGATCACGCGCGTGCGCCAGGCGCGGCCGGCCTTCGATTCCGATCCGGTCCAGCCTTCCCAGCCGTGGCGCTCGATGATTTCGGCAAAGCGCTTGCGAAACGCCTGTATCCCCTCGCCATCTGCGATGGCCTTGTCC
>JAOAIO010000113.1 GCA_026414665.1 Azovibrio sp.
AGACTTGGCCCGCCTCGAGCGTGCGCCAAAGATCGTCGTAAATCGCACGCGGCGTTTTGCCGGCGCAGAGCATGCGGACGTTCTGGCCCATAAGTTCCGCGAGCGTGTAACCGCAGCTTGCTTCGAAGGCGGGATTGGCGTATTCGATCGTGCCGGCGAGATCGGTGATGATGAAAGCTATGGGGCTTTGTTCGACGGTGAGGGAGAGCCGTTTCATGGGATACCTTTCGGAAGGAGGCGGCGGCGAGGCCGACGGCATTCCGGCGGTATCGGGGCCCGGGGTGGGGAATGTAGAAGAGGATTTCATGGCACTTGCGCCGTCAGTCGGCTTCTTGGGTTGGGGTTCCGCCTGGCGGCTCATTTTTCGTTTTTGACCCGTCTTGCGGTCTGTCGTTTTCATTATAGCCGCTCATGGAGCATTTGCCGAATTTTTTTGGCACGGTGCAATCCCGCCGGCGCCGACTTTGGGCGCTATTTTGGCGGTATAGTCGCGTTTCATGAAAGCGCCTTCTTCTGCCGGTGAGCATCGTCTGACCCTGCAAGAGGTCATCGACGCGCTCATCGCCGCTGGCATGGTGCCGCGCGAAGAGGCCTTGCGCTTCCGTCAGGAGCGCCGCTATTACCGTGGCCAGACCCATCCCCTGGTCGTCATCGCCGAGCAGCGCTGGAAGTCTCCCGAGCCGCCGCATCGCCTGCTCGACCTTAATGCGCTGACGGAGTGGCTCGCGCAATGGGCAGGCCTGCCCTACTACCACATCGATCCGCTCAAGGTGAATCTGTCCGCCGTCACCGAGGTGATGAGCTCTGCCTATGCCACGCGCTTTCGCATCCTGCCCGTTGAAGTGCGCGCGAGCGAAGTGGTGATCGCCACGGCCGAACCCTTTCTGCGCAGCTGGGAAGCGGAACTGAAGCCCATTCTCAACAAGGAGATCCGCCTCGTCGTCGCCAATCCCGAGGACATCGCCCGCTACCAGGTCGAGTTCTACAGCATGGCGAAGTCGATCAAGGGGGCCTTGAAGCGCGGCGACATCGCCAGCACCGGCATTGCCAATTTCGAGCAGCTCGTCGAGATGGGCAAGGCCAAGGCCAACATCGACGCCAACGATCAGCATGTCGTGCTGATCGTCGATTGGCTCTGGCAGTATGCCTTCGAGCAGCGCGCCTCGGACATCCACATCGAGCCGCGCCGCGACATGGGGGTGGTGCGCTTTCGCATCGATGGCGTGCTGCACCAGGTCTATCAGATTCCGATGCCGGTGTTGAATGCGATGACGAGCCGCATCAAAATCCTCGGCCGCATGGATGTCGTCGAAAAGCGCCGCCCTCAGGATGGCCGCATCAAGACGCGCCAGCCCAATGGCGAGGAAGTCGAGCTCAGGCTATCGACGCTGCCGACCGCCTTCGGCGAGAAGCTCGTCATGCGCATCTTCGATCCCGAGGTGCTCGTGCGCGATCTCGCCGAACTCGGCTTTTCGCCCGAGGATGCCGAGCGCTGGCAAGGCATGACGGCCAAGCCCAACGGCATCCTGCTCGTCACCGGCCCGACCGGCTCCGGGAAAACGACGACGCTTTATTCGACCCTGAAACAGCTTGCCACGCCCGAAGTCAATGTCTGCACGCTCGAAGATCCGATCGAGATGATCGAGCCGGCCTTCAACCAGGTGCAGGTGGTGCCGGAGATCGGCATGGACTTTGCCACCGGCATCCGCGCCTTGATGCGCCAGGATCCCGACATCATCATGGTCGGCGAGATCCGCGACATCGAGACGGCCGAGATGGCGATCCAGGCGGCGCTCACCGGCCATTTGGTGCTGTCGACCTTGCACACCAACGATGCGCCGACGGCGATCACGCGCCTGCTCGACCTGGGCGTGCCGCCCTATCTACTGCAATCGACGGTGGTCGGCGTGATGGCCCAGCGCCTGGTGCGCACGCTCTGTCCGCATTGCAAGCAGCCCACGCCGCTCGATGCCGAGGACGAGGCGCTCTGGCATGGCCTGGTGTCGCCCTGGAAGGCGAAGAAACCCAGTCAGCTTCACCGCCCCATCGGCTGCCTCGAATGCCGCATGACCGGCTACCTGGGCCGGCTCGGCCTCTACGAGATCATGCCGATGAGTAGCGAACTGAAGGCGCTCATTCATGCACACACCGATCTGGCCGCCTTGCGCGAGCGGGCGATGAAGCTTGGCATGCAGCCCTTGCGCATCGCCGGCGCGCGCAAGGTCGCGGCAGGGCTCACCACCATCGAGGAAGTGCTCAAGGTCGCGCCGCCGCTGCAAGAAGGGGCGCCATCATTCCAGTAGCGGGGCTGGCCGAGAAAGATACGGCGGCGTTCGCACTGGGTCGTTGCGGGCGAACGCGGATGGCGCCGGAGGGTGCGATCCGCTGCAAGGCGTGCTACGGAGTCGCCCGTATCGTTCGAGCGCAAGCGAGCTGACGGAAAACTTAGGACTTGCGCCGGATGCAGTCCAGATACGCTTGCCCATCGGGCGGACGCTGCTCACGCTGTGCCCGCCACAGGGTCTCGCCCAGGCAGTCGAGCAGGTCGTGCAGCGCGGCATGCCGCTCGCCGTGTCGCGCCAGCCGACTTGTCAGGGCGGCGCGGATGCCCTTGGGTTGGTCGATCGACAATTGTTCCTCGATCGCCAGATGGAGCGACAGATGCAAGAAGGGATTCATCGCCCCGTCCTCTGGCGCCCAATCGCGCTCGATCGCCGCCGGGTCGGCCAAGAGGGCGTGATATTCCGGGTGCAGCGCGATCACATCGGCGGCGAGCGTCTCCAGCGGGGTAGCCGGCCGGCCCTGGGTGCGCTTTTCCCAGGCGTCGATCAGAAAGCGGCGTGCCGTATCGCGACTAGGGGTGAACATCGAAACGCTCCTGGTAGTCGCAGACTTCGCGCACGGCGCAGCGCCAGCATTCTGGCTTTCTCGCCTTGCAGACGTAGCGCCCGTGCAGGATCAGCCAATGGTGGGCGTGCTGGCGG
>JAOAIO010000114.1 GCA_026414665.1 Azovibrio sp.
AGCCCGAGCACCGGGCCGTCCAGTCCGGCTTCGGCCACCACGGCGGCCACGTGGGCGTGGTGGTGCTGCACGGCCAGCGCCGGCACCCCGAACTGTTGCGCCAGCTGTTGGGCCAGGATGGTGCTAAAAAAATCCGGGTGCAGATCGTGCGCCAGCGCGCGCAGCCGGGTTGCGGCGCGCGCGGCCAGGTCTCGCACGGTGGCCGCCAGCGCGGCGCAGGCCGCAGGCTGCTCAAGGTCGCCATGCTCCGCAGGCCACTGCAGCGTGGCGCCGTCCAACAGGCAGGCGCTGTTCTTGAACCAGGCGCCGCAGGCGAGCACCGCACCCTTTAGCGGCGCCGGATGCGGCAGCGCGTAGACCGCTCGGTGGAGCATCAGACCCGCTCCGCATCGGCCGAGGCCACCGGCACCCCGGCCAGCAGCCAGTCACACCATGCTTGCAGTCCCTGCCCGCTGGCGGCCGACAGCAACAGGCTCGGCAACCCGGGACGCAGCCGTCGCGCGCGCTCGACGCAGGCCTCGACGTCGAACGGCACGTGCGGCAGCAGGTCGGCCTTGGTGATCAGCAGCAGGTCGGCGCGCGCGAACATGTCGGGATACTTCAGCGGCTTGTCGTCACCCTCCGGCACCGACAGCAGCACCACGCGCGCGCGCTCGCCCAAGTCCCACAGCGCCGGGCAGACGAGGTTGCCGACGTTTTCGATGAACAGCAAGCCGCCGGCGCCGTGCGGGTCCCCCCCGGGGGCCGCGGGGTGCTGGTGATGCGCCTCAGGGTGTGCGGCGGCATGACCCTCTTCGTGATGGGGGTCGTTCGGATGACCGTGCGCAGAGTCGTGGGCGTGGTCGTGCGCGTGGAAGTGGCCGTGCAGCCGCTGCAGCGCCGCGGCCACCATCGGCGCATCCAGGTGACAGCCCTTGCCGGTGTTGACCTGCACCGCGGGCACGCCGCAGGCGCGGATGCGTTCGGCGTCCAGCGCGGTCGCCTGATCCCCCTCGATCACCGCCAGCGGTCGCTGCGGTGCGCGCGCGCGCAGCCGCTGCAGCGTTGCGCACAGCAACGTGGTCTTGCCGGCGCCGGGGCTGGCCATCAAGTTGATGGCCGTCACCCCGTGCGCGGCCAACCAGGCGCGGTTGCGGGCCGCCACCGCGTCGTTGGCCGCCAGCAGGTCTTCTTCCAGCGTCACGCAGCGCGAGGCCTGCAGCCCCGGCACGGCAACGCGGGTGGCCCCCGCCTCCAGCACCACCGCCTCCTCCGGGTGGGCGCAACCGCACGTCGTGCACATCACCGTCTCCCGTTTCGTGGCCGCCCCCGGGCGGCCTCAGCCCGCATCATCGCAAACCTGCAGATCGACGACACGCAGATCCAGACCGGCGGTCGGCCGCATGGCATAGGCGCCACACTGGCTGCAGGCCAACCCCAGCACCGGCAGCGCCCCTTCGTGACCACAGCAGCCGCAGCGGCCACGGCCAGGCACGATCTCGATG
>JAOAIO010000115.1 GCA_026414665.1 Azovibrio sp.
GGGTTGATGAGTGGGCTAAGCCTACAAGCCTTAGTCAGACGCCCCCTCGCCGCTGCGGAGGAGGTCTTGGAAGCGGTATATCGAGAAGGCGATCTCACTAGAAAGGTTCCAGTTGCAAAAGGCCCTGTCAGAGTCTGTATCGGGCGTTTGAATGCGTTGATTGAAAATATTCAGGGTATCATCGGTAAACTCATCTTTGATGCAGAGCGGCTTGCCGAGACTGCGGAAGATCTGATCAAGCAGGCGCGAGGTATGGCCGAGGGTTCCAATGCCCAACGCCAAGCAGCAGGGGATCTGGATCGAATCCTCCAGCAGATGGCGGAAGGAGTAAACGCCACAGCAGGACATGCCCAGCGAACTGCCGCAAACGCCCAGGAGGCAAGGCGTTTGTCGCAGCAAGGGAGGCAAGCGGTATCCTCGGCCTCAGCGGAGATCGAACGCATTGCGCAGGCAATGGAAGGGTCTTTAAAGGTTATTACAGCTTTAGGCGATCGTTCCCAAGCGATCGGGGGGATCGTCCAGGTGATCCGCGAGATTGCTGACCAGACCAATCTCTTGGCGCTCAACGCCGCGATCGAGGCCGCCCGAGCTGGCGAACAGGGCCGAGGCTTTGCGGTCGTGGCCGATGAGGTGCGCAATCTTGCCATGCGTACCTCGGCCGCGACCAATGAGATCAGCCATATGATCGCCGCAATCCAAGAGGAAACGCGCTCGGCCGTTCAGGTAATCCGATCGATCGCCGATCAGTCCCAGCTAGGGGTTGAGCTTGCGCGCCAGGCCAATGAGTCGCTCGAACGCATCGATCAGGGTGCCCAAGAGACCATGGAACAGGTTGAGAAGATGGCCCAGGCTATCGCTGAACAAGGGCGAGAGACAAAGCGAGTAGCCCAGCAGGTCCGAGAGATCCTAAGCCTCGCCGGGGATACGGCCAAAGGGGCAGATCAGACCTTTAAAGCCGCCCAAACCCTAGAAAGCCTGGCGATCAATCTACATGAGATCAGCAATGTATTCCGGCTTGGCGAGCCAGGGCGTCAGGCTATCGCGCAGCACCAACGTATGACAGCCTTAGTCCCGCGGGCGGCATCAGAGATCGGACGTCAGCTCGAACAGCTC
>JAOAIO010000116.1 GCA_026414665.1 Azovibrio sp.
AATTACAGGTAAAGAGGAAATAGCACCTCCCCCCAGTGTAAAAACACCGGGTAGTTCCGTGAAGAGAGATGTCGGGTCCTGACGGCCCGAGCGAAGCCACGATATTTCTGAAAGAGTAAGGCGATCTACCCCAGAAGGAACATTTTCACCGATAACCGAAATGGTAGGGAGCGTCTGTTGAGCAACAGCCGGTATTCCTATAACCGAAATAAAGAAAGCCACGCTTTTTTTCTCCCACGACATCGGCATCTCCTTTCTCAATGGATCTCGCCGATTGTCGCTGGAAGAGACCTTTCCCTCAATTGATAGTTATCAACTTGTCTTTATTACGCCTGAGGCGATTGGAGAACCCGCTGCCGCGCACTCTTCGAGACCCAAAAGCCCCTTATTGCTGAGAAAAAGCAGCGCCCTGGTTGCGGGTTCTTTGATCAATACCGCGAACAACTGTTCTTAGGAAATCTGCTTTGCCTTTTAGACGCAGTGCCGAAAGCAACATGGTGAGGGTGGGAATCGAACCCACGACCTACGGGTTATGAATCCGTCGCTCTAACCGTCTGAGCTACCTCACCGTTGCTTGATCTGTTAATATTAGCGGTAATCAACGATAGTTGTCAAGTTTAGTGCGGAGTTTTTTAGATGAAAAGTGTCTATATTAAAACGTTCGGTTGCCAAATGAACGAACATGATTCTTCTAAGATAATAGATATCTTAAAGAATCGTTTTGGAATGGAAGCGACCGATCATCCAGAAGATGCAGATTTGATTCTTTTTAATACTTGTTCTGTACGGGAAAAAGCTTCTGAAAAAGTTTTCCATGAGCTAGGGCGCATTAAGAAACTGAAACACTCTCGTCCTCACTTATTGATTGGGGTAGGAGGCTGCGTTGCCAGTCAAAAAGGCGAAGGTATTATGCAACGTGCGCCGTATGTGGACCTCGTCTTTGGTCCTCAAACGTTTCACCGACTTCCTGAACTCATCGAACGCCGTTTGGCTGAAGGAAAACCGCAAATAGATATCTCTTTCGTCGGAGAAGAAAAGTTTGACCATTTTCCTTCTCCCTCCTTTCATGGAGTGACGGCGCAGGTATCGATTATGGAG
>JAOAIO010000117.1:0-429 GCA_026414665.1 Azovibrio sp.
GATCAGTACAACATCGTCAACTTCCCTGGCGGCAACACCGGCGCGCAGATGGGGGGCTGGTACCGCAAGGAAATCAAGTCGCCGGCCGACATCAAGGGCCTGAAGATGCGCATCGGCGGCTTTGCCGGCAAGGTGCTGACGCGCATGGGCGCGGTGCCGCAAAACATCCCGGGCGGCGAAATCTACCAGGCGCTGGAAAAGGGCACGATTGACGCCACCGAGTGGATTGGGCCATACGATGATGAGAAGCTGGGCTTTTACAAGGTTGCCAAGCACTACTACTACCCGGGCTGGTGGGAAGGCGGCGCACAGTTGGACTTCTTCATCAACAAGAAGGCCTACAACGACCTGCCCAACGACTACAAGGCCATGGTGGAGATGGCAGCCAGCCACGCTCACACCGAGATGCAGGCCCGCTACGACGCGCGC
>JAOAIO010000117.1:439-999 GCA_026414665.1 Azovibrio sp.
GCGTCAAGGTACTGGCGTTCCCGAAACCCGTGATGGACGAGGCTTTCAAGCAGGCGATGGGCCTGTATGAGGAGCTGATGCAGAGCAACCCGAACTGGAAGAAGGTCTACACCGACTACCGCAACTTCCAGCGCGACGCCAACCTGTGGTTCCGCTTCACGGAGGCGCGTTTCGACAGCTACATGCAGTCGGTCAAGCTCTGATTGGGCCGGCTCGCGCGCGTGCCGCTGGGTTGGCGGCGCGCGCTGCTCGTTCCAACCCCGCCTGCCCGCGGGGTTTTTCCGTTCATGGGGGTTAGATAACCCCCGCTGGTATGACGTCGGCTAGACTGTGCGCGCGCGATTGCGCAGACCAAGCCGTAGACCGCAGAGAGTCCATCATGCAACCGTTGTTGAGAATGTCCCGCGCCATCGACACCATCAATGGCGCCATTGGATGGATGGCGATGTGGCTGATCCTGGCCGCCACGCTGATCAGCGCTGGCAACGCCGTCGTGCGCCGAGCTTTCGGCACCAGCTCCAACGCCTGGCTGGAGGTGCAGTGGTACCTGTTTGCGGCCG
>JAOAIO010000118.1 GCA_026414665.1 Azovibrio sp.
AGATGTGTATAAGAGACAGAGCAAATCGAATACTGGTCGCAAATCGGCAGAATCGCCGCAGAGAACCCCGACCTGCCGTTTTCCGTCATTCGAGACATCCTGATCGCCGACCAGGAAGAGCCCGTGGGCGAATATCAGTTCGGCTAATGCGCCTCCTTGTCACCCCGACCTTCGAGCGCACGGTCAAGAAACTGCACAAGCAGCAGAAAGCGGCTCTCGACGAGGCGGTACGCACCATCGCCAGCCAGCCCGAAGCGGGCGAAGCCAAAGTCGGCGACTTGGCCGGCGTGCGGGTCTACAAGTTCCGCATGGGCAGCCTGCTGTGCCTCCTCGCCTACCGCGTGCTGGATGAGAACACGCTCAAGCTGCTGATGGTCGGTCCGCACGAGAATTTCTACCGCGACCTCAAGCGCACCGAGCATTAACCCGCTGGTCATCGGCAAGCTCGGCAAATCCAGAGATCGGAATTGCCGAATCATCACGGCATAGCCTTTTCCACCCGTACTCGCCGAAGATACGCCGCCCCTCTTCGGATGGTCGCTTTGCGAAATGTGTGCATACGGTAGGCCGCAAGAGGGGGGCTGGGGAAAAGGAGGAATCGCCCGCTTCCATGCTCGGGGCGTGCTAACCGCTCATGATCGGTTAGCGCGATGCAGGCGGCAATACGACGCCATCGATGCCGCAATGGCGCGCTAGAAGGGCTAGACGATTGGGCCGCCAGAGCAGCAAGCAGTAAGACACGCCTGCAGGCCTGCCTTGCCTCACCGGGTTCGTGATCCATTGCAAGATCGTCGAGGAGTCTCTGGCCATCCTGATGGTACATCCTAACGGTACAGGTTCCTTTTTGGACCATTACAAGCCATAATGATCCCGCCCAAAGGAGGTTCGTATGGCCATCAATGTCAAACTGCCTGAAGCCCTGGTCGAGACCGCCAAACGTTACGGCGCCATCGAGCATC
>JAOAIO010000119.1 GCA_026414665.1 Azovibrio sp.
AATACGGCACCAGCGGACTGAAAATCAACGCAGGCAGCCCTTGGGCTGCTTTGATGAGCATTTTTTCAACGGCCTGCTAGGGGGACGCGCCGCAAGCGGCGCGCCCCTGAGCTTGGACGTTAGGCTGTACCATTCCATCATGGAGAACGCTATGGAACTTTCAGCCGTTATCACCCCCGTCCCTGAAGGTGGGTATGTCGCTTTCAATCCCGAGACGGGCACCACGACGCAAGGCGATACCGTTGAGGAAGCATTGGCCAATCTGCGTGAGGCAACGGAGCTCTATCTTGAAGAGTTCCCCCTCTCCGTCAGCGGCCGCCCTCTGCTGACAACCTTCCAGGTTCCCGCTCATGCCTAAATTCCCGGTCGTTTCCGGCGCCGAAGTTGTCCGGGCGTTGGAACGTCTTGGCTTTGTAGTTGCTCGTCAGCGCGGTAGCCACATTGTCATGCGTCGCGGCTCCATGGGCTGCGTCGTGCCCAACCATCACGAAGTGAAAGTCGGCACTCTCGTCGGCCTGCTCAAACAGGCTGGCGTGTCCCCCGACGAATTCATCGATGCGCTTCAAGCCTAACCCTGCGCTCCAGCGGGACGCGCCGCAAGCGGCGCGCCCCTGAGCTTGAACGTTAGGTATCGTGTCCCGCCTGATTAATGACCCGTTTTTGAAACAGCCCGGGGTGTGACTGCTGACATTGTTTCGCAGCCTGGATGGAGCTGAAATAGCCCTGGGCTCTCTGTGGCAGATGATGGTTGTACAGCCAGGCATAACGCAGGATGGTGGCCTCAACCTCTTCGCCGCAATGGAAGTGATGGGTGCGCAGGATGTCGGCGATGCGCCCATTGAGACGTTCCACCATGCCGTTGGTCTGCGGGTGTCTGGGCCGGGTCAGGCGATGCTCGATGCCCAGTTCATCGCATAGCTGACCGAAC
>JAOAIO010000120.1 GCA_026414665.1 Azovibrio sp.
GCGCGGTGCACCGAGCGTGTTCGCGAAGGTGCTCCGCGCTTGCGTGCAGGCTTTGGCGCGTCTACCGCGCGGTGCGGGCGGGGGTGCCCCAGCCGGCTGGTCAGTTGCGCCCGCTCCGCGCGGGCCAGAGCCTGGTTCAGCCTGGCCAGAGCCTGCGTGAACGATAACGGAGCGGAGCGACCAGCGTGGCGGTGTGTGGATGTCAGGGTAGAAGCGTGGGGGGATTAGGTAAAAGCCGGGCATATTCAAGCCAGGCCAGGCGTTCATCTATCCGCGCCTGTTCGCATTCCACTCCCTGCCGGCGGCAGATGTTAGCAGTCAATAGGCGAACACGCTCCCAGCGAAGGCGCATAATTTCGATGTGCCATATATCGGGCGTGGGCGTGGGCGTGAGTGTCCGCGTGGGCGTGGGCGTGAGCGTGGGCGTGAGCGTGGGCGTGAGCGTGGGCGTGGGCGTGGGCGTGAGCGTGGGCGTGGGCGTGAGCGTGGGCGTGGACAACGCCGCGGCCAGGGGCGGCACAGGCGCACGAAGCGAGAGCATGAGCGCCAGACCAGCCCCGACCGCAATATAGCCAATATCCCAATCTCCGCCCGAAAGGGAAACCCATCGGCGGAGCGGCCAGAATAGTTGAACCCCCCCACGTCCGTGCAACAAATCAAGCGCGATATGTGACCCGTAACCAATCAGCCCGGCTATCAAAACGTTGGGCTGTGCGCCAGCCCCTAAACCCAAAATTAGCGGTAAGGTAATCAGGCCGTGCGTGGCTGTCCGGTGTGGCAACCCCATCAGTGTATCAATATCGGGCATGAGTGCCATAACAGCCGCGATAAAAGCGGTTTCAGGCGTTAACGGCTGAATTAGAGCAACTGCCGCAAGACCGGCCAGGATATGGCTCACGCTGTGCGAAAG
>JAOAIO010000011.1:0-28805 GCA_026414665.1 Azovibrio sp.
GCTCTAAATTGCCTCCCAATACAAATCCATCCCGCACGCACGCTTGGTCTCGGCTCTGTTGTCGGAATGCCTTGGGAAACCGGGTCCTGAAGTGGTAAAGACTGTGCCGACCCTTAGCGACAGTAAAAGTAGGCAGTTTGCCGCACATTGCGATTCCCTTTGTGTCTGCAGCTTGTGGACTTGCCCGCAGCACAACAAGGAAAAGTGCTTGAAAATCAAATTATTTGGTGGAGGCGGCGGGAATTGAACCCGCGTCCGCAAGCCCTCTACAACGTGATCTACATGCTTAGTCCGGTCTTTTAGGGTTTAGTCCGGGTGCGCCGGCCGAACAGGCTCACTGCGGACGAGCTGCTCGATTTTCGAGCCCGGTCACGCAGCCGAACCGGGCCTTATCCGATGTCTCTGACTCTGCTGCTGGGTTGCCCCAGCCCGGCCCATCAGCAAACCGGTGCAGAGCTCGCCGGATTAGGCGGCGAGAGCGTAACGCTCGTCGTTGGCGTTTATTGATTGCCAGTGGTTTTACGAGGTAACTGGTCCTCGGCATGCACAACGCTGCTTTGCAACCCACGTCGAAGCCAGGTCGCCCCCGTTGTCGAGGCTTAGGATGGTAGCAGAACATAAAAGTTCCAGGGAGATTTCTTGCGCCTGGCGCTCATCGGATTGATTTAGATCATTGCCCGCCTGCTGAACTGTCCCTAGAATCCGCGCCGATGCTGCCCGAACTGCATACCTTTCGTCACCGCCCGCGTCTCTTGGCCTTAATCGGCCTGCTGGCGCTTTGCCTGCATCTCATGGCGACCAGCCTGAGTGCCTGGCACGCGGCCGAACGCCTGGCGAATAGCACCGCCGGCGTGCTGGAGATCTGTACCGCAGCAGGCATCGTGCGCATCACCGCGGCAGGGAGCGAATATCCGCCACCTGCCAGTGGCGCCGGGCAGCATTGTCCTTTCTGCGGCGCCTCTAGCGTGCCCCTGCCGCTTCTGGCGCTGGCACTTTCCTTCTTCCTCACGCCGCCTGGGGCGGCCGACTTCCTCCCAGCAGCCGCCCCAGGCGTCCTGCCGGCGCCGCCCGAGCAGCGTCACGCGCCGAACCGGGCGCCCCCTACCGACTTCGCTTGATCTTTTTTTCTCGGTGCGCGGCGGCGCTTGGCCGCTGTGTTTCTGCCTGAGCGGGCAGCATCCGCATTTGCCGCTCGGGTGTGTGATCTTGCGAAGCTTTTATGATGAAAAACAATCGTCCCAAGGCCCTGGCGCTCGCCATGGCCAGCGCTTTCCCCCTGGCTGCCCTCGCCCAGGATTCTCTCGATGCCGTCGTGGTCACGGCCCCGCCCATGACCGCGCCCTTGGAAGTCAGCTTCGACCCCCGCGCGCCGCAGCAGCCGCTGCCGGCCAACGATGGCGCCAGCTTGTTGAAGACCATTCCCGGCATGAGCGTGATCCGCAAGGGCGGCACCGATGGCGACCCGATGTTCCGCGGCATGGCCGCTTCGCGCCTGAATATCTTGCTCGACGGCGAGCAGATTCTCGGCGGCTGCGGTATGCGCATGGACCCGCCCACGGCCTATGTCTTCCCTGATTCCTTCGACAAAGTGACGCTGCTCAAAGGCCCCCAGAGCGTGCGCTACGGCCCCGGCGCCTCTGCCGGCACCGTGCTGTTCGAGCGCAATCCCACCTATTTTGCCGAGCCCGGCTGGCAGGTGCAGGGCGCCCTGACCGGCGCGAGCTTCGGCCGCCACGAGGAACTCCTGGATGTGAAGGGCGGCAATGCCCTGGGTTACGTGCAGGGCATCCTCACCCATGCGCAATCGGATGACTACAAGGATGGCGATGGCAAGACCGTGCATTCCCAATACAAACGCCACAGCGCTACTGCCATCTTGGGGTGGACCCCGGACAAGGACACCCGCCTGGAGTTTTCCGCCATCAGGAGCGACGGCGAAGCCGCCTACGCCGACCGGAGCATGGACGGCAGCAAATTCGACCGCACCAATTACGGCCTCAAGTTTGAGAAGGCAAACATCGGCGGCCTGCTCGACAAGGTGGAGGCCCAGGTCTACTACAACTACGTGGACCACGTGATGGACAACTACAAGCTGCGCCCCCTGCCGACCGGCACCATGGCCATGGCCAGCAATCCGGATCGCAAGACTACCGGCGGCCGCTTGGCCTTTTCCCTGCTGCCCGGCAGCCAGACCCAGCTGGTGCTGGGGGCCGACTGGCAGAAGAATATCCATACCCTGCGCCGGAGCGGCACGGGCGGCGAATTCGTCAATTCCTACAAAAATCAGGACCGGGTCGAGGATGCGAATTTCGACCAATACGGCCTGTTCGCCGAGCTGACTCAATCGCTCAGCGCCGCCAGCCGCCTCGTCGCCGGGCTGCGCAGCGACGCCTGGGAAGCGCAGGACAAGCGCCGGACGATCGCAATTGGCATGGCCAACCGCCCCAATCCAACCGCCGGCGCCGAGCGGGACGAGCGTCTGACCAGCGGCTTCGCCCGTTACGAATACGATCTTTCGCCGGCCAGCACCGCCTATGTGGGCCTGGGCCACACGGAACGGGCGCCAGACTACTGGGAGCTGTTCAACAAGGAAGCCATCGGACAGAACAACACCACCAGCCTGTCGGCTTTCGACAAGATCAAGCCGGAAAAAACCAACCAACTGGACATTGGCCTGACCTGGAAATCCGGTCCCTTGCAGAGCTTCGTCTCCGCTTTCTATAGCAAGGTCGATGATTACATCCTGGTGCAGCGCAATTATGTCAAGCCAGCGCTGATGGGCATGGGCACGCGCACGACCACCATCGTTCGCAACGTCGATGCCACGACCTGGGGCGGTGAGGCCGGCATCCAGTACACCTTTACACCGCAATGGAAGGGCCTGGCCAGCCTCGCTTACGTGCGCGGTGAAAACGACACGGACGGTCACGCCCTAGGCCAGATGCCGCCGCTCGAAGGCCGCTTCGGCCTGGATTGGGACAACGGCAAGTGGTCGGCCGGCGCGCTGCTGCGCTTGGTCGCGCGCCAAAACCGCTATGCGGTCAACGAAGGCAACATCGTCGGCCAGGATCTGGGCGAGAACGCCGGGTTCGGGGTGTTCTCGATCAATGGCGGCTACCGCTGGAGCAAGGCCACCCGCATTACCTTCGGGGTGGATAACCTGTTCGACAAGACCTACGCCGAATCCATCAGCCGCGGCGGCAGCATGATCGCCGGCTACGAGCAAACCACCCGGGTCAACGAACCCGGGCGCACCGTCTGGCTGAAGGCGCAAATCGCCCTGGATTGAGGCGTCCCCGCCGCCCCGCGGCGCCGCGGGGCGGTTGATTCGGAGGAACGGAACCATGCACAAGGCAAGACAAACGCAAACTCACCCGGCTGGCAGCCGCATCTATGACGCCGGCAACCCCGGCCAAGCTTGGCGAGTCGTCAGCGGCGCCGTGCGCCTGGACCGCTGTGGCCCCGGGGTGGAGCCGATGTTCGCCAACCTAGCCGTAGCTGGCGACGTGATCGGCGCCGAAACCTTGTTGTTCCAACATTACACCTTTACCGCCACGGCGCTCGCCGATTGCGTGCTTAGCCCATGGCCTGAGGGCGAAGGCGCCCCGGCCGGCGAATCCCTACTCGCCGCCCTGACCGCCAGCGAGACGCGCGCCGCCGACGTCGTCGCTTTACGCTGCGGCCAGGCGCTTGATCGCGTCAAGCGCCTGATCGCGCTACTCGGCCCCCGCCCCGAGGCAGCCACTCTGCCTTCGCGCCGCGACATGGCCGATATCACCGCGCTCACCACCGAAACCGTGTCGCGCTGCATCAGCGCCTTGCGCCGCGCCGGCATGTTGCCGCCGGATGGACAGCGGCGCGGCCGGCCGCAGCTATCCCACCAACCCTGATTGCCAATGCCTCGCTTCCGTCCCGCTGCCTTGCTGCAACGCTTCTGGCTCTTGCCCCTGCTCGCCCTGGCGCTGCAGTGGACCGCCTGGGGCATGGCCAGCCAGCACGGCGCGGAACGGCTGACCAAAGCCCGGGACGGAGTCATCGAGGTCTGCACCCCGGCCGGGATGATCCGCCTCAGCGCCCAAGGCGAACCCCTGCCACCCGAGCCGGATCAACGTATTTTTTGCCTGTTCTGCACGGCAGCAGCCAACCTGCCGCCCCTGCCGCTCCCCTTGATCTGGGTGCCACTGCCAGTACCGGCACTCCCCTCGGCGCCCCGAATCCTCGTCCCGCCCCGCACGCCGCTCCTGGCCCATGCGCCGCCGCGGGGGCCCCCTAGCCTCGCCTGAAATCCGTCCCTCCCAGCGTTTCATGCCCGCCCCCCCCGGGAGGCGGCGGGCCGGACTTTCATGCAAGGAAAACCATGTACAAGCTGCAACCCAAACCCCTGGCCTTGGCTTTGGCCGGGCTTTTTACCGCCTTCGCCCACGCAGAAGACAAAACCCTGCTCGACGAGGTGAGCGTCACCGCCACTCGGGACGCCCGTCCCACCCGCGAGGTGCCGCAAGCCATCGCTGTCATCGGCAGCCAACAGATCGAAGACGCCAAGATGTTCAACATCAAGGATGCCCTGCAAGGCATCCCCGGCGTGCTGGTGGATACCAAAAACGGCGGCTACGACTCGCGTCTCATCATCCGTGGCGCCGGCCTCAAGGCGCCTTTCGGCGTGCGCGAGATCATGGTGCTGCGCGATGGGGTGCCGCTCACCGATCCAGATAGCATGACCCGCTTCGACTGGGTGGATACGGAAGACCTGGAACGGATCGAGGTCTTCAAAGGCCCCGGCAGCCCTTTCGCCGCAGGCATTGCCGGCGGCACCCTCCAGTTCGTCTCCCGCTCCGTGTTCGACAACCGCGCTGACCGGATCAAGCTGGGCTTCGGCGAGTGGGGTAGCCAGCTTTTCAATGCGCGGGTTTCCGCCCTGATCGGCGCAGACCAAGCCGTCGCCTTGAGCCTCACCCGGCGTAAGCAAGACAATTCCTGGCGCAACTGGAACACCTATGAATCTACCCAGGTCAGCTTCAAGCATGGTCTCATGCTCACCGGCGGGGGCAGCTGGGAAACGGAGCTAGCCTATAGCGAAGCCGACATGCAGCTCCCGGGTTCGCTCAACGCCGCCGATTTCGAGACCTTCAAGCGCACCGGCCGGCAAAAAGACACCTCGGAAGCCTGGAAGCACTCCGGCCGCTATTCGCAAATCTGGTTCTTCAACACCCGGCTGGAAAAGGAAGTGGGTGACTGGAGCTTCCGCCCCCGCTTTTACGTCAACCAATGGCAGCACTATCACCCGGTCACCGGGCTCATCAACGATTCTGCCGCCTGGGTGCGCAACATCGGCACCGACCTGGAGGGCACGCACCATCACAGCCTGTTCGGCCGCAAGGCGGAACTGGTGGCCGGGATCACCGTGCGCAGCCTGAAGAACCCGGATTCGCGCAAATACCAGTACGCGGAGGTAAGCACCATCCCCTTTGGTCCCCAGGCCGGGCGCATCACCGCCACGCTATCGGACAAGAAAGGGGCTCTCGCCGCCGAGTCGAACCAGAAGAATCTGCTTACCGGCCTCTTCCTATTCGAGACCCTGCGCCCCGTGGAGCGCCTGACCCTCGACTTCGGCGCCCGCTATGACCGCTCGCGGGTCGAGATCGACGAGACCGAGTACAGCGTCTACAACTACAGCACCGGCAAATACACCCCCTACGCCGCGCCGCTCACCACACGCACCCGGCATACCTTCAAACTGTTCTCGCCCAAGCTGGGGGCTACCTGGAAGCTGAACGAAGCCATCCACCTGTATGCCAGCCTGGCCCAAGCCGATCAGGTGCCGACCGATAGCGAACTCTCCAGCAACCCCAACCTGGCCGCCCCCACGGTGCGCAATGCCGAAATGGGCATGAAGCTGCGCACGGAAGCCAGCAGCCTCGACGTTGCCCTGTACAAGACACGGGTCACGGACGAGATCATCACCGTGCGCGAAAATGGCGAAAACGTTTTTCAAAACGCCGGGCGCACCGCCAAGACCGGCCTGGAAATCTCCGGGCTACACCGTATCGGCCCCTGGGAACTGGGCGCCGGCTACGGCTATGCCGACTACCGCTACGACCAGTTCAGCGAAGTGGTCCGCACCGGCTTCGTCAGCACCAACGTAGACCGGGCCGGCAAGCGTCTGCCCTATGTGCCGCGGCACCAGGGCAACGTCTCGGTGCGCTGGCGCGCCGCCGGCTGGAAGCTCGGCATCAGCGGCCAATATTGGGGCACCTATTACCTCGACAACGCCAATAGCGAGACCTACACCCCGGGCTGGACCGCCAACCTCATGGCCGGCTACGGCTGGGGTCCCAAGGAAATCCACAGCCTGACCCTGAACGTGGAAAACCTGGCGAATAAGTACTACGCCATGCAGGTCACCAAGGACACGAGCGGCAAGGTGAGCTACACCACCGCCTCGCCTCGGGCCGCTTTCCTCACCTATCGCTATCAATTCTGAGGCCAACCCATGCACCAGCTGCTCACCTTCGCCTTCTTGGCCGGCCTGGCCCTGCCGGGGCTGGCCCAGCACGCGCACGCTCCCACTACGAACGCCGGCGCGTGGACCGATCTCCCCATCATTCAGGCGCAGGCGGATCGCCAGGACCGCAGCCGCGCCCAACTGCGCCTCTCGGGCCTCGATGCCGCCGAGATCACCGTCTATCCCCCCGCGGGCCCGGCGCGTACTCTGCCGCTGCACGGCGGCAAGGCCGAGCTCACGGTCGGCGCCCAGGGCAACTACCACTGGCTCCTGGCCCGGGCAGAAAGCCCGGAAGAAATTCGGGTCGCCAGCAGCGTGCGCTATTTCGGCAATCCCGGTCCGGCCCCCACAGCCATGCTGGCACAGCCTAAGAGCGAGCTGGAAATCGTGCCCCAGCCTCTGCCCCGAGAACACTGGCAGTACCGCAGCGCAGAGGCGTGGGATTTTCTGATCCGCTTTCAGGGCCAGCCGCTAGCCGATGCCACCTTGCATTTTATGAGCAAAAACGGCAGCCATGCCGCCTTCCGCAGCGATGCGGCGGGCCGGGTGCGGCTCGCCTTCCCGAACGATTGGCCAGCCGACGCGATGACCGAAGACGGCCATCGCCGCCCCATGACCCCCTTCGTGCTGATGGTCGAACATGAGGCAGCAGGACGTCGCTATCTGAGCGCATTCAACCACGTCTACGGCCCTGACCCGATGCAGGCACGCAGCCTCGCGGCCGGCGCCGGCTGCCTCGCGCTGGGCGGGGTGCTGGCCCTGCCGCTGCTGCGCCGCCGCAAGGAGAAGAAGGAGGGTAAGTCATGCTGAACAGCCTGACTCTGGGGCGCCTGCGCCTAGCCGTGCAGCTTTTGATGCTGTTCCTCACCGTCTGGGGCAGCCAGGTGGTGGGCTATTACGCCGCCGAGAAGATCAGCGGCACGCTACCCGCCCTGTCCTGCGCCTACGACAAGGAAAACGGCGCTTACTGCGTGCTCGTGCCACTCCAGCATCAGCTGCACCACCGGGTCGGCGAAGGGCTAGTGGCGGCCCAGCAGATTTCCTTGCAGATCCTGCTGCCCTTGCTGTTTACGCTGCTCACCTTCCTGGCCTTCTTCGTGGTCCTCAACAAGGCTTTCTGCGGCTGGGTCTGTCCGCTCGGCACGCTACAGGAACTCGTCTTCCGCCTCGGGCGACGCCTGGGCCTGCCGGTCCGGCGGCTAGCCGCCGAGCCGGCGGCCAAGGCCCGGCCGCTGAAGTGGCTGCTGCTCGTGACCCTGGTGCTGGCCCTGCCCCTGCTGGCCGGCCTAGGCCTCACCCCGCACGCCACCGGCGATGCCTGGTGCCAAGTCTGTCCGTCGCGCATCGCCACCACCCTGCTCACCGCAGACACGGAACAGACGGCCCTCAAGACGGGCTCTCCCCTCGAATTCGCCCTGGGTGCCACCGCCAACATCTTGCTCGGCTTCACCCTGGTGGCCGCCCTGGCCCTGCGCCAACCGTTCTGCCGCATCTGCCCACTCTTGGCCTGGAACGCCCTGTTCCAGAAGATCGGCCTGCTACGACTGGTAAAACGCCAGCACGACAAGTGCGGCAAATGCCGGGTCTGCACGGAAGCCTGTCCCATGGACATCGAGGCCATCAGCAAGGAACACGGCAGCAAGGCGTTCACCGAGGACTGCACCCTGTGCGGCCGCTGCGCGGAATACTGCCCCGAGGACGGCGTCATCGCCCTGAAATTCGGTCCGCTGGCCCTGTTCCGCTCGAGCCGGGCCTACTACAAGCGCCGGGTTCAAGAAGAAAAGCCGAACGGGGAAATTCGCCCGGTGAAGTTCCACGTGAAACCGGCGGAACCAAACCGTGGCTGAACCGCTTTCCACTACCGGACTACTGGCCGTGTGGGCATTGGGCGCGAGCATGGGGCTCACGGCCTGCACGGTCACCTGCCTACCCTTCATGGGCACCTGGATGGTGGCCCGGGCCGGAGGGCAAAGCAACGTCCTGCGCGACACCGTCGGCTTCATTGCCGGCCGCATCAGCGCCTACACCCTACTCGGTACCCTGGCGGCTCTGGCAGGGCAAGGTCTCACGGCCGTGCTCGACCAAGGTCTGGGACAGCTATGCATCGGCGCGGCCGCGCTCGCCGCGGCGCTGTGGCTATTCGGAGACACTCCGCGCCATAAGCCCTGCGCCCTGACCCGCCGACAGGCGCCGCCCGCCAGCGCTCCCGTGCAGTTCCGGCCCCGCGCCCTACCTTGGCACGAAAGCACGCCCCCTTTTGCCGTGGGCTTTGCGCTTAGCCTCGTGCCCTGCGCTCCGCTCGCCTCCCTGCTCGCCCTCTGCGCCCAGGCCGGACAGGCGGCGCCCGGGGCGGCCCAGGGCCTCTTTTTCGGCCTCGGCGCGGCCCTGACGCCGCTGCTGGTGCTGCTACCGCTCTTAAGCAAGATGGGGGAAAAGCTGCGCACCGAACGCAACGCCCTCTGGCTGCGGCTGCTCGGCGCAGCCATCCTCGCCGCGCTGGGATTGCGCCAGGGCTGGCAGGGCCTCTTGGCGGGAGGCTGGTTGTGAGCTCGTTCCCGGCCCGCCCCGCCATCCCGCCGCGCTTCCTTTTGCTCGCCCTAGCCCTACACCTGGGCCTGGCCGGCTGGCTGCTGTGGCAGGGCGAGGGCCAGACAGCGCCGCGGTCGGAGCCCCTGCCGGTCATGGTGTCCCTGGTGCCTGACCGACCCCTCCCTGCCGCCCAGGTAGCCCCACCGGCCCCGACGCCCCAAACACGCCCGCCCCGCCCCGTTCCAACACCCGGGCAGCCCGTGGCGCCCCGAAAGCCTGCCCCGGACCGGATGCAGCCCACCACTCCGACGGCAAGCCCGACAACCACGACGGCCGACAGCTCGCCCACCACTCCGGCAAGCGCAGCAGCCTCGCCAGCGTCCGCCTTCCCTACCAGCGCCCCTGCCGCCAGCCCGGCCGAAACCGGCAGCGCCCAGAGCGTATCCGTGAGCGCGCCGCGCTTCGATGCCGCCTACCTACACAATCCCAAGCCGCCCTACCCCTTGCTCGCCCGCCGCCGGGGGGTGGAAGGCAAGGTGCTGCTCAAGGTCGAAGTGAGCGCCGCCGGTCGCGCCGAACAGGTAGAGGTAGCCCAGAGCAGCGGCGACGCCAGCCTGGACGAAGCCGCCCTCAACACCGTACGCACCTGGCGCTTCGTACCCGCCCAGCGCGGCGACACTGCGATAGCCGCCAGCGTCCTGGTTCCCATCCTCTTCAAACTGGAAAATTGACCATGCAAACCTTAGAACTCGCCCAGCTCTGGAACAACACCGACGGCGTTGGCCGGGCCGTAGCCGTGCTGCTCCTGCTCATGTCCATCGCCAGCTGGGGCGTCATCTTGAGCCGCGGCTGGGATGTCTGGCGCCTGCGCCGCTGCCTGCCAGCAGCCTTATCCCGCTTCTGGAATGCGCCCAGCCTGGAAATCGGACATCAGCACTTGCTCGCCACCCCCTGCGGCCGCCTGCTCGCCCCCCTCTCCGCCGCCACCTTGGAGCTGGGCCCCGCCGCCCACCGCCCCGGCTTCGACCATTCCGGCCAGCTCACCCGCAGTCTGCGCCAAGGCCTCACAGAGATCACCATGTATCTCGAAAGCGGCCTGACCCTGCTGGCTTCCACTGCCGCCGTCGCGCCCTTCGTCGGCCTGTTCGGCACGGTCTGGGGCATCTACCATGCCCTGCTGGGCATTTCCCGGGCCAGCTCGGTGCAGCTCGACGTAGTGGCCGGCCCCGTGGGCGAAGCCCTGGTGATGACCGCCGCCGGCCTGTTCGTCGCCATTCCGGCTGTTCTCGCCTACAACTTCCTGAACCGGGCCAACCGCATTCTGATGGCCGCCGCCGACGGCTTCGCGCACGATCTGCACGCCAGCGCTACGACCGGCGAAGCCTGGCGCCCATCAGAACCCCGGCGCCCCCGGGTGGTGGGAGCCTAAGATGAGTTTCGGCAGCTTTGAAGGGGAAGGCGTCCCCCGGCTCAACGCCGAAATCAATACCACCCCGCTGGTGGACGTGATGCTGGTGCTGCTGGTGGTGTTCATTCTCACCGCGCCGTTGCTGGCCCAGGGCATTCAGGTAAACCTGCCCCAAGCTAGCGCCGCATCTCTGCCCACCCCGGAACAGGTCGTGGAAATCGGAATTCGGGCCGACGGCAGCCTGTTCTGGAACGAGCGCCCCCTCTCCCCGACTCACCTAGAAGCCACTCTGATGGATACGGCCCAGCGCCAGCCCCAGCCGGAAATCCGCATCCGCGCCGATGCCGAAACCCCCTACCGGCACCTGGCCCGGGTCATGGCGGCGGCGCAAGCCGCCCAGCTTACCCGCATCGGCTTCATCACCCAGCCGGAGCCCAGACCCTGAAGGTATCCCAGGCAAACTTGAGGATCAGCGCCGCCACCACCAGCAGAAACACCCGGCGCACGAAGCCGCTACCATGCCGCAGCGCCAGCCGGGTGCCCACCAGGGAACCGCCCACATTGCAAAGCGCCATGCCCACGGCCACCAGGGGCAGCCAATGGCCGTGCGGCAGGAAGAAGCTGAGCGCGGCCACGTTGGTGGCCACATTGACGAGCTTCGCCGCCGCCGAGGCGTGCAGGAAATCGAAGCCGAAGAAGCGCACGAACAGAAAGATCAGGAAGCTGCCGGTGCCCGGCCCGAAGAAGCCGTCGTAAAAGCCGATGCCGGCCCCGAGCAACACTGCGAACAGCAGCTCCCGCCGGCCCGCATGGGCAGGCCGGTGCACTCGGCCCAGGTCCGGGTGCCAAAGGGTATAGCCGGCGGCCAAGAGGAGCAGCGCCAAAATCAAGGGGCGCAGCAGATCACTGGGCAGCCAAGCCACCGCCGCCGCGCCCACATAGGCAAACACGAAAGCCGCCAACGCCGCCGGCAGCGTGGTGCGCCAGGGCATCTGCACCCGCCGGGCGTAGCGCCAGGCCGCATTGGCCGTGCCGAAGACGCTGGCAAATTTGTTGGTGCCAAACAAAGCCGCCGGGGACTGGCCTAGCTGCGCCGCAAATAGCGCCGGGATCTGCACCAGCCCACCGCCGCCCACCACCGCATCCACCAGCCCGGCCAAAAAAGCGGCCGGCAGGAGAAAACACAGCACGGCCTCGGACACGGCTTACTTGCCAATGCAGAAGCGGCTAAAAATCGCACCGAGCAGGTCGTCGGCGGAAAATTCACCGGTGATTTCGGAAAGGGCGCGCTGGGCTAGGCGCAACTCCTCCGCAAAGAGCTCCAGGGCCGGGCGCGGGCTTGCCACTTCGGCCCGCGCGGCAGCCAAATGCCGGGCGCAGGCTGCGAGGGCCTGCAAGTGCCGCTCGCGGGCGATGAACACATCTTCGGTCTGGTGCCAACCCGCCACTTCGAGCAGGGCTTGCTCTAGCAAAGCCATGCCTGCGCCGGACTTGGCGGAAAGCGATACGGTCATGTCGGCCCCCTCCCCTTGCCGCCCGGGAGGCTCGCCAGTCAGGTCGATCTTGTTTCTCAAGGTAATGCGGCGCAATTGGGCCGGCAGCTTGGCCAGGATGGCACGGTCCGCGTCGGTAAGGCCGATGCGCGCATCGAGCAGGAGCAGCGCCAGATCGGCCTTCTCGATCTCTTGCCAGGTACGCGCGATGCCGATCCGCTCCACCGGATCGTCGGTTTCGCGCAAACCGGCGGTGTCGATGATGTGTAAAGGAATGCCCTGGATCTGGATCGAAGATTTCAGCGCGTCCCGAGTGGTGCCGGCGATGTCGGTGACGATAGCGAGCTCGTCGCCGGCCAAGCGGTTGAGAAGCGAGGATTTGCCGACATTCGGCTGGCCGATCAGCACGACGTGCAAGCCGGCCTGGAGCAGCTTGCCCTGCCCCGCCCGCTCGCGCACCTTGGCCAGCCGCGCATCGAGCCGGGCCAGCCGGCCGAAAGCGTCGGCGGCTTCAAGGAAGTCGATTTCCTCCTCGGGAAAATCGAGCGTGGCTTCCACCAACATGCGCAACTCGATCAACTCATCCACGAGGGCATGGATGGCTTGCGAGAACTCTCCCTGCAAAGACCGCACGGCGGAGCGGGCGGCCGCCTGGGTGGAGGCATCGATCAAGTCGGCCACGGCCTCGGCCTGGGCCAAGTCGAGCTTGTTGTTCAGGAAGGCACGGCGAGTGAACTCTCCCGGCTCCGCCAGGCGCGCCCCCAACTCCAGACAGCGGCGCAAGAGCAGGTTCATCACCACCGGGCCGCCGTGGCCCTGGAGCTCGAGCACATCCTCGCCAGTGAAAGAGGCCGGCGCGGGAAAATAAAGCAGCAGCCCGGTATCGAGGCTTTGCCCGGCGGCATCGCGGAAATCGACCCGCTGCGCGTAGCGCGGCCGTGGCGTCTTGCCGGTCAGGGCTTGGGCGAACGCGAGCAAATCACGCCCAGAAACGCGGATCACCCCTACCCCGCCGCGGCCAGGCGCGGTCGCAATGGCGGCAATGGTTGCGGGCGGATAGTGCATGGCGATCTCCCTGGAGGCTAGCAACCACGAGGGCCGCCCAAGCCAGGCGGCCCTCGCAGTATCAGCCATCAGGCCTTGGCGTCGTTGGCCGCCTTGGGCTTGTCCTCGCCGCTTTCGATCATTCGGGTGATCTGCCACTGCTGGGCGATGGAAAGGATGTTGTTCACCACCCAGTACAGCACCAGACCAGCGGGGAAGAAGAAGAACATGATGCCGAAGATGAGCGGCATGATCATCATCACCTTGGCCTGGATCGGGTCCGGCGGCGTCGGGTTGAGTTTGATCTGAATGAACATGGTGGCCATCATGATGGCGGGCAGCACATACCAGGGGTCGGGCGAGGACAGATCGGTGATCCAGCCCAACCAGGGCGCATCACGCATTTCGACGGCGCCCAGCAGCACCCAATAGAGGGCGATGAACACAGGGATCTGGATCAGGATGGGCAAGCAGCCACCCAGCGGATTGATCTTCTCCGTCTGGTAGAGCTTCATCATCTCCTGGTTGAGGCGCATCTTGTCGTCGGCGAAGCGCTCCTTGAGCTGCATCAGGCGCGGCGTGACCTTGCGCATCTTGGCCATGGACTTGTAGGACGCCGCCGAGAGCGGGAAGAACACGAGCTTGATGATGACGGTCAGCACGACGATGGACCAGCCCCAGTTGCCCACCAGCTTGTTGATGAACTCCAGGGCCCAGAAGATGGGCGCGGCGATGATGTGCAGCCAGCCATAATCCACCACCAAGTCGAGGCCCGGCGCCACTTCCTTGAGACGAGCCTGTTCCTGGGGGCCGGCGAACAGCGGCGCCTTGATCTCGGTCTTGGCGCCCGGCGCCAGCGCGGCGACCGGCAAGATGACCCCCGCGGCGTACAGACCGCCGGATGGGTCGCTGCCCACCTTGCGCATGTAGAACTCTCGCGGCTGTCCAGCCGGCGGCGCCCAGGCCGCTACGAAATAATGCTGGACCATGGCCAGCCAGCCATCGTTGGCTTGCTTGGCGAATTTGGCCGAACCCTCGGCGATTTGCTCGAACTTCACCTTCTGATACTTCTCGGCCTCGGTATACACCGCCGCGCCGGTGAAGGTCGCCAGCATGAAGGAGTCGCCGTCGGGCGGCGCCTGATCGCGCTGGAGCTGGAAGTAAGCATGCGGCGTCAGGGTTTGCTGGCTGCCGTTCTCGATTTCCCAGGCCACATCGATGACATACGAATTGCGGCGGAAGGTATAAACCTTAGTCGCCTTCACGCCATCGACCACCGGCGCCTCGAGGCGTACCTGGAACGACTCCTGCCCCTCGCCCAGCTCACGGGGCCCGGGCACCGGCTTAAGCAGCGTCTTGTGATTCGGCAGCCCGGCGCCGATCAGGCCGGTCTGCGCCGCATATTTGTGGCGGGCCTCGAACAACTGGAAGGGCTTGCTCTTATCCGTATGCGACTTGTAGTGGCTCAACTCCATCCACACCAAATCGCCGCCCTGGGTGGAAATCTCGGCCTTGAACAAGTCGGTGCGCACGCTCACGGTCTCGGCCGCCGCAGGAGCAGAGCTGGCCTCGGCGATCTCGCTGGCCGCAGCTTTCAAGCCGCTGCCCGGCTGCGGCACATGCGCACCGTCGCCGGTCGCCGGCGTGGCCACCCCCGCCTGGCTCCGGGGCGCCGCCGGCGGATTCTGATATTTCACCCAAGCATCCCAAAGCATGAACAGGGACAGGCCAAAGACCAGCAACAACATCAGACGTCGGGTATCCATGGACGACCTTTAAAAATTGAAATCAGGGGACGGGATCGAACCCACCCGGGTTCCAAGGGTGGCAACGACCGATGCGCTTTAACGTCAACCACCCGCCCCGCAAAGCCCCGTATTTTTGCACAGCTTCGATGCCATATTGGGAACAAGTGGGATGAAAGCGGCAGCTGCGCCCCAGCAAGGGACTGAACGCATACTGGTAGAGCCTGAGGCAAAAAATCAAAATCTGCTTCATGCGCGGGAAGACGGAGCATCCGCCGGCGAAAGGCGCGGGCCGAGGCGGGCCAGGCGAGCGAAGAGAGCCTCGATGTCGGCGGCGAGTTCGGCGCGCGCGGGCTTATCGAGCTTCACGGCCAAGCGCAAGACGATGTCGACGGCCGGCAAGCCCGGATGACAAAGGCGGAATCGCTCCCGGGCGATGCGCTTGACCCAATTGCGGTGTACGGCCCGCTTCAACAGCTTCTTGCCAATCACCAAGCCTAACCGGGCCGGCTGCCCTGGCACGCCAGCGGGACCATGGTGGAGCAGGAAGAAGCGGCCGCGAATGGCGCGCCTGAAACCAAAAACGGATGAGTACTCATCCGTTTTGGTCAGTCGATACGGCTTGGGGAAGGGACGCGCCCCGCCCGCAGTCACGTCCGCGATCAAACAGCGAGACGATGACGGCCCTTGGCACGGCGAGCGGCGATGACCTTGCGGCCGCCCTTGGTGCGCATGCGGACCAGAAAACCGTGGGTGCGCTTGCGGCGCACGACGGAGGGCTGATACGTGCGTTTCATGATGATTTCCTTGGCTAGCTGGAGAAAAGCGCGCAATTACACATTGAAAATCAGGATTTTGTCAAGGCGAGCGACATCCATCTCTTGTGGATAACTTTGGGCGGGCGGGGTAAAATGCCTGGCTCGTAGCGCCGCCCGCCACCGACCTGTCGGCGCGCCGCAATTCGTTCAACATCGAATCCGGGGCATCCCCGGCATACGCAAAGAGCCTGTTTTCCATGCCTGGTTTCTGGGAATCCTGCCTGCAAAGCTTCGCACAGGACCTGCCGCCCCAACAGTTCAACACCTGGATACGCCCGTTGCGTCTGGAAGACGAGACGCCTTCCGAGGCGGGCTTGCGCCTCGTGGCGCCGAATGGCTTCATCCTGAAGTGGGTGCGCGACCGTTACCTGCGGCGTATCGAGGACTACGCCGAAGCTTTTTTCGGCAAGCCGGTTCCGATCGAGCTCTGCGTCGCCGAGAAAAAGACGACGCTGGCGCCGACGCTTCCGCCACGCCCCACGGCAGCCGCGCCGGTGCGTCAGCCCGCACGCCCAGAAAGCGCCAAGCCGCCCAGCTCGGCCTACGAGCGGACCCGGCTGAAGGCCGATCTCACCTTTGCCAACCTGGTGGTCGGCAAGGCCAACGATCTGGCTCGCGCCGCCGCCATGCAGGTGGCCCAAAATCCCGGCGGCGCTTACAACCCGATGTTCATCTACGGCGGCGCTGGCTTGGGCAAGACGCATTTGATCCACGCCATTGGCAACCATGTGGTCAGCCAACACCCGGACAAAGTGGTGCGCTACGTGCATGCCGAGGATTATTACTCCGACGTGGTCAAGGCCTACCAGCAGAAATCTTTCGATACCTTCAAGCGCTATTACCGCAGCTTGGATGTGCTGCTCCTGGACGACGTGCAGTTCTTCAACGGCAAGAACCGCACCCAGGAGGAGTTTTTCTATGCGTTCAACGCCCTGATCGAAGCCAAGAAGCAGATCATCATCACCTGCGATACCTACCCCAAGGACGTAAACGGCCTCGATGACCGGCTGGTGACCCGCTTCGACTGGGGCCTCACCGTGCAGATCGAACCACCGGAAACCGAGATGCGGGTGGCGATTCTGAAAAAGAAAGCCGAGGCCGAGGGGCTGGACCTCAACGACGAAGTCGCCTTCTTCATCGCCAAGCACCTGCGCTCGAACGTGCGCGAACTCGAAGGCGCCTTGAAGAAGGTGCTCGCCTACTCCTCGTTCCGCGGCCAGGAGGTGAGCCTGGAGCTCGCCAAGGAAGCGCTCAAGGACATCATCGGCTCGGTACGCAACGTCAGCATCGAAGGCATCCAGAAGACAGTGGCCGATTATTACAAGATCAAGGTGGCCGACCTGTTCTCGAAAAAGCGCACCCGCACCATCGCCCGGCCGCGCCAGGTGGCGATGTGGCTGTGCAAGGAAGTCACCCAGTTCAGCTATCCCGCGATTGGCGATGCCTTCGGCGGCCGCGACCACACCACCGTGATTCATGCGGTCAAAACGATCGAAAGCCTCAAGGCCAAGGACAACGAACTCAACCACGATCTGCACGTGCTCGTGCAGGTGTTGAAAGGCTGAGCCCGCGCAAGGCCCTGTCGGCAAGCTGTTGAAAGCCTGTGGAAAACCTGTGATTAGAGAAAGAGGACTTGACTCATGGTTATTTTGAAAAGCCAAAGGGACGCCCTGCTGGCCCCGCTTCAGTCCGTGTCCGGCATCGTCGAACGGCGCCACACCCTGCCGATTTTGTCGAACGTGCTCTTGGAAAAAACCGGCGAGACGCTCACCCTAGTCGCCACCGACATCGAAATCCAGATCACCACATCGAGCCACAACGTCGGCGGCGACGGCGATGCCAGCATCACCGTCGGCGCCAAGAAGCTGCAAGACATCCTACGTTCCCTGCCCGAGTCGGCGGACATCACCCTCGATCTCGAAGACAAGCGCCTCGTGGTCAAGGCTGGTAAGAGCCGCTTCAGCTTGCAGACCCTGCCCGCCGAAGATTTTCCACGCATGGCGATTGCCGAAGGCGAGCAGACTTCGCTGAGCGTGACCCAAAAGCAATTCCGCCACCTCATCGCCAAGACCCAGTACGCCATGGCCAGCCAGGATGTGCGTTATTACCTGAACGGCCTGATGCTGATGGTAGACGGGCAGGAGCTGCGCTCCGTCGCCACCGACGGCCACCGCCTCGCCTTCAACAGCATGACGATCGAAGCCGAACTGCCACGCCAGGAAATGATCCTGCCGAGAAAGACCGTGCTCGAACTCAACCGGCTGCTGACCGACAGCGATGAGCCGATGCGCATCACCCTGGGCCGCAACCAGATCCGCTTTGCCTTCGGCCAGACGGTACTCGTCTCCAAGCTCATCGACGGTAAATTCCCCGATTACGAGCGGGTCATTCCCACCCAGCTCCCCAACCAAATGCGCGCCAACCGCCAGGCGCTGCACGCTGCCCTGTCGCGCGCCGCCATCCTCACCAACGACAAGTTCCGCGGCGTGCGCATCATGCTGAGCGACAACACCTTGAGGCTCATCGCCGCCAATGCCGAGCAAGAAGAAGCGCAAGAAGAGATCGAAGTCGAATACAGCGGCGCGCCACTCGATGTCGGCTTCAATGTCACCTATCTGCTCGATGTGCTCAACAACCTAGGTGGCGACGAGTTGCAATGGAGCTTCAACGATGCCAGCTCCAGCGCCCTGATCACCGTGCCCGGCAACGACCACTTCAAATACGTCGTGATGCCGATGCGCATCTGACGCCGCCCGGCGCACCGCCCCCGGCCGTTCGCCAGACCGGCCGGGGAGATACACGAACCCCGCGGAAACCTCCATGACCCAAGACACCCAGACCCCCGCCTACGGCGAATCCAGCATCCAAATCCTCGAAGGCCTCGAAGCCGTCAGGAAGCGCCCCGGCATGTACATCGGCGACACCTCCGACGGCACCGGCCTGCACCACTTGGTCTTCGAGGTGGTGGACAACTCCATCGATGAGGCCCTGGCCGGCCACTGCAACGAAATCGTCGTCACCATCCACACCGATAATTCCATCAGCGTGCTCGACAATGGCCGCGGCATTCCCACCGGTGTGAAGATGGACGACAAGCACGAGCCCAAGCGCTCGGCCGCCGAAATCGCCCTGACCGAATTACATGCCGGCGGCAAGTTCAATCAGAATTCCTACAAGGTGTCCGGCGGCCTGCATGGCGTTGGCGTTTCTTGCGTCAATGCCCTTTCCAAATGGCTGCGCCTCACCATCCGCCGCGATGGCAAGCGCCACTTCATGGAATTCGAGCGCGGCGTGCCCAAGGACCGCATCATCGAACTGCGCGACGGGGTCGAGGTCTCGCCGCTCAAGGTGTTAGGCGACACCGACAAGCGCGGCACCGAGGTGCATTTCCTCGCCGACGAGGAAATCTTCGGCAACGTCGAATTTCACTACGAAATCCTCGCCAAGCGCCTGCGCGAGCTGTCTTTCCTCAACAACGGCGTCAGCATCAAGCTCGTCGATCAGCGCAGCGGCAAGGAAGAGCTGTTCGCTTTCGCCGGCGGGGTCAAGAGCTTCGTCGAATACATCAACCGCAGCAAAGCCGTGCTGCATCCCAACATCTTCTATGCCGCCGGCGAAACCCAGGTAGGCGATGGCGTCAGCATCGGCGTCGAAGTCGCCATGCAATGGAACGACAGCTACCAGGAGCAAGTGCTCTGCTTCACCAACAATATTCCGCAGTCCGATGGCGGCACGCATCTCACCGGCCTACGCGCCGCCATGACCCGCGTCATCAATAAGTACATCAGCGATAACGAAATCGCCAAGAAGGCCAAAGTAGACATCACCGGCGACGACATGCGCGAAGGGCTGGCCTGCGTGCTATCCGTGAAAATGCCCGATCCCAAGTTCGCCAGCCAAACCAAAATGAAGCTGGTCTCCTCGGAAGCCCGGCCGGCAGTAGAAGAAGTGGTAGCCGCCAAACTCTCGGAATTCCTGCTCGAAAACCCGCTAGACGCCAAGACGATCTGCGGCAAGATCGTCGAAGCGGCTCGCGCCCGCGATGCCGCCCGCAAGGCCCGCGAAATGACCCGCCGCAAGGGCGTGTTAGATGGCGTCGGCTTGCCCGGCAAGCTGGCGGACTGCCAGGAGAAAGACCCGGCCTTGTGCGAACTCTATCTGGTCGAGGGTGACTCCGCCGGCCGCTCCGCGAAGCAGGGCCGTGACCGTAAGTTCCAAGCCATCTTGCCGTTGAAGGGCAAGATCCTGAACGTGGAAAAAGCGCGCTTCGACAAGCTCATCTCGAGCCAGGAAATCGCCACCCTCATCACCGCGCTCGGCACCGGCATTGGCAAGGACGAATACAAGCCGGAGAAGCTCAGGTACCACCGCATCATCATCATGACCGACGCGGACGTGGACGGCGCCCACATCCGCACCCTGCTGCTCACCTTCTTCTACCGGCAGATGCCCGAACTGGTGGAGCGCGGCCACATCTACATCGCCCAGCCGCCGCTCTACAAGGTCAAGCACGGCAAGACCGAGCGCTATCTGAAAGACGACCACGAATACCACCAGTTCCTACTCAAGATGGCGATGCAGGAGTCGGCGCTCACCCCCCGGGCCGGTGCCGCCCCGATCAGCGGCGAGGCCCTCGAAGCGCTGGCGCGCTCGTGGCTGCTCTCCCAAGCCGTCATCGAGCGGCTCGCCAACTACATCAACCCCGAAGTGCTGCACGCCGTCATCGAGCACGACCTGCACCTCGACCTCTCCGACGAGGCCCACGCCGAAGCCAGCGCCGCCCAGGTGGCCGCCTACCTCAAGCCGGGCACCACGATCCGCGCCCGCTACGACGACAGCCTCGAACGCTGGCTGCTCTGTACGGAGCGCATACACCACGGCAACCTGAAAGTCGGCCTCATCGACGAGGAATTCCTGCGGTCCGGCGACTACGCCCAGCTGCGCAAAACCGCCGAACTCCTGGCCGGCCTGTTCGGCCCCGGCGCCAGCATCAGTCGCGGCGAGAAAAAATGCGCGGTGCAGAACTTCGCCGAAGCCATGCACTGGCTCATGAGCGAAGTCGAGCGCGGCATCAGCAAGCAACGCTACAAGGGCCTGGGAGAAATGAACCCGGAACAGCTCTGGGAAACCACCATGGACCCCAACGTGCGCCGCCTACTCAAGGTGAGCATCGAAGACGCCATCGGCGCCGACGAAATCTTCACCACCCTCATGGGCGAGCTGGTCGAGCCACGCCGCCACTTCATCGAAAGCAACGCCCTCTACGCCCGCAATATCGACGTCTGAACGGTCAAGCCGGCGGCTCAAGCGGCCGCTGGCCACAGCCAAGCCGCGCCGCGGACACCGGAGGAATCACCATGGCGAGGCGGACATAGGCGCGTGCGGATCGTGTCGGAAAACACGTATTCGCCCCACAGTTGCGGCACGCGCTGGTACCAGCGCTCGATGCGCGACAAGCCGCCCCCCAGCACGATCACCTCGGGGTCGAAGACATTGATCACCCCTGCCAGCGCCCGCGCTAGGCGTGTCTCGTAGCGGGCCAAGCTGGCGCTGGCTACGGCATCGCCAGCCGCCGCCGCGGCCACGATGCCAGCTGGATCGAGACGCTCGCCACCGTGGCGCGCATGATCCGCGGCTAGGCCAGGACCGCTCAGCCAAGTTTCGATGCAGCCCTGCCGGCCGCAATAGCACGACGGGCCGCCCCCTTCTCCCGGCAAGGGGTTGTGGCCCCACTCCCCGGCAATGCCGTTCGCGCCTTCCCAGACCCGGCCATCGAGCACCAAGCCGCCGCCCACCCCGGTGCCGAGAATCACGCCGAACACGGCGCGCGCTCCGGCCCCGGCGCCATCGATGGCCTCCGACAGCGCAAAACAATTGGCATCGTTGGCCACACGCACCGGTCGCGCCAGGCGGTCCTCCAGATCGCGCTGCAAGGGCCGGCCAATGAGGCAGGTGGAATTGGCATTCTTGACGAGGCCAGTCGCGGCCACCAAGGTGCCAGGTATGCCGATGCCGACACTGCCTTGCTCGCCCAGCTGCGTCTCAGCGGCGCGCACCAGGGCAGCGATGGCCGCCAGCGTCGCGGCATAATCGCCCCGCGGCGTCGGCACGCGGCGGCGCAACAGGACCTGCCCGCTATCGGCAAGGGCGAGCACCTCGATCTTGGTGCCGCCCAGATCTACCCCGAGACGCATCAAACTCGCACCGCCACACCCTTGACCGTGCCGTGCGTCGTCGTGAAAGTCTTGAGAACACTGCCGCCGGCCTCGAACAGCAAGGTGACGAGATTGCGCTCGGTATAAAGGCAGACCGGTTCGAGAATGTTGTAACAGCGGGCCAGCGCCGGCGCCAGGGGCGCATGACGCGCCTCGACCGGCTTATCGGCATCGGGATAATCCTCGCCCAGGGCCGAATGCAGGCCATAGGCGGAGATGAACAGCTTGCCGCCGATGCGCAGGCTACGCAGCAGGCCGCGCACCACGCGCCGGGCCTCGACATAGGGCAGACGGTCGATGCCATGGTGACAGAACACGAGATCGAAAGGACCGGCCGGCAAACTTAAATCGCCAAGCTCGGCAACGGTGAAATCGACGAGGTCATGGACCGCAGCCGCCAAAGCCCGGCCCCGCACCGAGTTCTCGCAGCCCCCCACGTCGGCCGCCAGCACCCGCGCGCCAAGCTTGGCCATGGCGACCGCCTGGCGTCCGTCGCCGCACGGCAGGTCGAGCACGTCGGAGCGGGCATTCGCACGCGAGCGCCGGGCGATTTCCTGCAAAATGAGCTGCAAGAGCTCATCCGATACGACGGGAACGAAATTGTTGTTGTAATGTGCGTCCATGGCGCGCCCTCCCTCACAGCAAGCTTGATTCTGCATCACGGCCAGGCAAGCTTCAAGGCGCCAGGCTGGCGCCCGCCGTTCTCAGGAGAAACGCACATGTTGGTCAAATTCATATCCAGCGAAACCGGCGAGATGGTCATGCTGGCGGAAACGGCCCGAGTCTTGCTCAAAGCCATCGGCAAAACCTGCTCCGCCCAAGGCGTCATCACCAAAGCCGAGATGCCGCTCGCCATCGAGGCGCTGAAACGCCATGTCGCGGCCCAAGCCGCGCAGGAAGCGTGCTTGAGCGAAGAAGAGGAGGCGGCCATCCCGCCTATGGCGCGCCCAGTCGGAATCGCGCAACGCGCCTGGCCGCTCATCAACATGCTCGGACGCACTGCCCGGGCACGCAACGATAGCCACATCGTCTGGGAGGCAGCGGCCGATTTCGACGCGGAGCCGGAAGGCTAAACGCCGTTTTACCGTTCAGTTCAGAATAGCTCCACATCCGCCGCCCCGGCACTGCCGGTACGCACGCTTGCCTTGTAATGCGCGATGGCATCCGCCACCGGCAGCCCCCCCACCACCGCGGCAAACAGGATGCGCTCTTCTTCGGTGGTGTAGCGGCTGCGGATTGCTTCCTGCAAACGCCGCCAAGCCAAAGGCGCCGCCACTTGTTCCGGATTGGCGAGCAGCTCGGCCAGGTGGCCGAGGCTGTGCTCGACGTGCTCCAGGCGCTGCGCCAGCCGGTCGTAAAACTGTAAGGCGAGCAGCGCCTCATTGAGCGCATGATCGATCGCCGCCAGACCTTCGTCGAGCCCGGCAGACGGCGCGGCGCTTACGTCAAGACGCGCTCTTAGCCCATGCAGGCGCTCGACCAAGGTGGTGAAGGCGCCCATCAGCGCTTCCACCGATAACCCGCTATCACGCATCGCCACATGGATCTGGGCCGCGGCAAGCTCCAGCATCAGCACGGTTTGCCGCACCTGACACCAAGACTCAGCGGCCTCGCCCGAAGCGCGGGCTGTGATGCCAGCAATGGGCAAGTTCATGTTTTATCCCCGGCTCTCGAACACGACATAGTGCTTGCACACCGGGGTGAGCACCGTAAACACGCCACGAAAACCGGCCGGGATCACGCCCGCTTCTCCCGCCCCGAATTCGGTACGCTGCCCGGCCTCGTTCTCGATGCACAAGCGACCCTGCAAGACGTGGAAATATTCGGCCTTGTTGGCGGCAAAGGCAATGCGCCAACGCCCCGGCTCGCAGCGCCACTCGCCGGCCGAGAAACTGCCACTCGGATCGGTATAGAAATTCCGGGTGAGCCGGCGCGGATTGTGCTCGGACAACAGCCGGTCTGGGCGAGGGAAATCGACTTCGACCTCCGCCTCGGCATGAGAGAAATGGATGATTTCAGGCATGGAACGCGCTCCCAAGTTTCACGTGGAACATCCCAACCAGGCACGCCGCCGCGCTGCACTCGCTCCGACACGAGGCCGCAAGCAGGCCTTGTGGCGCGGCGCCATTGCCGGGATGAGGCGGGTTTCGCCAAGCCGATCGTGGCGGAAATAGTGGCAGACGACCGGCTCGCCAAGCGCTAGGCTGGCCAACAGGGTATCGAGGTTTTGCCGCGTCACACGGCAACCGTTCAACGCGACAAGCAAATCGCCAGCGGCCAGCCCGGCCTGCTCGGCCGGGGAATCGCTCAACACGTGCGCCAGCTTGGCCTCGTTCCCTTCGCCAGAAAGACGCAAGCCCAGCCAGGGCAGCGCCGTCTCGGCCTGCCACTCGAGCGCCACGCCCGCCCACGCCAGCTCGCGGTCCAAGGGCAGCGCTGCCGTGCCCGAGACTGCCGTCTTCAGCCAGCGCCCCAAGGCCTTGCCGCCCAAGGCCGCGACCCGATCAAAAATCTCGTCTTCCGCCAGACCTCGACCGCTCGCGCCGAGATCCTGCCACAGTTGCCGCATCAGGCTATCCAGGCTCACCACGCCACCGCTCTTGCGGCGCAACGCCAGATCGAGACAAAGCGCCACCAAGGCGCCCTTGGCGTAGTAGCTCACCAGCGCGTTCGGGGTGTTCTCGTCCGGGCGGTAATACTTGATCCAGGCATCAAAGGAAGCGTCTTCGAGACTCTGGATGCGATGTCCGGGCGACTGGTACACCTGGCTGATGGTCTTACCAAGCAAGTCCAAGTAAGCAGCTTCAGGAATCACCCCGGCGCGTACCAAGCACAGATCGTCGTAATAGGAGGTGAAACCCTCGAATAGCCACAGCAGACGGGTATAGCACTCGCGGCTAAGGTCCTGGTCGAGAAAGGCCGCTGGACGAATGCGCTTCACGTTCCAGCGGTGGAAGTATTCATGGCTGCACAGCCCCAAGAATCGCACATAGCCTTCAGGCCTGGCCGCATCCGTCAAGCCGGGCGGCGGCAAATCGGTGCGGTCACAGATCAGCGCGGTGGAATTGCGGTGCTCCAGGCCGCCATAGCCGGAACCCACGGCCATCACCAGAAATAGGTAGGGCTCCTCCAGTTCCGGGGCGCCGAACAAATCCATCTGCCAGGCGCAGATGGCTTGCAAGTCGCGCACTAGGCGTTCGGCCCGAAAATGCGGCTGACCACTGACGATGAGATGGTGAGGAACGCCGTGTACTGCGAAATCGACCCGGATGAAAGCGCCCATTTCCAGGGGATGATCGATCAAGTCCTCGTAGTGGGCAGCGGCATAGCTGCCGAAACCCCAAGGCGCGGCGCCGGCGCGCGGCAAGGAAGTGGCGACTTGCCACGCGGCATAAGCAGGCCCGGGCGGCGGCTCGATGTCGACCCGGCAGGGCAGATGCGCCCGACCTTCGGGGCGCAAGAAAACACTGGTGCCGTTGCAAAAGGCACGCTCGCCGTCGAGGTAAGCGCCACGCACCGACAGATCCCAGGCATAGACCCGGTAATGCACGGTGAGCGGGGCTCGGGTCGGCGCGGCGCGCCAACGCGCCTTATCGAGCTTTTCCAGCGCCAGCGGTCGGCCGTCGGCCTCGGCGCGGATGTCTATGATGTGCCGGGCGAACTCGCGGATCATATAGCTGCCGGGAATCCAGGTCGGCAAGCTAAACACCTGCCCAGCCGGATCCGGGTGTTCGACCCGGCAACTGACAGTAAACAGATGCGCCATAGGCGCAGCCGGAATCAACCGGTAAGTGACGGGAGCGGACATCTCACAGGCAAAAGCCGCGATTCTAGCCCGATTCGTCCGCGCTTCAGGGCGCGCTTGCCGCCGGATGCGCGCCATTTTGACGCTGCGCGGCGCGTTCCATGCGCGCCTCCACCTTGGCGGCATGTCTGGCCTGCTTTTCCGCCTGACGCTGACGGCGCTCGGCTTGGGCTCGGGCGCCCGCACGCGCCTTGGCTTCCTTTTCGGCCAGACGCCGTTCACGTTCGGCTTCGCGCTCTTGCCGCAAGGCCGCTTGCTGCTGCTCGCGCATCGGCAGTTCCTGTGCTTGCCGCGCCTGTCGGGCTTGCTGGTCCTCGCGCTTTAACTCACGCTCCTCTTGCCGGGCTTGGCGCTCCAAGGCGCCGCCCTCGGCTTCGAGCGTGCGGGCGCGCTGCATCTGCTCAAGATAGCGCTCCTTAACGCCCGCCCGACAATCATTGACGAGCACCTTGCGCGCACAGGCGGCATCCTCGCGCAATTTCGCGGCTTCGGCAGCGGCGCGTAGGCTAGCCGCCTCTTTTTGCAAAGCCTGGCCCTGCTCCAAGCGCGCCCGAGTTTCCGGCGGTAGCTCAACACCCTGAGCCGCGAAGCCAGCGCTCGCGCAACCGAGCGCGACACAGAAAAAGCCTGCTTTCAAGCGGGTAGCCAGGCTTGGGGATCGATGTTCCATGTCCTGAAATCCTCATGACCGACGATACGATCCTGGCCTTGCGCCAGGTCGATGATTTCGGGCGGCAGATAACACTGCCGGCCGATGTGAAAAATTACTTGCACCTGAGGATGGAGTAGGTCATGCGCGTTTTGTTCCCGCACTACCGCGAGACGACCGCTCTCCAAGCGCACCAAAGAGCCACTCGGATAAATGCCGATGGCGCGGATGAAGCTGTGCACGAGCTTCGGCGCGAAGTGGTGCTCGCTCCACTCCAACAGCTTCTTCAAGGCTTCGGACGGCGCCATGCCTTTGTGATAGATGCGATTGGAAGAAATCGCATCATAGACATCGACGATGGCGGCCATCTGGCCATAGAGGGAAATCGCCTCGCCTTCGAGCCGCTCGGGATAGCCGCTGCCATCATAGCGTTCGTGGTGCTGGCCGGCGACCCGCAAGGCGGTTTCCGAAACCCCGGGCGTCGCGCGCAACAGCTCGCTGCCGAGCTGCACGTGCGTCTTCATGACCGCGAATTCGGCCTCGCTTAACTTGGCAGGCTTGTTCAGGATCGCTTCCGGCACCTTGGCTTTGCCAACATCGTGCAGCAGGGCGCCCAGGGCGATTTCCCGGATCAGCTCGCGCGGCAATTCCAGCTCGCGTGCAAACGCCACCATCAAGGCGCAAACGCTCACCGAATGCTCGAAGGTATAGGTGTCATGCCGTTTCAAGCCGGCTAAAGGCAAGAGCGCGTTCGGATTGCTGAACACGGAATCGACCATGCTTTCTAGCATCGGCTCGACTTTGTCGAGTTCGATTTGGGCGCCGAGACGGACATCCGCAAGCAAGTTGCGCACGATGCGGTTGGCTGCCGTGTGCAGCTTACGCGCCCGCGGCGCCTCGTCGGCGAGCGCAGCCCGGCGCGGCGGTGCCGGCTTACGTGCGGCGAGCGCCTCGATGCGTTGCCGCAGGCGCGCCTCGACTTCCTCGCGGGTCGGCGCATCCGGCACGTCCAGGCCACGGCAGGTGTCGATATATACCTCACGGATGCCCAGCGCGCGGATCTTCGCCACCCGCGCCGCGTCCTCCACCCGGAAGGCATTCGTGAGAAACGGATGCTCCAGCCAACCGCAATTCAGGTCGTGCACATACATGCCAGGGACCAGGGCATCGACGGGAATCTTTTTGATCATCGCGGAAGAAGGCGCGCCAGGCGAACATGCCGAGTCCGATTCTAGCCCAAAGGCCAGACTATAATTCGCGCCTCTCTCCGCCTTCAGCCCGTCGATGATCGCCTTCAAGCAACTCCGCCTCGCCCGCGCCGGCCAGACGCTCTTCGAGGTAGCCGACCTGCAAATCCATCCGGGCTGGCGCGTCGGTCTCGTGGGCGCGAATGGCGCCGGCAAATCCAGTCTGTTCGCCTTGCTCGCCGGCGAACTGCAAGCCGAACAAGGCGAATGCCATCTACCCCCAAACTGGACGCTGGCCCGAGTCGCGCAGGAAACCCCGGCCCTGCCCGATACCGCCCTTGATTTCGTGCTAGACGGAGACGTGGAGCTACGCCGTCTCGAACGCGAGATCGCCGCCGCCGAATCCGCGGGCGACGGCGAACGCATCGCCCAGCTACACGCCCGCTATGGCGACATCGACGGCTATTCAGCCCGCGCCCGGGCAGCCGAAGTGCTGCACGGCCTGGGCTTTACCGATGCCGACTTCACTAAACCCGTGGCCGAGTTTTCGGGCGGCTGGCGAGTGCGGCTCAACCTGGCCCGGGCATTATCCTGCCGCGCCGATCTGCTGCTGCTCGACGAACCGACCAATCACCTCGATCTCGATGCGGTGCTGTGGCTGGAGAACTGGCTGAAGAACGTGCGCGCCACCTTGCTCGTCATCTCGCACGACCGGGATTTCCTCGATGCCGTCGTCGGCCACATCATCGCCATCGAACAGCGGCGGCTCAACCTTTATAGCGGCGGCTATTCCGACTACGAAAAGACTCGCGCGGCCCGCTTGGCGGCGCAGCAAGCCACCTACGCGGCGCAACAGCGCGAAATCGCCCGTCTGCAAAAATTCATCGACCGTTTCAAGGCCAAGGCCACGAAGGCGCGCCAGGCGCAAAGCCGGGTCAAGGCCCTGGCGCGCATGGAGGTGGTAGCCGCCGCCCATGTCGACTCGCCTTTCACCTTCACCTTCCAAGCACCGGAAAGCCTGCCCGATCCGCTCCTCGTCGTGCGCCAGGGCCAGACCGGCTACGCGGGACACGTGTTGCTCGATGCGCTCGACATGACCCTGCGCCCGGGCTGCCGCATCGGCCTTCTCGGCCAAAACGGCGCCGGCAAATCGACGTTGATCAAGCTCCTGGCCGGCCAACTCACGCTCAGCGCCGGCGAGCGCAAGGAAGCGAAGCACCTGCGCATCGGCTACTTTGCCCAGCATCAACTCGAACAGCTGCGCCCCGATGAATCGCCGCTGCAACACCTGCAACGCCAAGAACCGGACACCCCGGAGCAAGCCTTGCGCGACTACTTGGGCGGCTTCGACTTTTGCGGCGATATGGCCACCCGGCCCGTCGGCCCCTTCTCCGGCGGCGAGAAGTCACG
>JAOAIO010000011.1:28815-44712 GCA_026414665.1 Azovibrio sp.
GCTGATTCGCACCCGCCCCAACCTGCTCTTGCTCGACGAACCGACCAACCATCTCGACTTGGAGATGCGCGAAGCAATCTGCTTCGCCCTGCAAGACTATGCTGGCGGCGTCGTGCTGGTCTCGCATGATCGGCATCTGCTGCGCACCGCCGTCGACGAGCTGTGGATCGTCGCCCATGGCCGCGCCCGCGTGTTCGACGGCGATCTGGACGACTACGCTGCCTGGCTTACCGCTCAAAAAAGCGCCGCTCGGGCCCCGGCAGCCGCGGCGCTGGAGCAAAAAGCCGAACGCCGGCAACAGCGCGAGGCCGCCGCCGCGGCGCGTCAGGAACTGCTGCGCCAGCGCCGCCCGCTCCTGAAAGAGCTTGAACACCTGGACCAGCAAATGGCAGCGCTCAACGCCGAAGCCGCCAGGCTGGAAACCGAGCTCGCCGACCCGGAGCTCTATGCCGCAGGCACGGACCGCAAGCGCCTGGAAGCGCTCACCCGGCGTCAGGACGAAGTGCGGCAAACCCTAGAAAACGTCGAGCTGCGCTGGCTCGAAGTGCATACCATCCTAGAGGCATTGCCTGCCCCAAAGCGCTGAACCAACCCGACATGAGCGGCGCGCACGCATCCGCGCATAAAGCAGCGCGGCTACCCTCTCGCCCAACATCTCCCCGCCAGGGGTAAGGGAGCCGTGCGTCGCTTATCGACTTTCACGGTAATATTTGCGCCCATCGACCTCGAAACGGCGCTTGCCCATAGCCCGACCCGGATGTCCCCGCAGCCATGCTTGCCGCGCACTGCTTTACGCCGCGATGGCGCGCTCTTCGGGTCAACAAGGGAGACACCATGGCCAGCCAGCACAAGACGTACCGCCAGCGCGCTACACGCCGTCGCCTGCTAGCCGCCATTGCCGGGATGGCGTGCGGCGCGCTGGGGCTGCCGCGCGAAGCCAGCGCCGCGAGCCTCAAACTCGGACTGCTGCCCTATCTCAACACCCGCACCCTGATCCAGAACTACACCCCGCTGGCGGCCTTCCTCGGCAAGGCGCTCGGCCTTGGCGTGCAACTCGAAACCGCGCCCGATTTCACCACTTTCGTGCAACGCGCCTTCCGCGGCGATTACGACTTGATGCTGATGGCACCGCACTACGCCCGGCTCGCCGAAGTCGAATATGGCTACCGCCCCCTCCTCATCCACAAGACACCGATCCGCGCATTGCTCATCGTCGCCAAACACCAGCCGCTTGCCAGCGTCGCCGACCTGCGCGGCACGACACTCGCCGTCCATGAGCGCAGCGCCATTATCGCCATCCTCGGTGTCAGCTGGCTACGCGACCACGGGCTAGAAGAAAACCGGGATTACCACTTCGTCCAGACCGTCACCCATTCCAGCGCGCTGCTGCACGTGCAGAGCGGCCGTGCCCGGGCGGCGCTGGTGTCATACTCCACCTTGATCCAGGCCCCGGCGGAGTTGCAGCAAGACATCGACATCGCCTACGAATATGCGCGCATTCCCGGCCTCTACTTGCTCGCCCACCCCCGCCTCGCCCCGGCGCAGACCCAAGCCGTGCGCGCCGCGCTCATCCGTTTCGAACAAAGCCCAGAAGGGCAGGCCTTTTTCAAGACCACCGGGCACGGCGGCTACCGCGAGGTCAGCCCGGAAGACGCCCGCCTGCTCGACCGCAGCCTACCGGAAACCCGCCGCCTGCTAGGACACCCCTGATGTCTGCATTCAAGAGCCTACGCAGCCGGCTGATTCTGGCCATCTTACTGATTCAATCGGCCATGCTGGCCTTGATTCTCTGGAGTGGAGAGGAGGTGGTGCAGAAAAACCTAATGGAGCGCATCGAAAACCGACGCTGGGAACAGGCCATCCTGCTCGAAGCGGCCCTGGCCACGCCCATGGCCCAGGCCGATTACGGCGCCGTAGCGGATGTGCTCTGGGCGGCGCAGGCTTCCGAAGGCATCGACTACCTGGTGATGCTCGACCTAGACGACAAGATCATCGCCGCGGCCAACTGGGACCACGCCCAACCCCTACCGCCGCTCGATGCCGATCTGGCCAGCGTGCTACGCCACAACAAGCCGCGCTTCGACATCAGCATCCCGATCGGCATCGGCGCGCAACGCTTCGGTCGGCTCCAGTACGGCATGAGCCTGGCCTTCGTCGCCAGAATGCAAGCTGAATTGCGGCGGCAAATCCTGATCGTCGCCAGTCTTGGCGTGCTGCTCTCGCTCGCCCTCACCGCCTGGGTCACCGTCTGGCTTACCCGGCACCTGAAAACCCTAGTGCGCGCCAGCCAGGAACTGGCGGCCGGACGGCTCGAAACGCCGCTGCCTGAGACCAGCGACCGCGACCTGGAAAGCCTCACGCAAGCTTTCCGACACATGGCCAGAAGCCTCGAACAGCGGCTCGCGGAACTAGCCCAGGCGGCAGCCGAGCAGGCCGACCTGGCACGCAACCTCGATACCGAGCGGGCTCGGCTCCAAGCGCTCTTGAGCTCGATGCGGCTGGGCCTGGTGTTCGTCACCGCCGAGCGTCAAGTCGCCTACCTGAACCCTGCCTTCGCCCACCTCTGGCGTTTATCCAGCCTGCCCACGCCCCCTCTAGCGCTGGCAGCGCTGCAAGATAGCCTGGCCAACACGCGCCTCATCAATTTCAGCCAAGAGGCGCATCTCTTCGCCGACACCAGCAGCCAACAGGAATTGCACTTGAGCGATGGGCGCATCATCACCCAGCAGGCCGTCGATGTGCGCGAAGGCGAAACCGAGCAAGGCCGGCTTTGGCTGTTCGACGACATCACCGCCGAGCGCCAGGTGGCCGACCGGCTCAAGTTCATGGCCGAGCGTGACCCGCTCACCGGTTTGGCGAATCGCAATCGCTTCGAGACCGAGCTGCAACGCCTCACCCAGCTGCGCCGGCATCATCCCGACCTGCGGGCAGCCCTGCTCTATTTCGATCTCGACGAGTTCAAAAGCATCAACGACACCTTCGGCCACCGCGCGGGCGATGGCGTCTTGCTCAAGGTCGCGGGCGAAGTCGGGCAACTACTGCGCAATGGCGAGCTGTTCGCCCGTCTCGGCGGCGATGAGTTCGCCATCCTGGCAGAAAACATGGATGTAGCCGCGGCCCAAGCCCTGGCCGAGCGCATCGTGACGCGCGTCAGCCAAGTACCGATCGAGTTCGAAGGACGCCAGCTCCGCCTGACGACCAGCCTGGGCATCGCCATGCTGCCGCAGCACGGCGACAATCCCGAGGACCTGGTGGCGCACGCCGATGCGGCCATGTATCTGGCCAAAGGCAGCGGCAAGAACGCCTATCGCCTGTACAGTCCCGACGCGGACACCACGGGCGAGATGTTGGCCCAGCTCTCCTGGCGCCAGCGCATTCGCTGGGCGCTCGACAACGACGGCTTGGTGCTGTGCTTCCAAGGCGTCTATGCCACGGCCGACCGGTCGCTCTCGCACCTCGAAGTGCTATTGCGTATGCACGACCCCGACCGGCCAGGGGAATGGCTGATGCCCAGCCAGTTCATCCCCGCCGCCGAGCGTAACGGCCTCATTCTCGACATCGACCGCTGGGTGCTGCGCGCCGCCGTGGCCTTGCTACGCGCCGAGCCGCGCCTGCCGGCCCTCGCCATCAACCTGTCGGCGCGTTCTTTCGAGGCCCCGGATCTGCCCGATTACATCACCCGCGTGCTCCGTCAAAACGGCGTGGCGCCGCAGCGGCTGTTACTCGAGCTCACCGAGACCGCGGCCCTGTCCAACATTCGCCAAACCGAATCATTCATCGCCACCCTGCGCCAACTCGGCTGCCCGGTCTGTCTCGACGATTTCGGCGTCGGCTTCTCCTCCTTCGCCTACCTCAAGCACCTCGATGCGGACGTGCTCAAGATCGACGGCATGTTCATCCGCAATCTACCCGCCAACCGCGAAGACCAAGTATTCGTGCGCGCCATCGTCGAAGTGGCCCGGGGCCTGGGCAAGAAAACCGTCGCCGAATTCGTCGAAGACGGCGAAACCCTGGCGCTGTTGGCCGAATTCGGCGTGGATTACGCTCAAGGCTATTTCCTGCACCGCCCCAGCACGACACTGCCAGCCCTGGGCTTGGGCGCCTGATCGGGTAGAATGCCGCCTTTATTTGTCGGATTACAGGGAGTTTGTCGTGCGTATCGTCTGTCTTGACCTGGAAGGGGTGCTCGTGCCGGAAATCTGGATCGAATTTGCCGAACGGACCGGCATCCCGGAATTGCGCCGCACCACCCGGGATGAGCCCGATTACGACAAGCTCATGAGCTTCCGCCTCGATCTGCTGCGCAAGAAGCGGCTGGGCCTGCCCGATATTCAAAAGGTCATCGCCGACATGGGGCCCCTGCCCGGCGCCCGCGAATTCGTAGACGGCCTGCGTCAGGACTATCAGCTCATCATCCTGTCCGACACCTTCTACGAGTTCGCCCATCCGCTCATGCGCCAGCTCGGTTGGCCGACGCTGTTCTGCCACAGCCTGGAGACCGATGCCGAGGGCTTCCTCGTCAATTACCACTTGCGCATGCCGAATCAAAAGCAAGAAGCGGTAAGACGCCTCAAGGAACTCAATTTCAAGGTCGTAGCCGCTGGCGACTCTTACAACGACACGGCCATGCTCGGCGAGGCCCACGGTGGCATCCTGTTCCATCCGCCCGAAAATGTGGTGCGAGAATTCCCGCAGTTCCCCGTCACCCGCGATTACGCTGCCTTGCGCGCCGAAATCGACCAAGCGTTCGCCCGCGCCTTAGCCTGACGCGGCCGGGCCAGCGCGCCCTTGTTTTTCTTCAGAACGCCCCATGCACCGCGACCGTTTCTACACCCTCTCCGCTTCCTGCCCGGACCAGGTCGGAATCATCGCCAAGGTATCCGGCTTCATCGCCGAGCACGGCGGCTGGATCCTCGAATCGAGCTACCACGCCGACGATGTGACCCAGCAATATTTCATGCGCATCGAAATCAAAGCGGATTCGCTGCCCTTCCTACTCGCCGAGTTCCGCGAGCGTTTTCGCACGGCCGTAGCCGAGCCGCTCAACATGCACTGGCGCATCAGCGACAGCGCCGTGAAGAAGCGCGTGGTCATCCTGGTGTCGAAGCAGGAGCATTGCCTCTACGACCTGCTGGCACGCTGGCAGGCCAAGGAGCTCGACATCGAGATTCCCTGCGTCATCTCGAATCACGACACTTTCAAAGGCTTCGTCGAGTGGCACGGCATTCCTTTCCACCATGTGCCGGTGACGCCGGACAACAAGGCCGCCGCCTATGCTGAAGTGCGGCGCATTTTCGACGATGTGCGCGGCGACTGCATGGTACTGGCGCGCTACATGCAGATCCTCTCGCCGGAGCTGTGCGCCGCCTATCCCAACCAAATCATCAATATCCACCACAGTTTCTTACCCAGCTTCGTCGGCGCCAAGCCGTATCACCAAGCCTATGAGCGTGGTGTCAAGCTGATCGGCGCGACTTGTCACTACGTCACCGCCGATCTCGATGCCGGTCCGATCATCGAGCAGGACGTGATCCGCATCGACCACTCCGATTCGCCGGAAGACATGGTGCGCTACGGCAAAGATATCGAAAAAACCGTGCTCGCCCGTGGTCTACGCTACCACCTCGAAGACCGCGTGCTCGTGCATGGCAACAAGACCGTGGTCTTCCGCTAAGCTGTTTCACGTGAAACAAAGCGCCCTGCGCGCTTTTCAGTCCTCATAGACATGCACCGGCGCCGGTTGGATGGGCAAGTAATGGCTGATGAGCTGCCGACCCGGCTGCCAATCGTGCAACAACAGTCCGCCAGGTTCGAGCGTATAGGCGAGCGGATCGGCATCGAGCGCGATCTGATGCGCCGGCGCCGGCGCCACCTGGGCGGGCACGCCGTGGAATAGCGTAGCGACATGACGATGCACATGGCCGCAAAGCAGTCCTTCCACCCCACCGCTCCGCGCGAGACACTCGCCCAGACGCCCAATCTCGCCACGACAGGCAATCCGGTCCATGCCGGGAATGCCGACGGCAAAGGGCGGATGGTGCATGGCCAAAAGCGCCGGTCCAGCTAGGCAAGCTTCGAGTCGATCGAGCTGCGCCGGGTCTACTCGTCCCCACTCCTCCCCCGGCACCACCGTATCGAGCAGCAACAGCCGGCCGCCAGGCAAATCGAAGCGCGCCACGCCATCCTGCCAGGCGGCGCAACTTTCGGGAAAAGCGCGGGCCAGGGCCGCGCGCGCGTCGTGATTGCCCGGCAATAGGTAAAACGGCATATCCAGGGCCACAAGCGCCTGCTTGAGATCGAGATACGTGGCGAATTCGCCATCGTCGGCAAGGTCGCCGGTCAGCAAAAGCAGGTCCGGCCGGCGCCGCAACGCGGCGAGGCGCCGCAACGCCAGCCTCCACGCCGCCCTAGTATCGACGCGCCCATAGAGCGGAAGACCTGTCGCCGTCAGATGCAGGTCGGAAAGATGCGCAATCCACATACCTCACATCATAGCCGCACCGCACATAAAAAAAGGGCGCCGAGCGGCGCCCAAAAGGAGAGAGAAGTACGTGGATCAGTGGTGGTAGGCGGTTTCGCCGTGCGAGGTGATGTCCAAGCCTTCGCGTTCTTCTTCTTCAGGCACCCGCAGACCCACGAAGATATCCACCAGCTTGAAGGCGATGAAGGCGACCACGGCAGACCAGACGATGGTGACGCCGACACCGGTGAGCTGCACCATGACTTGCGCACCGATCGAATAGCCATCGGCCACCTTGTCGGCAACGTAGTCCCAGATGCCGGCGCCCCCCAAGGCAGGATCGGCAAACACGCCGGTGAGCACGGCCCCGAGGATGCCGCCCACGCCATGCACGCCGAACACGTCGAGCGAATCATCGGCGCCCAGCATCCGCTTCAAGCCATTCACACCCCACAGGCAAACCACGCCGGCCAACAAGCCGATGACGATGGCGCCGACCACGCCGACGAAACCGGCAGCCGGGGTAATGGCAACCAGGCCCGCCACGGCGCCGGAAGCCGCACCCAGCATCGAAGGCTTGCCCTTGAGGGTCCACTCGGCCAGCATCCAGGACAAGGTAGCGGCAGCCGTGGCAACCCAGGTGGTGACCATCGCGCCCGCGGCGACACCGTTGGCCTCCAGAGCCGAGCCGGCGTTGAAGCCAAACCAACCGAACCACAGCAGCGAAGCGCCGATCATGGTGAAAGTAAGGCTGTGCGGCGCCATCGACTCACGCCCATAGCCGACCCGCTTGCCGACCATGTAGGCTCCGACCAGACCCGCCACAGCAGCATTGATGTGCACCACGGTGCCGCCGGCGAAATCGAGCGCACCTTTTTGGAACAGGAAGCCGGCAGTGGCCGTAGCGGCTTCCGCGGCACTAGCGTCGGTATAGGCATCAGGACCGGCCCAGTACCACACCATGTGCGCCATGGGGACGTAAGAGAAGGTAAACCAGATCACCATGAACAACAGCACGGCGGAGAAGCGAATACGCTCGGCAAAGGCACCAACGATGAGCCCGCAGGTGATCGCCGCGAACGCGCCTTGGAAAACCACGAAAGCGAACTCCGAGGTATAAATGCCCTTCGAGAAGGTGCCGCCTAGCGAATCGGGAGTGATGCCCTTTAAGAACAGCTTGTCGAGCGTGCCAAAGAAGGCATTGCCCTCGGTGAAGGCCAGGGAATAGCCATATACCACCCAGAGCACGCTCACGAGGCTAAACACCACGAACACTTGCATCAGCACCGAGAGCATGTTCTTGGAACGCACGAGGCCGCCGTAGAACAGCGCCAAGCCGGGAATCGACATGAGAATGACCAGGGCGGCGCAGACCATGACCCAGGCGTTGTCGACCTTGCTGAGCACCGGAGCGGGCGCCGGCGCCGCTTCGGCCGGGGCCGGCGCGGGAGCCGCGACGGCGGCGACAGCCTCGACGGTGGCCACCGCCGCCTCCGCTGCGGGCTTGGCTTCTTCGGCCCAGGCCGGAGCGCCCAGGACTACCGCGCCAAGTAGCGCGAGACATGCAAACAAACGTTTCATGATCCAGTTCTCCTTAAAGGGCGTCCACGCCGGTCTCGCCGGTGCGGATGCGAATAACTTGCTCCAAATCGGACACGAAGATCTTGCCGTCGCCGATCTTGCCGGTGCTCGCGGATTTCTCGATGGCCTCGATGACCTGATCGAGCAGTTCCGAACGAATCGCGGCCTCGATCTTCACCTTGGGCAGAAAATCGACCACATATTCCGCGCCCCGGTACAGCTCGGTATGCCCTTTCTGCCGGCCGAAGCCCTTCACTTCTGTCACCGTGATGCCCTGCACGCCAATGGCGGAAAGGGCCTCACGCACTTCGTCAAGCTTGAACGGCTTGATGATGGCGGTCACGAATTTCATGGCTAGATTCCTCACTTAAATGATTTGGCCTTCTCGCGGTTTCCCCCGGCCGGAGCGGAAACTCGAGACTCCTGTGCAGCGTCAATCTTGCAGCGCAACAAAAGCAGACACCATGCCAGATTGAAAAGTCTTTTATATTCATGAAGTTAAATAGAAAAGCACGCACCCCGCCGTCCCCGGCGCACCAGAGGAGTGCACACCCTTCGCGCACGCACCACGTCGGCGCACCATCTCGAACGTCCAGCCCTGCCCCCCTAGCAGCCCATGCTAAACTCGCAAAGAAGGAGGAAAGCCCCATGTTCGACCCCAAGGTGCTTGATGACATCAGCAACAAAATCAGCGCTCTGATCGCCGCCAGCCCCGCCAAGGATGTGGAAAAAAATGTGCGCGCCCTGCTCGGCAGCCTGTTTGCCAAAATGGATCTCGTAACCCGCGAGGAATTCGACATCCAAGCCCAGGTCTTGGCCCGCACCCGCGAGAAACTGCACGCCCTGGAAGCCCGCGTCGAAGCCCTAGAAAAGGCGAAGCGCGAGGCATAAGCGGCCATGTCCCTGGCCAGCCTGTGGTGCCGCGGCTTGGAGGGCCTCCAAGCCCCGCGCGTGCGGGTCGAAGTACATCTCGCGGCCGGGCTGCCCAGCTTCGCCCTGGTCGGTCTGCCCGATACCGAGGTCAAAGAAGCGCGCGAGCGGGTGCGCGCCGCCATCGTCAATTCCGGTTTCGAGTTTCCGCAACGCCGCATCACGGTGAACCTCGCGCCGGCAGATCTGCCCAAGGAATCCGGCCGCTTCGACCTGCCCATCGCACTCGGCATCCTCGCTGCCGCTGGCCAGATTCCCGGCCAACGCCTCGAACAGCACGAATTCGCCGGCGAGCTCTCCCTCTCCGGCGCCCTACAGCCCATCCGCGGCGCTTTCGCCATGCTGCTCGCGGCGGACGCAACGGAGCACACCTTCGTGCTGCCGGAAGACAGCGCCAAGGAAGCCGCCTTGGCCGGCACGGGCCGTGTGCTCGGGGCGGTCAGTCTGCTCGAAGTGTGTGCCTACCTGCGCGGCGAGACCGAGCTCAGAACGCATGAGCCCGCGCCCGGCGGTACCGACATCACCTATCCCGATCTCGCCGATGTCAAAGGCCAGGCCCAGGCCCGGCGCGTGCTCGAAATCGCGGCGGCAGGTGGCCATTCGCTACTCCTATATGGCCCCCCTGGTAGCGGCAAATCCATGCTCGCTAGCCGCCTGCCCGGCCTTTTGCCACCGCTCGACGATGCCGCAGCGCGTGAATCCGCCGCCGTGCTCTCACTCACCGGCCGCTTCGACCCGGCGCATTTCCGCCGCCGCCCCTACCGGGCGCCGCACGCCAGCGCTTCCCTCGTGGCCCTGGTAGGCGGCGGCAATCCGCCCCGGCCCGGGGAGATCTCCCTGGCCACCCAGGGAGTGCTGTTTCTCGACGAATTCCCCGAGTTCGACCGCAAGGTGCTCGAAAGCCTGCGCGACCCCTTGGAGCGTGGCGAAATCCACATCGCCCGCGCCGCCCGACATGCCACCTTTCCTGCCCGCTTCCAGCTCGTCGCTGCCATGAACCCCTGCCCGTGCGGCTGGCAAGGCCATCCCAATGGCCGCTGCCGCTGCACCCCGGATCAAATCCGCCGCTACCGCAGCAAGATTTCCGGCCCCATCCTCGACCGTATGGATCTCATCATCGAAGTTCCCGCCCTACCCGCCGCAACGCTCGCCCAAGCCGGGCGCGGCGAAACATCGGCGGTAGTACGGCAGCGCGTCGCCGCGGCGCTCGCACGGCAGCGACACCGCCAGGGCCAGGTCAACGCCCGCCTCGGACCGGAACAGGCCGACGCGCATTTGCGCCCGGCAGCCGATGCCCTCGCTCTACTCACGCAAGCCGCCGCCCGGCTCGACCTTTCCGCCCGTGCTTGGCACCGCGTCCTGAAAGTAGCGCGCAGCATCGCCGATCTCGCCGACAGCCCCATCATCCAAAAGCCCCATTTGGCGGAAGCCCTGCAATACCGCCGCCCCTTTATCGAACCGGCATGATCCCCAAGACCGCACGACAAAGACACGCACACCCAGCACGTTTTTACAAAACCATCGGCTGCCTCACCGCCCCGGCTTGCCGGAAACAGGCACCAGGCTTTCTGGATAAGGCGCTCGCTGTCGCCTCGTCTTGGCGGCGCAAGTGAGTTTTTGCGCATGAATGCCCGCCAGCCCAGCCTGGGGCTGACCATGCTGCTGGCCGCGCTGGCCGCCATCGGTCCGTTTTCCATCGACACCTACCTGCCCGCCTTGCCGCAAATCGGCACGGCGCTACAGGCCAGTCCGCTGCAAATTCAGCAGACCCTCTCGGCCTATCTCATCGCCTTCAGCCTGATGACGCTCTGGCACGGCGCCTTGTCGGACAGCTTCGGGCGCCGCCCGGTGATCCTTGCCGGCATCGCCGTGTATGGCCTTGCCTCGCTCGGCTGCACCTTGGCCAACAGTATCGAAATGCTCTGGCTGATGCGCGCGCTGCAGGGGCTCTCGGCCGGCGCGGGGATGGTGGTGAGCCGGGCCATGGTGCGCGACCTCTATGCCGGCGCCACGGCGCAGCGCCTGATGTCGCACATCGCCATGATGTTCGCCATCGCCCCAGCCATCGCCCCAATGCTGGGCGGCTGGCTGCTCGGCCTGGCCGGCTGGCGCGCCACCTTCGCCTGCCTCACCTTGATGGCCCTGGCGCTCTGGCTGGCATGTTGGCGCCTACTGCCGGAATCGCTATTGCCCGAGAAGCGACAGCCGTTCTCTCCTACCGCCCTGTTCAACGGCTACCGCCAGGTACTAAGCCACGGCGCTTTTCTGGCCGCGAGTCTGGGCATTGGCAGTGGTTTTGGCGGCTTCTTCATCTATGTGCTCTCGGCCCCGGTCTTTTTGCTAGAGCACCTGCAACTTGGCCCACGCGATTTCCACTGGCTGTTCGTCCCGGCCATGGCGGGCATGATGGGCGGCTCTTGGCTCTCGGCCCGGGTGGCTGGACGCTGGAGCAATGGCCGCGTTCTCGCCACTGCCTTGGTTTTGCTCAGCAGCGCCGCGGCCATGAATCTGCTCGTCTCGGCGCTTCTGCCGCCGCGCCTCGTGCCCAGCCTATTGCCCATTCCTCTCTATACCTTGGGCATGGCCCTGGCCATGCCCAGCCTGACGCTGCGTGCCCTCGATTGTTTCCCCGAAAAGCGCGGCATGGCCGCCTCATGCCAGAGCTTTTTACAAACCTTGCTAAGCGCTGGCATCGCCGCCGGCGTCGCCCCTGCCTTGTGGGGAAACTCGCCTGGGCCTGGCCATGGGCATGACCGGCCTCGGCGCGCTGGGCGTGGTGCTGGTGCTCGTCCACCTCAAGCTCACCCGAACAACCTAGGACTGCTCCCACGGCAGGCCGTCGAAACGCCAGCCGGAACGGCTGCTGCGATGGTGCTGCTCGTCGAGCTCGCCTTCGAAGCCATGCACCACATTCACCACCTCGACGAAACCCGCCGCTTCGAGCGCTTCGCCCGCCGCATGGGAACGCTGGCCGCTGCGGCAGATGAGCACCACTGGCCGCTCCAGACCATTGCCGGCGAGCTTTTTCACATCGGCGACGAAGTGCGGATTCACTTCCCAATCGGGGCCATCGTTCCAGGGCACATGCACGGCGCCGACCGGATGACCGACGAAGAGATATTCCATTTCGCTGCGGCAGTCGATGAACAAAGCTTCGGGATTCTGCTGCAAATAGGCATAAGCCTCGCGGGGCTGTAATTGTTTCATGATGTCGACGCATTCGCTTGGTTGCGGCTTTGCCAGCATATTACCAAACACTTACGCCCACCTTTCGGTGCCGCCGGATATGCCACCTTCACCTTGATTTGGCGCATTTTTTCCTTGGCAGGCCGAGCCGCGGAAAGTAAACTTGCGCGCCTGCCGAGGAGCGCTGCGACCCTTATTTCCAGGGCCAGGCTCGGCAATCATCAACGGCGCTCACGAACCCCATCGGTTTGTGGCGCCGTTTGCTTTTGCGGCGCCCGGCCTTGAACCCGAATTTCGCCGAGGAAGATTCCATGCAGCCCGATCGCAGTTCCGAACTCCAATCTCTCCTGCAACAGCGCCTCCTGATTCTCGACGGCGCCATGGGTACCATGATCCAGCGCTATCGGCTTAGCGAAGCCGATTACCGCGGTGAGCGCTTCCGCGATCATCCGCACGAACTCAAGGGCAATAACGATCTGCTGCTGCTCACCCGGCCGGATGTGATCCGCGAGATCCACAGTCAATATCTAGCCGCCGGCGCCGACATCCTCGAAACCAACACTTTCAACGCCACCGCCATCTCCCAGGCCGATTACAACCTCACCGAAATCGTTTATGAACTGAATTTCGAAGGAGCCCGCCTGGCGCGCCGGCTGTGCGATGCATTTACTGCGCAGGACCCGTCCAAGCCGCGCTTCGTGGCCGGGGTGCTCGGTCCTACCAGCCGCACTGCTTCCATCTCGCCGGACGTGAATGATCCGTCCTACCGCAACGTCACTTTCGACATTCTGGTCGCCACCTATTTCGAGGCCCTCACCGGCCTGGTGGAAGGCGGCGCCGACATCCTACTCGTCGAAACCGTCTTCGATACCTTGAATGCCAAGGCCGCGCTATTCGCCATCGAGAGTTTCTTCGACAAGGCCGGCCGGCGCTGGCCGGTGATGATCTCCGGCACCATCACCGACGCCTCCGGCCGCACGCTCTCGGGCCAAACCGCCGAGGCCTTTTGGAACTCGCTGCGCCATATCCAGCCCCTTTCTTTCGGCCTCAACTGCGCGCTGGGCGCCAAGGAGCTGCGCCAGTACGTCGAGGAACTCTCGCGCGTCTGCGATTGCTACGTCTCGGCCCACCCGAACGCCGGCCTACCGAACGCTTTTGGCGGCTATGACGAAACCCCCGAACAACTGGCCGAGGAAATCGCCGACTGGGCCAAGCAAGGCTTCGTCAATATCGTCGGCGGCTGCTGTGGCACCACGCCAGAGCACATCGGCGCCATCGCCCGGGCCGTGGCCGGCATGAAACCACGCTCCATTCCCAAGCTCACGCCAGCGCTGCGCCTAGCAGGACTCGAACCCTTCAACATCGGCCCGGACAGCCTTTATGTAAACGTCGGCGAACGCACCAATGTCACCGGCTCCAGGGCCTTTGCGCGCATGATCCTCGAAGGCCGTTTCGACGATGCCCTCAGCGTAGCCCGCCAGCAGGTAGAGAACGGTGCCCAGATCATCGACGTGAACATGGACGAAGCCATGCTCGATTCGGTGGCCGCCATGGAGAAATTCTTAAAGCTCATCGCCTCGGAGCCAGACATTTCGCGCGTGCCGATCATGATCGACTCTTCCAAGTGGGAAGTGATCGAAGCAGGTCTGAAGTGCATCCAAGGCAAGGGCATCGTCAATTCGATCTCGATGAAAGAAGGCGAAGCCAAATTCCTCGAACAAGCGCGGCTCGCTCGCCGCTACGGCGCGGCGGTGATCGTCATGGCGTTCGATGAGAAGGGTCAAGCCGACACCTTCGCCCGCAAGATCGAAATTTGCCAACGCGCTTACGACTTATTGCTTGGCATCGGTTTCCCCGCCACCGACATCATTTTCGATCCCAACATCTTCGCCATCGCCACTGGCATTCCCGAACACGATAACTACGCGGTCGATTTCATCGAGGCTACGCGCTGGATTCGCGCCCATCTGCCCTATGCCCAGGTCTCGGGCGGGGTGTCGAACGTTTCCTTCAGTTTTCGCGGCAACGATCCGGTGCGCGAAGCGATTCACACCGTTTTTCTCTACCACGCCATCCGTGCCGGCATGACCATGGGCATCGTCAATGCCGGAATGCTCGGCGTCTATGACGACCTCGATCCAGAGCTGCGCCAAAAAGTCGAAGATGTGGTGCTAAACCGCTACCCCGGCGCCGGTGAAGCGCTGGTCGAGTTCGCGCAAACGATCAAAGAAGGCAAGGCGAAAGGCGACAAGACCAGCGGTCCCGATCTTTCCTGGCGCGCGCTACCCGTGGAAAAGCGCCTTGAATACGCGCTCATCAAAGGCATCACCGATTTCGTCGTGGCCGACACTGAAGAAGTGCGCGCCAAGCTAGAGGCAGAAGGCAAGCCACCGCTCGCCGTCATCGAAGGCCCGCTGATGGCCGGCATGAACGTCGTCGGTGACCTGTTTGGCGCCGGCAAGATGTTCCTGCCGCAGGTCGTGAAATCGGCGCGTGTCATGAAGCAGGCCGTCGCCCACCTCATTCCCTATATCGAAGCCGAGAAAGCCCGCTCCGGTAACAGCTCGAAGGGCAAGATCCTGATGGCCACGGTCAAGGGTGACGTACACGACATCGGCAAGAACATCGTCGGTGTCGTGCTCGGCTGTAACGGCTACGATGTCATCGACCTCGGCGTCATGGTACCGTGCGAAAACATCTTGCACGCGGCCCGTGAGCACCAGGTGGACATCATCGGCTTGTCTGGCCTCATCACCCCTTCGCTCGAAGAAATGGCGCACGTTGCGAGCGAAATGAAACGCCAGGGCCTCACCCAGCCGCTGCTGATTGGCGGCGCCACTACCAGCCGCGCCCACACTGCCATCAAAATCGCGCCGCAGACCGATAGCCCGGTCGTTTACGTGCCGGATGCCTCGCGCGCCGTGGGTGTGGCGACCCGCTTGCTATCCGCGGATCAGCGCGATGCCTACATCGCCGAGATTGCCAGCGAATACGAAACCCTGCGTCAGGAACATGCAGGCCGTAAAGGCATCACTCTGGTAAGTCTGGAAGCAGCACGCGCCAACGGTTTCACGTGGAACGACAATTATCGGCCTGTGCCCCCGGCTCAACCTGGTCTGCATCAAGTCGAGTTCGATCTCGCCGAACTGGTCGAAGTTATCGACTGGAGCCCCTTCTTCCAGAGCTGGGACCTAGTCGGCCGTTTCCCGGCCATCCTGGAAAGCGAGCAGGTGGGCGAAACGGCCCGGCAGCTTTACGCGGATGCTCGCGCCATGCTCGACAAGATCGTCAGCGAAAAGTGGCTGACCGCCAAAGGCGTGTACGCGCTGTGGCCCGCCGCTCGGGACGGTGACGATCTGGTGTTCTACAGCGATGCAAGCCGCCGCGAGGAAAGGGGCCGTTGGCTTGGCCTGCGCCAGCAGCACAAGCAGCCGCCTGGGCGTTACAACTTGGCCTTGGCCGATTTCGTAGCGCACAAGGCAAGCGGCATCCCGGACTGGGCCGGTGTCTTCGCGGTCACCGCGGGCTTGGGTATCGAGCCCCGCGTCGCTGCCTTCGAGGCCGCCCATGACGACTACAGCGCCATCATGCTCAAGGCCTTGGCCGACCGTCTCGCCGAAGCCGCTGCCGAATGGCTGCACCGCGAAGTACGCCGCAAAACCTGGGCCTATGCGCCCGATGAGCAGCTCGACAATGCGGGCTTGATCGCCGAAGCCTATCAGGGCATCCGTCCAGCGCCC
>JAOAIO010000011.1:44722-44981 GCA_026414665.1 Azovibrio sp.
CCCGCCTGTCCCGACCACACTGCAAAACGCGAGTTATTCCGTCTTTTGGAAGTCGAACGCCGCATCGGCATGGGTCTTACCGAATCCTGCGCCATGACGCCGGCGGCATCGGTGGCCGGTTTCTATATCGCCCATCCCGAAGCGAAATACTTCGCCATTCCGAAAATCGGCGAGGATCAGCTCGCCGACTGGGCCAAACGCGCCGGCATGGACATCGACACGGCAAGACGCTGGCTCGCGCCCTTGCTCTAATCCATCG
>JAOAIO010000121.1 GCA_026414665.1 Azovibrio sp.
CTCTATCAGCATATGACTAAAAAAGGATATCACTGATGGTTTTCTTTCTTTCAGAACATTTAGAATTCCAGAAGAATGTTCAACTAATAGGTCGATATTAATCGGCTCGTCACTATTAATGCTTCTGGTTTGTGAGTCCAACCAGTTCGTTTGAAAAAATGACCGATCAAAAGCCTTTATCTGGCATGGTGTATCAGCAAACGAGAAACCCCAACTTGATAGCCACTTCAGTACTCTGTTACGGAATTTTGTGTTGTTGACAGTCTTATCTGAAAAAAAAGAAAGTGGCTCGGTCATTTCTGGTGTGTCCCTTGCTTCGCGTATTTCATCCTCATGCGACCAGCCGAAATTTATGCCGCAAATCATGAATCCACTGTTGAGATTTTCTGGGTAGTCTTTGGTCAGGATAGGATGGCTTAGCTTTAGCATTTCATTTTGCTCCGCAGTCTAACGTCGAAGCTCAGGGGCGCGCCGCTTGCGGCGCGTCCCTTGGAGCGCAGTGTTAGGTATTATTTCTTGCATGGGAAAGCCGAGGAGAGCGCATTCATTACAAGCGTACTTGCCGCGCGATTCCACTTGTCTGGGTTCTCCCGGACATATTTTTTGACCATACTAACAATCTGGCCGACTTTCACTTGATTGGGTGTGCAGACCAGTATCCCGTCGACCGCGTCGTGAACTCCGACAACAAACCCAATGAGATAGCCAACCTTCTGATAGTCAGCGGGCTGAACATTGCCGATATCGGTTCTGTCGTCTGCATCGGCGAGTTCTTTCAGTTTGTAACCATCCCAAAAAGCAGCCTGCGAAATGCTGGGCATGGTTAATGCGGCGATAAACGCAAGCGCTGAGATGAACGTTTGTGAAGGGGTCATCGATGATCTCCTAATGCCTAACGTGTTATAGGG
>JAOAIO010000122.1 GCA_026414665.1 Azovibrio sp.
GTGATGTTCCCACCCCAGCGGTTTGGCCAGAGTCTCGGCCGGGTCCGCATCAACGACAAAGATTTTGAGTTTCTCCAGGTGGGGGTCGAAGGGGTTTTCGGGTTTGGAAAGCAAATAAGAAAGCAGGGTCGCCGATACGGTCGTTTTGCCAGAGCCACCCTTGCCGGCGGTAATAAGCCGAATGGTTTTTCGTTCCTGATTTGATTTCATACCGTTCCTCTCTTGTGGGTGTTTTTGAGAAGATGTGGGCTGGGCAAAAAAACGGTTTTTGAATAATTCGCTAAAAAAGATTGGCTAATAAAAAAAAAGATTCTTTATTTTTACGTTGAAAGGAGAGATAAATCTAAATCAATGGACACAAACACGATTTTGGACAAGGCAATCGAAGATGTGCGGAAACGCCACGGCGTGCAGATTATGACGCTGAGTAGCATTAAGGCAGATGAGGTTGATTCGATTTCGACCGGCTCATTATCTTTGGATGTGGCCACGGGAGTGTTGGGGATTCCGCGAGGTCGTATTATCGAAATCTACGGCCCCGAATCATCCGGCAAAACCACCGTATGTTTTTCGATTGTCCGTGAGGCGCAATCCAAGGGGCTGCGCTGCCTGTATATTGACATGGAACAGGCGGTGGACGTGGCTTATGCACGCAAGCTGGGTGTGGATTTGCAGAGTTTGTATTTTGTACAGCCCGAAAGTGCGGAAATGGCGCTGGACATTGCGGAAACGTTTTTGAAAAACAGTGCAATGGATTTGATCGTGATTGATTCGGTTGCCAGCCTGGTGCCTCAGGCCGAAATTGAAAACTCGATGGGCGAATCCACCATGGGTTTGCAGGCTCGCCTGATGGGGCAGGC
>JAOAIO010000123.1 GCA_026414665.1 Azovibrio sp.
GCATGGCCGTTGCCGTCGCTCGATTTGCTGCTGGAACGCTCGATCGAGGGTGGCATTACCGATGAAGAGCGCCGCCTAAAGGCGCGGGTGATCGAAGAGACGTTGGCTAGCTTTAAGGTTGAAGCGCGGGTGGTTGGCGTGAATACCGGCCCGGCTGTGACCCAATTTGAGCTGCAGCCGGCAGTTGGGGTAAAGGTTGCCAAGATCACCACCCTCGAACGTGATCTGGCGCTGGCGTTGGCTGCCCAGTCGATCCGGATTGAGGCTCCTATCCCCGGCAAGAATGTGGTTGGCATCGAGATTCCCAACAGCGCGATCGCAATGGTCTCGCTGCGTGAGGTGCTCGATAGCGAGGAGTATGAGCTGCACCGTGGCCGGCTCAAGCTGCCGCTAGGCAAGGATGTGAGCGGCACGCCGGTGATTGCCGATCTGACCAAGATGCCGCACCTGCTGGTGGCCGGCGCGACTGGTTCGGGCAAGTCAGTGGCAATTAATGCCTTCTTGTGTGGCTTGCTGCTCAAGCATACGCCCGATGAGCTGAAGCTGATTCTGATCGACCCTAAGATGGTCGAGATGATCGTCTACAATCATATTCCACATTTGCTCTCGCCGGTGGTGACGGAAGTTGAGCGTGTGGTGCCAACGCTGAAGTGGGCGACCCGCGAGATGGAGCGGCGTTACAAAGTTTTCGCTAAGCATGGGTGCCGCAATATCGATAGCTACCGCCAGCTCATGCGCAAACGGGCCGATCTCGAGCCGATGCCTTACATCGTGATCGTGATTGATGAGTTGGCCGACCTGATGATGATGGCCCCTGATGAGGTTGAGACCTACGTCTGCCGTTTGGCGCAGATGGCC
>JAOAIO010000124.1 GCA_026414665.1 Azovibrio sp.
ATGCTCCTCAAGCTCGGGATACTCTTGTACCTGATCGCCTTGTTGGTCATTGCCATCCTGCCTAGTCTAGATAGCCTAAGCAGGCTCAATGAGGACCATACCGCCCTGATCGAGGTCAAGGGCCTGATCGCGCCTGAGACCGATGCCAGTGCCGAACGGATCATCCCGGCGCTGCGCGCCGCCTTTAAGAACAAACACGTCAAGGGCGTTATCCTGCAGATCAATAGCCCAGGCGGCAGCCCAGTCCAGGCCGGCTATATCTACGACGAGATCCGGCGGCTCAAGGAGAAATATAAAAAGGAGCAGGGGCGCGAGATGCCGGTCTATGCCGTGACCATGGATCTATGCGCCTCGGGGGGCTACTATGTGGCTGCGGCCGCCGATGCCATCTATGTCAACAAGGCCAGCATCGTCGGTTCGATCGGGGTGCGGCTCGATAGCTTCGGTCTGCAAAAGGCCATCGAAGAGCTCGGGATCGAGCGACGCCTGCTGACCGCAGGGGTCAACAAGGGCATCCTAGATCCATTTTTACCCCTCCCTGAGGCGCAGCGCGCCTTTCTCCAAGGCCTGCTCGATCGCCTGCATCGCCAATTTATCGCGGCGGTGAAGGCGGGGCGAGGCGAGCGTCTCAAAGCGGGCGATGAGCTCTTCAGCGGTCTATTCTGGACGGGCGAGGAGGCCATCGAGCTCGGTCTCGCCGACGGCCTGGGTACCGCCTCCCAGGTTGCGCGGGAGCTGATCGGTGCTGAAAGGATCGTCCAATACAGCAAGAAACGGGAGCTTTTAGAATCGCTCATTCGACGGCTCGGCGCCCTGCTAGGGGCGGGTGTGATGGAGTCTTTAGACCTTTGGGGATC
>JAOAIO010000125.1 GCA_026414665.1 Azovibrio sp.
CCCTGAGGTCATTCAGGAGTTTGTGGCCCACTCTTGGTACAAATATCCTGACGAGAAGAAGGGTCTTCATCCTTGGAACGGTATAACAGAGCCTAACTACACAGGACCGAAGGAAGGGACAAAGACCCACTGGAAGTATTTAGACGAGAAGGGTAAATACTCTTGGATCAAGGCTCCCAGATGGAGAGGAAAGCCTTGTGAAGTAGGACCACTTGCCCGCTACATAGTAACCTACACCGCGGTAAAGCAAGGACACATAAAGCCCACATGGATGGACGAGATGATAGTTAAACAGATAGACTTTGTCTCTCAGGTTCTTGGACTCCCTCCCCACGTGTGGTTGCCTACCACAGTGGGAAGAACCGCCGCCAGAGCTTTTGAGGCACAGTTGGGTGCGGCTGCCAACCTCTACTTCCTGAAAAAGCTCTACGACAACATAAAGGCTGGAGATACGTCTGTGGCTAACACCGAAAAGTGGGAACCCTCCACCTGGCCCAAGGAAGCCAAGGGTGTGGGTCTTACAGAAGCTCCAAGAGGTGCGTTAGGACACTGGGTGATAATAAAGGACGGCAAGATTGAAAACTACCAGTGCGTCGTTCCAACCACGTGGAACGGAAGCCCAAGAGACCCCATGGGTGGTCAGGGTGCTTTTGAAGAGTGCATGAAAGACACGCCCCTTCAAGTAGCCAACAAGCCCTTAGAGGTTCTCAGAGGCATACACTCCTTTGACCCATGCCTTGCCTGCTCCACACACCTTTACGATACGGAAGGTAGAGAAATAGTTCAAGTCAAGGTGCAAGGTTCACAGCCTGTGTGTTATTAGGAGGTTTACCA
>JAOAIO010000126.1 GCA_026414665.1 Azovibrio sp.
GCTTAGGGACTGCATGGATCGCTGGGGCATCCAAGACTATCGGGTCGTGGGATACGCCCGCGGCGACGCCTTTGAAGGGATCAGGCTGCATCATCCCTTCTATGACCGCAAGGTCCCGCTCATCCTAGGCGAGCATGTCACCCTAGATGCCGGCACAGGTGCTGTGCATACCGCGCCTGGCCACGGGCTCGAGGATTATCTGGTCGGCGTGCGCTATGGCTTGCCCGTCGATAACCCGGTTGGCCCAGACGGCCGCTTCCTATCCCAGACACCGCTCTTTGGCGGCGAGAACGTCTTTCACGCCAACGCGCATGTGATCGAGGTTTTAAAGCAGACCGGCAACCTGCTCCTAGAGACGCGAATCACCCATAGTTATCCGCATTGCTGGCGACATAAGACCCCCATCATCTTCCGCGCCACCCCCCAGTGGTTTATCAGCATGGACAAACACGGGTTGCGGGAGGCGGCCTTGCGCGAGATCGCGCGCGTGCGCTGGATGCCGGATTGGGGCCAAACCCGCATCGAGGCGATGGTGCGCAACCGTCCAGACTGGTGTATCTCGCGTCAGCGCACCTGGGGTGTGCCCATCCCTTTGTTCATGCATAAAGAGACCGGCGAGCTCCACCCGCGCACGCTGGAGCTCATCGAGCTCGTCGCCAAGCGGGTCGAGAGGCATGGGATCGATGCCTGGTTTGAGCTTGAGCCGGTTGATCTGCTGGGGGATGAAGGCGTGTTCTACGAAAAGGTCCATGACACCCTGGATGTCTGGTTTGATTCTGGGGTGACCCATGCCTGCGTGCTCGAGCATCGCGAGGGTCTCAGCG
>JAOAIO010000127.1 GCA_026414665.1 Azovibrio sp.
GGATTGCATGGACCGCTGGGGGATCCAGGATTATCGGGTGGTTGGCTATGGGCGCGGTTGCGACCTCGAGGGGCTTAGGCTCCGTCACCCCTTCTATGAGCGCGAGGTCCCCATCATCCTCGGCGAACATGTGACCCTAGATACAGGCACAGGTGCCGTGCATACTGCGCCTGGCCATGGGCTCGAGGACTATCTGGTCGGCATGCGCTATGGGTTGCCGGTTGAGAACCCCGTCGGTCCAGATGGTCGGTTCCTCCCTGGGACACCCCTATTTGGTGGCGAGAACGTCTTTCACGCCAATGAGCATGTGATCGAGGTCTTAAAACAGACTGGCAACCTGCTCCTCGAGACGCGGATCACCCATAGTTATCCGCATTGCTGGCGGCATAAGACCCCGATCATCTTCCGCGCCACCCCCCAGTGGTTTATCAGCATGGACAAACAAGGGTTGCGTGAGACGGCCTTGCGCGAGATCGGGCGTGTGCGTTGGCTGCCTGAATGGGGTCAGGGCCGGATCGAGGCCATGGTGCGTCACCGCCCAGATTGGTGTATCTCGCGTCAGCGCATCTGGGGCGTACCCATCCCCTTGTTTGTGCATAAGGAGACTGGGGAGCTTCACCCGCGCACCTTAGAGCTCATCGAGCTCGTCGCCAAGCGGGTTGAGAAACACGGGATCGACGCCTGGTTTGAACTCGAGCCGGTCGATCTACTCGGGGATGAGGGCGTGCGCTACGAGAAGGTCCATGACACCCTTGATGTCTGGTTCGACTCTGGCGTCACCCATGCCTGTGTGCTCGAACAGCGAGAGGGCCTAAGG
>JAOAIO010000128.1 GCA_026414665.1 Azovibrio sp.
CTGCAAGCATGAGGGCACCTAAGACGCAGGCGATTTTTGCCAAGACCGCCCAGATTTTGGGACCGGTGTATTTTGTTGCTGCGCGCCATATGCCCATGATAACGGGGACTTCATAGGCTGTGTATGCGAGGAGAGCAATTGCAAGAAATCCAGGCGATTTGATGATGCTGAACACGATATCGACCACGATATTGACGATTACCCCTACAAGCACACCGTAAAGCCAATAGGTTCTTGCCAGCCCAAAATCGCCTCGCGAGAGCTTGGCGAAAAATCCGTCTGAAGACTCGGCTGAGACATCAGTGGGCGGAGGTGTTGAGGATGATGGTGCAACTAGTGTGGATGCCATTTGTATCAGTGGGCCGCCACAATTCGAGCAGAACTTGGCATCCGCCACTGCCTCGGTGCCGCATTTATTGCAGAACATATAGCTTCTCCTTGGTAGGGCCTAACGTACAAGCTCAGGGGCGCGCCGCTTGCGGCGCGTCCCTTGGAGCGTAGGGTTGGGCGTCACTTGTTACAGAACATCTGGTTGCCAATGATCTGGCAGTTTGAGCCATCGGAATTGAATATCTGGTTTCCGATTCTCTGTGACGATGAGCCATCCGACCGGAAACGCTGATTTCCGATGTCGATAGAAGAACTACCATCGGAATTGAACCTTTGATTTCCAATTCGTTGGGATGAACTTCCATCCGAGCCGAATGTTTGGTTGCCAATTTGTTGGTAGGAAACTCCGTCATCGCAAAAAACTTGATTTCCAATTCGTTGGCAGTTTCTGGCATGAGCAGATG
>JAOAIO010000129.1:0-264 GCA_026414665.1 Azovibrio sp.
CGTCTACACTGCCTTGCACCGACGGCATGATCCACTGGCCATGCGATCCGCCGCTCTCAAACAGCTCGATCTGGGCCAACCGCCGGTTGTAAACCCCCTTGTAGTCGCCATCCACGCCAATGGGCCAATTCATGGGATAGCTTTTTATATCCAATACCTTTTCGATTTCTTCCATAAGTTCAAACGGGTTTTTGCCGTGCCGGTCCAATTTATTTACAAAAGTGAAAATCGGTATTCCCCGCTGTTTACAAACTTTAAACAGTT
>JAOAIO010000129.1:274-780 GCA_026414665.1 Azovibrio sp.
GTGTCCTGTAGGTGTCCTCGCTAAAATCTTGGTGGCCCGGCGTATCCAGTATATTAATACGGTAACCGTCATAATCAAACTGCAAAACGCTGGACGTAACCGAAATCCCGCGCTGCTTTTCGATCTCCATCCAGTCAGATACCGCGTGCTTTTGAGCTTTTCTGGCCTTTACCGAGCCGGCTAAATGAATTGCTCCGCCGTATAGCAACAATTTTTCAGTCAAAGTGGTTTTCCCCGCATCAGGATGAGATATTATGGCAAAAGTCCGGCGGCGGGCGATTTCCGAACTTAGTTGTGCATTATCCGGCATTACTTACCTCCAAAACAAATTAAAATTCTGTCCCGTAATTTTTTATTTTAGCATATTTGTCGGCAATTGCCCACGTCAAATATTTACTCAGACAAGCGTTCCATTTGCATATTCAAATAACACGCCAATCCGTCCAAATCGGGAAACAGCGTAAAGTGATTGACGCCGTTCTGCTTGACCAACCGCAGTATTTCAC
>JAOAIO010000130.1 GCA_026414665.1 Azovibrio sp.
ATTGAGACCCTCGGGCTCTAAAAAGATCTGATGCGAAGGCTTATCAGCAAAGCGCACCACCTTATCCTCGATCGAGGGACAATAGCGGGGGCCTACCCCTTGGATCACACCGGTATAAAGCGGCGAGCGCGCAAGACCCGAGCGGATGATCTCATGGGTACGCTCGGTGGTATGGGTGATATAACAGCTGACCTGCGGCGGATGGTCCTCAGGTCGGCCCATGAATGAAAAGACCGGCACTGGGACATCGCCAGGTTGTTCGATCAACCGGCTGTAATCGATGGTGCGGGCATCGATCCGCGGCGGGGAGCCGGTCTTTAGCCGACCGACGCGCAGCGGCAGCTCCCTTAAACGCTGGGCGAGCCGATTGGCCGGCGGATCGCCGGCGCGTCCGCCCTCATAGTTAGAGAGGCCGATATGGATGCGCCCTGCCAGAAAGGTCCCAACGGTGAGCACCACTGCCCGCGCGCGAAACTCAAGCCCCATCTGGGTGCGCACCCCGATCACCCGCTCGCCCTGGATGACTAGGTCATCGACCGCCTGTTGAAAGAGTTCAAGGCCCGGCTGGTTTTCAAGCGCCGCGCGCACCGCTGTCTTATAAAGCTGGCGGTCGGCCTGGGCGCGGGTCGCGCGCACCGCCGGGCCCTTGCTGGCATTCAGGATCCGAAACTGGATCCCCGCGCGATCGGCGGCGCGCGCCATCAACCCCCCCAGGGCATCGATCTCCTTGACCAGATGGCCCTTG
>JAOAIO010000012.1 GCA_026414665.1 Azovibrio sp.
GGCCTTGTGGGCTTCGAAAACGGCGCGGTTTTCCGCTGTGTCCTCTCCGGCGCGTAGCTTCTCCAATGTCTTGACGGCGACGATGCCGCGCTCGATGCGCTTCGCGGCCTGCTTCTCAAGCTGGTCGATGCCCGGCAGCTCGGTTGTGGTCGAGCGCGTGGCGATCAGGCCAAGCGCGTAGGGAATCTGCACCTCGGCGTGGTTTTTGCGCGCTGCATCGTCGGGAATCGCAAACAGTGTGAAAGGCGCGGGCGCGGGTTCGGTGTGCCACATGCCTTCCATCGCGGCGAGCTTGGTCTGCTGGTGCTCGGTCACGGCATAGCCCGATTCGTCGCCGAGCACGATCACCGACAGCGCCGAAGCAAAGCCGAAGGCGGCAGCGATGCGGAACGAGCGCTTGGCGAATTCGATGTATTTGCCCTTGAGCAGATACCACGAGGAAATGCCGAGCACGAACATCGCGCCGGTGACATAGCCGGCCGAGACGGTGTGCACGAATTTCGCCTGTGCTGCCGGATTGAACAGCAGATCCCAGAACGAGGTCATCTCCATGCGCATCGTCACCCAGCTGAATTCGGCGCCGACCGGGTTCTGCATCCAGCCGTTGGCGATGAGGATCCACACCGCCGAGAGGTTCGAGCCGATGGCGGTGAGATAGGTGATGGCAAGGTGCTGACGCTTGGAGAGCTTGTCCCAGCCGAAGAAGAACAGACCGATGAAGGTAGATTCCAAAAAGAAGGCCATCAGGCCCTCGATCGCCAAGGGTGCGCCAAAGATGTCGCCGACGTAGTGCGAGTAATAGGCCCAGTTGGTGCCGAACTGGAACTCCATCGTGATGCCGGTGGTGACACCGAGCGCAAAGTTGATGCCAAAGAGCTTGCCCCAGAACTTCGTCATGTCGCGGTAGATCTCCTTGCCGGTCATGACGTAGGTGGTCTCCATGATCGCCAGGATGAACGATAGGCCCAGCGTCAAGGGAACGAAGAGGAAGTGATAAAAAGCCGTGGCAGCGAACTGCAGGCGGGAAAGATCGACGACGGTTTCACTGATCATGGTGACTCCATTGTTGTTTTGCGGGCGATACGCGGCCTTGTCTTGCATTACCCCCAAAGCCGGACCTGATTGCCCCCCTGGGATAGCGCCCGAAAAAGGCAGAAAACACGATCCCGATGCCAGCTACGCCCCGCCTGGCGCATAGCGCGACACCGATGCCCCAGGATCAAGCGGCTTGATGGCCGACGGCCCGGGGAACGGACCGGCGCCCGGCAGGCTTGCCGGCAACGGCAGACCGGGGAGGTAGCGGCGGGCCCCGACAAAACGGACGCCACCGCTTCTCCCGCTGCCCATCGCAAGAGGCGCGTCCCGCCTGGGAGGGTGCGGAACGCGCCGTCCGTTCGGGATCGACGAACAGACGCGCCCAGCCTAGCGCCCCTCTGAAAATAGGCAATGCGGTAAATTGTCACACCCGCGCCAGCCCGCTCCACGCCTGGCCAGCGCCTCCTGCGACGAATTGCCGCACCCAAGGAGCCTGCCCCAGCCGCCGGATAAAATTCGCCCATGCTCACCAGCTTTCCCCATCCCATCAGCGCCCTGGAACGCCTGGTCATTCTGCGCTGGGTCACGCTGGCCACCCAGTTTTCCCTCATTCTTCTGGTCAGCGTGGGCTGGAAGATGGCCTTGCCCCTGGTCCCCATGCTCGCTGGCACCGCCTGCCTCGCTCTGATCAACCTCGTCACCGCCTGGCGCTTACGCCATGCCAGCACCGTCAGCGACCAAGAGCTGTTCGCTCAGCTCTGCTTCGACGTGGGCACTCTAGTCTGGCTGCTCTACTTCGCCGGAGGCTCGAGCAACCCCTTCGTCTCCTTGCTGCTCCTTCCCATGACGATCGCGGCCGTAGCGCTACCCCTACGCTACGGCTGGTATTTGGCTGGTCTTTCCTTAGCCGCCTATAGCCTGCTGGTGTTTTTCAACCATCCCCTGCCGCCGCTCGAGGGCAGCCTCAAGACCCTGGACCAGTTGCTGGCGGAAACTTGCGGCGTAGGTGGCGAACATGCCCATCGGGGAGACGGCTTCGCGCTGCACATCGTCGGCATGTGGCTCAATTACATCCTCAGCAGCCTCATCATCATCGTCTTCCTAACCCGCCAGGCCACCGCACTACGCGAACAAGAACGGATGCTACAGCAGACCCGAGAAAAATCCCTGCGCCAGGAAAAGGTTCTGGCCTTGGGCCTACAGGCCGCCGGCGCCGCGCACAAACTCGGCACGCCCCTATCCACCATGGCGGTGCTGGTGAGCGAGCTCGAACAGGACCTATCCCCCCAAGAGAACCAGGACAATCTGCGCCTGCTGCGCCAGCAATTGCAGCGCTGTAAAAACATTCTGTCCGACATGGTGGCCAGCGGAACCCCCCGCCCGCCCCTAGCAGCCGACCAGTGGATACACAACCTGATCAACGAATGGCAGCTGCTGCGCCCGGAAGTGCACATGCAGGCCGTGGAAATCGCCAACGACGAACCCGCGCCCTTGATCCAGGTAGACCGCAGCCTCGACCAAGCCTTGCAGAATCTGCTCGACAATGCCGCCAACGCCAGCCCCGAACATGTCCGCCTGCAACTGGACTGGGACCGTAACCGGCTCGAAATCCGTATCTTAGACGAGGGCCGCGGCATCGACAGCCCTATGGCGAGCCTCCTGGGACGTGAGTTCATTCTCCAGGAGCAGCACACCGGCCTGGGCATAGGCTTTTTCCTAAGCAACGCCACCATCGAGCGCCTCGGCGGCACGGTGGAAATGAGTAACCGGCACCCCACCGGCAGCTGCATCCGCGTCTGCCTGCCGCTGGAAAGCCTGGCCGCCGCCCGCCCCAGCGCCGCGCTCCCATCCGAGGCGAATCCTGCCTCTGAGCCCATGCCGACCCAGCCCGTTCGCCCCAGCGCCGCATGACATCATCCGCAACATCCCAAGACGCTCCGCATCTGCTGCTCGTAGACGACGATGAAATCTTCCGAGCCGTCCTCGCTCGGGCGCTGGAGCGCCGGGGCTTCCGAGTCCAAGCCGCTGCCAGCTCGGCGCAAGCCTTACCCCTGGCGCGCCAGTATTCACCCCGCTACGCGGTCGTCGACCTTCGCCTCGGGCATGAATCAGGACTGGGCTTGATCAAAGCCTTGCACGCCCTCGATCCCCAGATCCGCATCGTCATGCTCACTGGCTACGCCAGCATCGCCACCGCAGTCGAAGCCATCAAGCTAGGGGCCATCCACTATCTGACCAAGCCTGCCGACCCGGAAGAAATCATCGCCGCCCTAGGACGCATCGATGGCGATTCGAACACTCCCCTGGCCGCCACGCCGCCTTCGGTGAGTCGGCTCGAGTGGGAGCACATCCAGAAGGTATTGAACCAGCACCAGGGCAACATCTCCGCCACCGCCCGGGCCCTGAAGATGCACCGCCGCACGCTGCAACGCAAACTCGCAAAACGCCCTGTACGAGAGTAATCAGGCGGAACACCGCTTGCGAGCACGTTACAATCCCGGCATGAGCGCCCCCGCCCTGTCCTGCCGGTTACTGCTCGCCACCTTGGCCGCAAGCTGCACCCCGCTCCAGGCGGCGGCGCCGCGCATCGAGGCGCCGCCGCCGCTCGCGGCCTTGCTGCAACGCTACCTGCATTGGGAAACCCCACGCGATGCGGCAGAACGGCAAGCCTTCCTGCGCCGCGTCACGCAAGAAGGTGAGGCGCTACTTGCCACCGAGGGTTATTTTGAGCCTCGGCTCGATCTTACCGGCGATGACCTCGAAACCCTGGTGCTGCAAGTCGAGCCTGGGCGCCGTAGCGTGATCGCCGCCACCCGCATCCACATCGACGGCCCGCTCCCCGAATCCCGGCGCCAGGAACTGCTCGACACTTGGCCCTTGCGCCCCGGACAACCCTTTCGCCAGGCAGACTGGAGCGCTGCCAAGGAAGCACTGCTCCAGGCCCTGCTCGAGCGCGACTATCCGGCTGCGCGCATCACGCACAGTCTGGCCGAGGTCGATGCCGAACATGCCAAGGTGACGCTCGAACTGACGCTGCACAGCGGCCCCCCCTACCGTTTCGGCGCGCTGCAGATGGACGGCCTCATGCGCTACCCGCCCGAGCTCGTAGCGCGCTACAACAGCGAGATAGCGCCAGGCAAGCCCTATGCCGAAGCGCCCCTGCACGCCTTGCAGACCCGCCTGGAAAACAGCCCCTATTTCAATGCCGTAGCCGTGCGGATCGATCAGGACGCGGCCACGCCAGGTCCTGATGGCAGCCTCGTCGCGCCGGTGCGCATTCATCTGCGCGAACGCCAGCCGCACCAAATCGGCCTGGGCGCCGGCGTGAGCTCGAACACCGGCGCTCGGGTGGAGGTGAATTACCGCAGCGCTGATCTATTCCGCCAGGCTTGGCAGATCAACAGCGGCATCCGCCTCGAGCAGCTCAAGCAATCCGCCTATGCCGACATCTTTCTCCCTCCGGCGCAAGATCGGTCGCAATATGCCTTCGGCGTGCTCCTGGAGCGCTCCGACATCCAAAATCTCGTGCTACAAACCCGCTCGCTCGGCATCAGCCGCAGCCGTCAGCAAGGCAGCATCGATCTGGGCTTGAACCTCGGCTACATCGAGGAAAGACAAACGCCCGAGGGCGCGCCAAGCCGTCGCACCCGGGCGCTCACCCTCAATTCGAGCTGGACCTGGCAGCCCTTCCGCGGCCAGATCGAGCGGCGCGAAGGTTATTCCAGCCAGGTGCAGCTAGGCGGCTCGCTCAAGGCCGTATCGGATCAGAATTTCATCCGGCTTTACGGCAAGCACCAGCACAGCCTGATTTTGAGTCGCCGCAACAGCCTCACCCTCCGCGCCGAAGGCGGCATCGTCCTAGCCCCTAGCCGCCAAGGCATTCCGCAAAACTTCCTGTTTCGCGCCGGCGGCACCCAGTCGGTGCGCGGTTATGCTTACCAGCGCCTGGGCGTCGAGCAGGGCGAGGCGGTCCTGGGCGGCCGCTATCTCGCCACGCTAAGCGCCGAGCTCACCCACTGGCTAGCCGATAGCCCCTGGGGCATTGCGGCCTTCGTCGATGCCGGCAACGCGGGCGACGACAAGGCCGGCTTCAAGCTGAAAACCGGCTACGGCCTCGGCGCCCGCTGGAAAAGCCCAGCTGGCCCCTTAGGGGTCGACATCGCCTATGGCGACAGCTGGCACCTCCATTTTGCTCTGGCGCTCCCTTTCTGAAATGCTCGCCGCCGATCCGCCATCTTCGCCAGCCCGCACACGCCTGCGCCGCGCCTGGATTGGCATCGGACTCGCCGGCCTCGGCCTCGGCGCTGCCGCGGCCTGGCTGCTGACGACGGCGAGCGGCTTAGCGGCCAGCCTGGCCTTGGCTGGCTGGCTAAGCGGCGGGCAACTCGAAATCAGTGGCGTGCGCGGCCAGCTGCTCGGCCCCTTGGCAGTGGATGCCTTGCGCTGGCACAGACAAGGCGAGACCGGCAGCGATGCGATTCAGCTTGCCGGACTCGAGCTCGCCTGGCAGCCCGCCGCCCTGCTGCGGGGGCGCCTCGTCATCGATCGGCTGCACGCCCGGGAGCTGCGCCTAGAACGCGCGCCCAGCCCGGCGACACCGCCACCTGCCAGGCTCACCTTTCCCTTTGCCGGGCAAGTCGATGCGCTCACACTCGATCATCTTTATCTGGACGGTCCCACGCCGGCGGACTCGCCTGCCCTCACCCAGCTTACCGCCCGTCTCACGAGCGATGGCCAGACACATCGCCTCACGCATCTGAGTTTTCGCCACGCAGCCCTAACTATTCAAGCCGAAGCCGAACTCGGGGGAATCCAGCCGCTGCCGGTTACAGCCCGCATCGAGCTAGAAGGCAAGCTCGCCGCCCAGCCGCTGCGCCTTAGCCTCACGGCCGACGGTCCGCTCGCGGCATTAGCGGTGCGCGGCGACATCCATGGCGCCGAAAGCCAGGGGGAATTGACGGCCACCCTCACCCCGTTCGCCCGGCACCCGTTCAGCCGCCTTCAGGCGCGCCTGCGTCATATCGACCCATCCCTCTGGCACGCCGCCGCGCCTGCCGCCGGACTGGACTTGGACGCCGAGCTACGCCCCGGCCCCGGCTCCGATCTCGTCGGACATCTGCGTCTCATCAATCGCCACAGCGCGCCCCTCGATCGCAATGCTCTGCCGCTCGCCAGCCTAGACGCGGCCGTACACTGGCACGATCAGCGCTTGCGGCTCACGCAAATGCAGGCCGGCCTGCCCGGTGGTGGCGCCGTGCGCGGCGAGCTCGACATCGACCTCGCCGCGCACGGCGGCCTCCGCCTGCACGGCGAGCTGGTCGGCCTCGACCCGGCCCGCCTGGCCAGCCACTTGCCCACCGCCCGCATCAACGCACATTTCGACGCCAGCGCACGCCTAGGCGCACCGCTTCAACTCGCCCTGCAATTCGCGCTCCAAGATAGCCGCATCGCCGGCCAGACTTTCGCCGGCGGTGGGCGGCTTGCCATCGCGCCGCAGCGCCTCGAAGCGGTCGACATCGAACTCACAGCGGGGCGCAACCGGCTCATGGCGCGCGGCGCCCTAGGGACGGCGCACGACCGCTTGCAGCTCGACATCCGCGCCCCGCGCCTGGCTGACCTCGGCCTAGACGGCGACCTCGCGGCACGCCTCGAGCTCGCCGGCGCCCTACAGCTACCGCGGATCAGCGGCAATGCCAGCAGCGCACGCCTCACCCTGCCGGGCGGGCTGCGCTTGGCCGGGCTCAAATTGAGCGCCCGCATGGGCGAAGCGGCACGCGACCCGCTTGCCTTGCAGCTCGATCTCGATCGCCTCGAATGGCGGCGCAGCGGCGCCCCGCCCGACAGCCTCGCCAAGACCCGCTTACACATCGCCGGTAGCCGGGCGCAACACCACATCGAATTCGAAACCCGGCTCACCCTGCCCAACTTCGCCCAGCTCACGCAAGCTCCGCTTAGGCTCGCGGCCAGCGGCGCATTCCAGGATCGGCGCTGGCACGGCCAGCTCACCCGCCTCGACTTAGGAGAAGACGCGCCTTGGCTGCAACTTGCCGCCGCTGCTCCGCTTAGCCTGGGCGACACGCTGCGCTTCGGCCCGGCGCGCCTACGCGGCGGACATGCCGGGCAAGACTGGCATGTCGATCTCGACCGATTCGAACGCCACGCTCAGGAGTGGCAGAGCAGCGGCCGGCTCGTCGCCTTGCCGCTGGCCGCCTTTGCCGCCCCCCTGGCGCACAGCAGCTTGCGCGTCGATGGCGAGTGGCAGCTGCGTCTTGGCAACCGGCCACAGGGTCGGATCCGTCTCTGGCGCCGGGACGGCGACCTGCGACTTGGCCCCGCCGCTCGCTCCGCCCTCGGCCTCGACCAAGCGCGTCTCGACCTGACGCTCGACGGCCAACCGCGCCTGACATGGCTGGCGCAAGGCACGCGTCTCGGCCAAGTCCAGGGCGACATCCGCTTGCACCCCCGCGACCCGCTCGGCCAGGCCTGGAATGGCCGCATCACGGCGCGTATGGCCGATCTGAACTGGGCGAGCGCGCTCTTCGGAGACAACCTGCAACTCGGCGGCCAGCTAAACGCCGAGGCCCGCCTTGGCGGCACGCCACGTTCGCCCCGCCTCGCCGGCCAACTACGCGGCGAAGCGCTGCGCCTACACGCGCTCGATAGCGGCTTACGGCTCGAATCCGGACGCCTCGCGCTCGATTTCGACGAACGCGGCCTGACACTCGAACGCTTCGAGTTCCTCAGCCCCCATGCGCCTCTGCCGCAAGCCCTCAGCCGCGCCGCGCAAGCAGCCTTGCAACCGATCTGCGCCAGTCCGGGCCGCCTTGTCGGCCAGGGGCGGCTCGTCTTGAGCGGATCGACGGCAAGCGCCGCGGACGGCCAGCTCGATTTCCGACTCGAACGCCTCGGCGTCATGCAAAAGCCGCAGCAATGGGTGGCGCTCACAGGCCAGGGCCGGCTCAAGCTAGATGCGAACACGCTGGACGTAAACGCCCAGCTCGATGTCGACGGCGGCTACTGGCAGCTTGCCGACCTGAACGCCCCGAAACTCTCCGACGACGTGGTGGTGCGGCGTCGGACAGACCCCGCCATCACGCCGGCGCGCCCGCTGCAAACCCGCTTGGCCATCCAAGTCGATCTCGGCCGCAACTTCCACTTCGCCGGCGCGGGCGTGCAGAGCCGCCTGCGCGGCGCCCTCGCCTTGAGCGCCCGCGACCACGAACCCTTGCGCGCCACGGGCAGCATCCGCACCGTCGACGGGCGCTTCGACGCCTACGGGCAAAAGCTGGAAATCGAGCAAGGCATCCTCAGCTTCAACGGCCTGGTCGGCAACCCCGGCCTCAACATTCGCGCCATGCGCAAGAATCAGGCGGTGGAAGCTGGGGTGAGCATCACCGGCACGGCCTCCCGGCCCATCATCAGTCTGGTCTCGCATCCGAATGTGCCGGATGTGGAAAAACTCTCCTGGCTCGTCCTCGGCGAAGCCCCGGAACAAAAGAGCGGCGCCGATCTCTCGACCCTGCTCGCCGCCGCCCAGGCCATGCTCGGCGGCGAGACCGGCGGCCCGGGCAACGTCTTGCGCGAACTACAGCAAGCCCTCGGGGTCGATGTGAGCATCGGCACGAACAGCGCCAGCGCCAAGGCGCGCAGCCAGGTAGCGAGCAGCTCCGGCTTCGGCAGCAGCAGCCCTAGCGCAAGCGAGCAAATCGTCCGAGTCGGCACCCGGCTTGCCCAGGGGCTCAACCTTTCTTACGAACAATCGCTGACCGGCACCGAGAGCGTGGTGAAACTCACGTTGGCGCTCGGCCGTCGCCTCGCCTTGGTCGGCCAGGCCGGCACGGACAATGCGGTGGACCTGTTCTACAACTTCCGCTTCGGCAGCGCCGGGGGCCGGCGCCAGACGGGCGACACCCCGCCGCCGGCCACGCCATGAGCGACGCGCCTCGCCGCACGCGCCTTCATGACGACATCGGATAAAGCGTAGACAACGCCAGCGACAGGCCATTGGGTTGGACGATGCGCACATGCTCGCGGCGCAACTCACGCGGGTGCCGCAGACCGCAGGAGTGCGCGATCATAGCGATTTCCTTGTTCATGTTCTGGGCGTAGTGCGCCACGCGCAGGGCCTTATCTTCGACCACCAGCCCGCGCTGTAGGCGGGGGTTGTGGGTAGCGATGCCGGTTGGGCAGGTGTTGCTATGACAGCGCAGCGCCTGGATGCAGCCCAGGGAGAACATGAAGCCGCGCGCCGTATTGACGAAATCGGCGCCGCAAGCAAGCGCCCAGGCGGCCTTGGCCGGGGTGACGAGCTTGCCCGCCGCGACAACTCGCACCCGCTCGCGCAGCCCGCTTTCCATCAAAGCGTCGATGACCCGTGGCAGCCCCTCCATGATCGACAAGGACATGTGATCGGCCAGGGCTTGCGGCGCCGCGCCGGAGCCGCCCTCGCCGCCGTCGATGACGAGAAAATCGGGGGCCGTATGTAAACCACGGCGCTGAATCGCCTCGGCCAGATCGTGCAACAGCTCCCAGCCGCCAATGGCGGTCTTGATGCCCACGGGCTTGCCGGTCAGATCCCGCACCCGCTCGATGCTATCGAGCAAGGCTCCGACATTGGCGATATCCGGATGCCGGTTCGGGGAAAGCGAATCCTGCCCCACCGGAATGCCGCGGATCCTGGCGATTTCCGGCGTCACCTTGCTCGCCGGCAACACCCCGCCCTTGCCCGGCTTGGCGCCCTGGGAGAGCTTGATTTCGAACGCCCGCACGCTGTCGTGCGCGGCGATTTGCTTGAGCTTGGCCGGATCGAGCGCTCCGCTTGCATCACGCACCCCGTACTTGGCCGTGCCGATCTGAAAGATGAGGTCGCATCCGCCCTCGAGGTGATAGGGAGACAACCCGCCTTCGCCGGTATCGACCCAGCATCCGGCCCGCGCCGCGCCACGCGCGAGCGCCTGCACCGCCGGCTTGGAAATGGCGCCATAGCTCATGGCGCTGACATTGACGAGCGAGGTAGCCGTAAACGGCATACGGCACCAGCCTGCGCCGATGTCGAGCGGCGGCGTGGGCAGCTTGTCCTCTTCGAGCACCGGAAAAGGGGCGTTTACGAACAAAATCGCGCCGCTCTCCTGCTGGTTGTAGGTCGAGCCAAAGCCGATGATGCCGCCTTCGTCCTTGGCGAGCCGGTACACCCAGGCTCGGGTTGCGCGGTTAAAGGGCATCTCCTCGCGGTCGTTGAGGAAGAAGTACTGACGGAAATACTCGCCCAGACGCTCGAAAAAGAAGCGCAGATGACCAATGACCGGGAAGTTACGCAGCAGCGTATGGCGCTTTTGCGTGATGTCGCGCAGATACCAGAAGAACAGTCCGAGAAACAGGGACAGGGCGATGAACACCCCGATGCCGATGTGAAAAACACTTTGCAAGCCGGACACGCCAAGGCTCCCAGACGGTAGAATCGCGGCTCAATCTAGCATACCGAACCGCCCATGCCCATCGATTTCCCCGTCCCCCTGGAACCCGAAATTCGCGCCAATGTGCGCGCAGCCCTGGCCGAGGATGTCGGCCAGGGCGACCTGACCGCCGCCCTGATTCCCGCCGGCAAGCCGGGGCGGGCCGGCGTCATTGCGCGCGAGACGGCAGTGCTGTGCGGCACGGCCTGGTTCACCGAATGCTTCCGCCAGCTCGACCCCACGGTGCGTGTCACCTGGCATGCCCAGGACGGAGATCGCATTCAGCCGGAACAGCGGCTCTGCGACATCGAGGGCGAGGCGCGGGTCCTGCTCACCGGCGAGCGCTCGGCGCTCAATTTCTTGCAACTACTCTCTGGTGTCGCCACCAAGACCCGCCGCTACGCCGAATGGGTCGCAGGCACCCAAGCGCAAGTGGTCGATACGCGCAAAACCCTGCCCGGCCTACGTCTCGCGCAAAAATACGCGGTACGGGTCGGAGGGGGCGGCAACCACCGCCTCGCCTTGTGGGATGCGATTCTCATCAAGGAAAATCACATCATGGCGGCCGGTAGCATCACCGCCGCGCTGGCGGCGGCCCGGCAGGTGGCGGCCGAATCGGACGGCCGCTGCCGCTTCATCCAAGTGGAAGTGGAAAACCTGACAGAGCTGGCAGAGGCCCTGAAGGCCGGCGCCCCCATGATCCTGCTCGACAACTTCAGCCTCGACATGCTGCGCCAGGCCGTGGCCATGAACCAGGGCCAAGCCATCCTCGAAGCTTCAGGCGGCATCACCGAAGCCAACCTGCGCGCCATCGCCGCAACCGGGGTGGACCGCATTTCCATCGGTACCCTCACCAAGGATGTGCAGGCCCTCGATCTCTCGATGCGCTTTTCCACCTAGCGCTGCCCGGCCAGCGCTTTCCGGCGCCGCGCCTATACTTGAAGCACAGCGGGTCGGCAAACGGCCTGGAAGGGAGGCCCCTATGCTGTTCATCCTATTTTATGTGCTCGCCATCACCATTCTGGCGCTTTACTTCACCGGTGTGCTAGCGCGCTACAACGCCGAGTGGCTGGTGATCGTCCTAGCCATCACCGTCTTCCCGGCGGTGCTGCTGCTCTAGCCCCGGCCGGGCCCGATATCAGACACGCGCTGCAATGTAAGCCTTGATCGCCGCCACATCCGGGGCGAGCACGTCTACCCGCTGCGGCAACGCCTCGATCCCGGCCAAAGCCGCGGGCCGCTCGGGTTCGCAGCCGAGCGCCTCACGGATGGTCTCAGCGAACTTCACCGGCAACGCGGTTTCCAGCACTACCAGAGGCACCCCGGCGGGCTGGGGATGCTCCCAGGCCACCTTGACCCCGTCGGCGGTGTGAGTGTCGATCATCACGCCATAGCGCTCATACACCGCTTTGATCGTGGCGAGCCGGTCGGCGTGGGTGCTCTTGCCCGAAACGAAGGCAAAGCTGGGCAGCTGGTCAAAATAGGGGGTGCCGCGTAGATCGAAGGCGCCACCCTTATCCACCTTGTGCCACAGCTCCCGCACCACGGCCGGGTCGCGGCCAACCAGGTCGAACACGAAACGCTCGAAGTTGGAGGCTTTGGAAATGTCCATCGACGGGCTCGAAGTGACATGCGTTTCGGCAGCGCCGCGGGGACGATACACCCCCGTCTTGAAGAACTCGTCGAGCACATCGTTTTCATTCGTGGCGAGCACGAGCTGCGCGATGGGCAGCCCCATCTGACGCGCGATATGCCCAGCGCAGATATTGCCGAAGTTACCCGAAGGGACACAGAAGGAAACCTGCTGGTCATTCGTCTCGGTGGCGGCGAAGTAGCCCTTGAAGTAGTAGACGATCTGGGCCAGCACCCGCGCCCAGTTGATGGAATTGACGGCGCCGATCTTGTATTTCGCCTTGAACTCGGCATCGTTGGAGACCGCCTTCACCACGTCCTGGGCATCGTCGAACATGCCGGTGATGGCGATATTGAGAATGTTGGCGTCCTGGAGCGAATACATCTGGGCGCGCTGGAAGGGACTCATCTTGCCGTAGGGCGAGAGCATGAACACCTTGACGTTGTGCTTGCCGCGCATGGCGTACTCGGCGGCGGAGCCGGTGTCGCCGGAGGTGGCGCCGAGGATGTTGAGGGTCTCGCCGCGTTGTTCCAGCACATACTCGAACAGATTGCCCAGGAGCTGCATGGCCATGTCCTTGAAGGCCAGGGTTGGGCCATTCGAGAGTTCAAGCAGGGCCAGGCGACCTTTCTCGAGCCAGCGCACCGGCGTGATGTCGGCCGGATCGTCGCCGGGCCGGGCGAAGCAATAGACATCGGCCGTGTAGGTCTTATCGAGCAGGGCCTTCAGGTCGGCAGGCGGAATGTCATCGATGTACTTCGAGAGAATGGCAAAAGCCAAGTCGGCGTAAGACAGCCCGCGCCAGGTCTCTAGCTCGGCAGGACTCACCTGGGGATATGTCTCGGGCAAATACAGGCCGCCATCCGGCGCCAGGCCGCCCAGAAGAATGTCGCAAAAAGGAAGCGCGGGGGACTGGCCCCGGGTGGAAATGTAGCGCATGGCGAAAGACCGGAAAACGGAAAAGCGGCGATTTTACCGCGCCAGCTCAGTTCCGGGCAGGCGCCGCAGCCAGCCTAGCGCTAGGGCAAGTAAAAACTGCCCAAAGCCCAAGCCGACCAGCGTGAGCGCCAGCCGCTCATAGCCGCACAATAGCGCCAGCGCCGCGACCAGAAAGAAGAGCGCCCGGATAGCACCGAAAGCGACGAGGCGCTGGCGCAGCGCCGCCCGCGCCGGACTGGCCGCACCCGGATAGCGCCAAACCGGCAGCAGCTGGCTGCAGGCGCCGAGGACGAGCGGCAGCAAGAAGCCGGCGCCGAAGGCGAAAATGATGGGGCGCGGCGCGAGCAAGGCAAAGCCGTGCAAAAGCCCCGCCACTTGCAGGCCGATGCAGCCTAGCAGCGCCAGGCCGAGACTGGCCGCGGCGCCATCCTGCCACAGCACGCGCCAGCCAAACTGGCGCCACCAACGCAACAGCAGGCGCAGCACCGGATAGATGAGCAAAGACAAGCCGCCGGCCGCCAGCAGCGGGCCGACCAGGGTCATGCCATTCAAAGGCGCCAGGGCCGTGCCCAAAGCCAGCATCATGGTGCTGCCGGCCACTGGCCAGAGATAACGGCGCAGCCAGTGCGCCGCCTCTGGATCGGTTTTTCCCAAGGCCGTGGGCAACAACAGCGGCAAGGTCCCAAGCGCCGCCAAACCGACGAAGCCCAAGGTGTTGAGGTGCAAATGTAGGCTACGCAAGGCGCCATATGTGCTCGGCACGGCGAGCAAGACCGGCACCGCGACGAGCGCAAGGATGAGGCAGACGAGCGCGAAGCGATACCAGCGCCACCCCGGATGGGGAGCGCCAAGACAGGCGCGGGCGCGGCGGCGCATCCAAACGAGGAGGCCAAGCGCCAAGCCGGCCAGCATAAGCGCGAGTGGGTGCAAGAGCCAGCGCGGCGCGCCGCCTGCAAGCGCCGCGACCACGCCAAAGCCCAGCGCCTGGGCCAGCCAAGGCAGCATTGCGAGGCCGCGGCCGGGCGCGCCGGTGCGGGTCAGCACCGGCACGAAATGCAGCATGGCCGCGAAGATGAGCGGCAGGACACCGGCCGCCACGCCAAGATGCAAGGCGGCTAGCGGCGTGAGCCAGGCATTCGCGCCAGCAATCAGGGCCAGCGCGCCAACGGCAAGCACGGCGAAAACGAGCGCAGTCACGCGGTTTACCCCGAAAACACAACGGGAGCCACGAGGCTCCCGCGCTGCATGGCCTTAGGCCACGACTGCCTCACTGCAAATCTTCGAGGCGCAGCTTGGTGACCTTGCCCTGCACGGCGGCCAGGGCTTCGATCTTGGCGATGGCCGCATCGGCGCATTTTTCCCGGCACTTGTGCGTCAGGATGATGATGTCGGTCTGCGCCTCGCCCTCGTCCGGCTCGCGTTGCAGCATGGCATCGATGGAAATGTGCTGATCGGCGAGGATGCGCGTCACATCCGCGAGCACGCCAGGCTTGTCCTCGACACGCAAGCGCAAATAGTAGGCGGTTTCGGCCTCGGTAATCGGCAGGATGGGCAAATCGTGCAACTGATCGGGCTGGAAGGCGAGGTGCGGCACGCGGTTGTCGGGATCCACGGTCGCGGCACGCGCCACATCCACCAGATCGGCGATCACGGCGGAGGCGGTCGGCTCGGCGCCGGCGCCCTTGCCGTAGTAGAGGGTGGCGCCGACGGCATCGCCCTTGACCAGCACGGCGTTCATCGCGCCTTCGACGTTGGCGATCAGGCGCTTGGCCGGCACGAGGGTCGGATGCACGCGCAGTTCGATACCATCTTCACGCCGCTTGGCGATGCCCAAGAGCTTGATGCGATAGCCGAGCTGCTCGGCATACTTGATGTCGGCGGCTTCGAGCCGGGTGATGCCTTCCACATAGGCCTTGTCGAACTGAATGGGGATGCCGAAGGCGATGGCGGCAATCAGAGTGGCCTTGTGGGCCGCGTCCACGCCTTCGATGTCGAAGGTGGGATCGGCTTCGGCGTAACCCAGGCGCTGGGCTTCCTTCAGCACATCGGCAAAGGGCAGTCCCTTGTCGCGCATTTCCGAAAGGATGAAGTTGGTGGTGCCGTTGATGATGCCGGCGGCCCATTCGATGCGGTTGGCAGCCAGGCCCTCGCGCAGCGCCTTGATGATGGGGATGCCCCCAGCCACGGCCGCTTCGAAGGCCACCATCACGCCCTGCTGCTGGGCGGCGGCGAAGATCTCGTTGCCATGCACGGCCAAGAGAGCTTTGTTGGCCGTGACGACATGCTTGCCGTTGGCAATCGCCTGCATGACAAGCTCCTTGGCGACGCCGTAGCCGCCGATCAGCTCGACGACGACATCGACATCAGGGTCATTGACGACGGCAAAGGCATCGTCGGTGAGCTGGCAGGCGCCCGCGGTGACTTGCTTGGCCAATTCCAGGTTCTTGTCGGCCACCACCGAGATCTGAATCGGACGGCCCGCGCGGCGGGTGATTTCGGCTGCATTGCGGGAAAGAACGGTAAAGGTGCCGCCACCGACGGTACCGATGCCCAAAAGGCCAACATTGATGGGTTTCATGAGGTTCGCTTCACTAGGGTCAAGTGGAACAATCGAGCAGACGCTTCCGGTTAGGAGGCGCTGCCATGGCGCTTGCGGTAATTTTCGAGAAAGCGGGCGATGCGGCCGATGGCAACGCGCAGATCGTCTTCGTGCGGTAGGAACACCAGCCGGAAATGGTCCGGGTGCGGCCAATTAAAGCCGGTGCCCTGCACCAGCAGCACTTTTTCTTCCTGCAGCAGTTCGGCGATGAAGGCCTGATCGTCCTGGATCGGGTACACCTTGGGATCAAGGCGCGGAAACATGTACAAGGTAGCCTTGGGCTTGACGCAGGTCACGCCCGGGATGGCGGTGATCAGCTCATACGCGATGTCACGCTGGCGGCACATGCGCCCATTCGGCGCGACGAGATCGTCGATGCTCTGGTAGCCGCCTAGCGCGGTCTGGATCGCATACTGGCCGGGCACGTTGGCGCACAGGCGCATGGAGGCCAGCATGTTGAGGCCCTCGATGTAGTCCTGGGCGTGACGCTTGTCGCCGCACACCACCATCCAGCCGGCGCGGTAGCCGCAGGAGCGGTAGTTCTTCGACAAGCCGTTGAAGATCAAGGTGAGCACGTCCTCGGAGAGCGACGCCACCGAAGTATGCGTGTTGCCGTCGTAGAGCACTTTGTCGTACACCTCGTCGGCGCACAGCACCAGGTTATGGGCGCGGGCGATATTCACCAATTCCTGCAAGACCGCATCCGGGTACAAAGCGCCGGTGGGGTTGTTGGGATTGATGATGACGAGGGCACGGGTGTTCGGGGTGATTTTCTTGCGGATGTCGTCCAGGTCGGGCAGCCAGCCGTTCGCCTCGTCGCACAAATAGTGCACGGGCGTGCCCCCCGAGAGGCTCACGGCGGCAGTCCAGAGCGGATAGTCGGGCGCGGGCAGCAGCACTTCGTCCCCGGCGTTGAGCAGGGCGTTCATGGACATGACGATCAGCTCGGACACGCCGTTGCCGATGTAGATGTCCTCGATATCCACCCCCTTGATGTGCTTTTGCTGGGTGTAGTGCATGATCGCCTTGCGGGCCGCGAAGATGCCCTTGGAATCGGAATAGCCGGCCGCATTGGGCAAGTTGCGGATCATGTCGAGCTGGATTTCTTCCGGGGCGTCGAAACCGAAAGCCGCCAAGTTGCCGATGTTGAGCTTGATGATCTTGTGACCCTCGTCCTCCATTTGCTTGGCCTGAGCCAGCACGGGGCCGCGGATGTCATAGCAGACGTCGGCAAGCTTGTTGGATTTCAATACGGGCTTCATCGCTTCCTTCCTGACGTGAGCCGTCCGCCCATGCGCTCTGCCCGGACGCTTGCGGCTCGTTTTCGGGTGGGTCGTCACAACGCTCTCCCCGGCGCCTACTGCCAAGGCGGCCGGTGAAAAAGTTATAATCCTACTTTAAGCCATGGTGCACCGCAATTTTGACGGCCAGCGCCAGATCGCACGTCCCCGTTCATGAAACTCCACGACACCAGCACCCCGGGCCTCAAGCTGTTCACCGGCCACGGCCAAGGCTATGTGGCCGTCAACCAGGAAACTTATACCACCAACCTCCTGGTCCTGCCCGACCGGATCGAGCCGGACTGGACGCCGCACGCTTTCGCCGCGCTCGAACTCGCCGATTTCACCCGCCTGGCCGGCTGCGGCGCCGAGATCGTGCTGCTCGGCACCGGCGCCCGGCTACGCTTTCCGCCGCTGCCGCTGCGCCAGCCGCTGATCGCCGCCGGCATCGGCCTCGAAGTGATGGATACAGCCGCCGCCTGCCGCACTTACAACATTCTCGCCAGTGAAGGCCGTAAAGTCGCTGCCGCCCTCTTGATCGAGACGCCATGAGCCAGATCGCCCTCTGCATCCACGTCGGCAGCCTGGCTGGCGCCCAACGTGGGGTTCCCCTACTCATCGACGCCCTGCAAGCACAGCACGCCGGCGCCACTTTCCTCCTCAGCCTGGGACCCGACCAGTCCGGCCGCGCTTTGCGCCAAGCCGTGCGCATGGCACGCCATGGCGGCTGGCAGACGGCGCTACGCGGCACCCTGCTACCTGCCACCGAAATCGGCAAGAAAGCAGCCGCGACGCTCGCCCGAATCGAGGCCGAGGGCTTTGAAGCCGGCATTTCCGCCTGGAACCGGGTGGCCTGGGAACAGCAGGTGGAAGGCGCCGACAACACCGCGATTGCCACCGACTTAGCGCGCGCCATGACAGCCTTCACGGCGCTCTTCGGCCATCCGCCACGCATCTTCGGCGCCCCGGACTGGCAAGCGCATCGCCACCAGCTCCGGTTGTTGCAGCGGCACGGCTTTCGACTCGGTTGCGACTGCCGCGGCCGCCACCCCTTCTTGCCCGTCTGGCAGGGCGAGCCCTTCCTTTGCCCACAGCTGCCGACCACCTTGCCCCCCTTGACGGAGTTGCTCGATGCCGGCGCTAGCAGCGAGGCAGCCGTCGAGCGCCTCTTGGAACTGACGCAACATCTCGACACGCCCCAGGTCTTCAGCCTCCGCGCCGAAGTCGAGGGCCTGGCGCACAGCGCCGCTCTCACCCAACTTTGGCAGGGCTGGCAGGCACAGGGACACCAATTGGTCGCGCTCAGCCACTTGCTCGCCGGCTTGGACCCAAGACAGCTGCCCTATGCCGAGATCCGCCGCGGCGACATGCCGCTGCGACCGCGTAGTCTCTGCCTGCAAGGCCCCGATCCACTCGTCTAGCACGCCGCGCCAACCCTTGACCCGCGGGCGGCTGCCCCCCGACAATCGCCTTACCCCAACCGCAAGGAGATCGTCATGTCAGCCGCCCAGGTTGCCGATTTCACCCTTCCGGCCACGAGTGGCCAGACTTTCACCCTGTCCGCCTTGCGCGGCAAGACCGTGGTGCTCTATTTCTACCCTAAGGACAACACCCCGGGCTGCACGGCCGAGGCCGCGGAATTCCGCGACCTCTACGCCGACTTTCTCGCCGCCAACGCCGTAGTCGTCGGCATTTCGCGCGATAGTTTGAAATCGCACGAAAACTTCAAAGCCAAGCAGAATCTGCCGTTCGAACTCTTGAGCGATGCCGAAGCCAGCCTCTGCCGCCAATTCGCGGTCCTCAAGACGAAAAAGCTCTACGGCAAGGAGGTCATGGGCATCGAGCGCAGCACCTTCGTCATCGACGCCACTGGCGCGCTACGCCGCGAGTGGCGGGGCGTGAAGGTGGAGGGCCATGCCCGCGAAGTGCTCGACTACGTCAAGACTCTCTAATTTTTCCAGGGCATCCATCATGGCCAGAAGATCCAGCAAGAAAGCCGAAGCCACCAAGATTTTCGTGCTCGACACCAACGTGCTGATGCACGACCCCACCAGTCTGTTCCGCTTCGAGGAACACGACATTTTCATCCCGATCATGACCCTGGAGGAGCTCGACAGCCACAAGAAAGGCATGTCGGAAATCGCCCGCAATGCCCGCCAGGTATCACGCAGCCTCGACGAAATGCTCGCGCTGGCCGAGGACATCGAAGAAGGCATCCCGCTTGCTGCGCCCAGCAATGGCCTCGCCAGCGGCCGCTTGTTCTTGCAGACCGAGGCCATCAGCTCGGAACTGCCGCCCGCCCTACCCACCTCGAAATACGACAACCAAATCCTGGCCGTCGTCATTCACCTACAGCGCCGCTACCCGAAACGCCCGGTCATCCTGGTGTCCAAGGACATCAACATGCGCATCAAGGCGCGCTCCCTGGGCCTGCCGGCGGAAGACTACTTCAACGACAAGGTACTGGAAGACACCGACCTGCTCTATCCGGGCGCCCGCGCCCTGCCCGCCGACTTTTGGGAAACCCATGGCCAGGGCATGGAATCCTGGAAAAAGGATGGCCGCACCTATTACCGCGTCAACGGCCCGCTCTGTCCCGACTTCCTGCTCAACGAATTCGTCTATCTCGATGGCGAGCCGGGCTTCGCCGCCCAGGTCAAGGAAGCCGCAGGCAAGCAGGCAGTGCTCGAAACCCTGGTCGATTACTCGCACCCCAAGCACGCGGTATGGGGCATCAACGCCAGAAACCGGGAGCAGAACTTCGCCCTCAACCTGCTCATGGACCCGGAAATCGACTTCGTCACCCTGCTCGGCCAGGCCGGCACTGGCAAGACCTTGCTGACGCTCGCCGCCGGTCTCACCCAGGTGTTAGAAAGCAAACGCTATGCCGAAATCATCATGACCCGCATCACCGTGCCGGTGGGCGAGGACATCGGCTTTCTGCCCGGCACCGAGGAGGAAAAAATGGCGCCATGGATGGGCGCACTGGAAGACAACCTCGAGGTGCTGACCCGCTCCGAAGATGGCGGCGGCGCCTTCTCAGGCGAATGGAGCAAGGCGGCCACCACTGACCTCATCCGCTCGCGCATCAAGGTGAAATCGCTCAACTTCATGCGCGGCCGCACCTTCCTCAACAAGTTTCTGATCATCGATGAGGCGCAGAACCTGACACCCAAGCAGATGAAGACCTTGATCACCCGCGCCGGCCCCGGCACCAAAGTGGTCTGTCTCGGCAACATCGCTCAGATCGACACCCCTTATCTCACCGAAGGTTCCTCCGGCCTGACGTATGTCGTCGATCGCTTCAAGGGCTGGATTCATGCCGGCCACATCACCTTGCAGCGCGGCGAGCGCTCGCGCCTGGCCGACCACGCCGCCGAGGTGCTGTGAGGGCTAGGTTATAATCACGCCCTAGCCTGCAGACCGCGCCCCTGGCGCGGTCTGTCCTTTCGCCGACCCGATGACCGGAGACCCCTCGTGAAGCGTCGTGCTTTCCTCGCCGCCGCCAGCCTGCTCTCCCTGTGCGCAGCGCCAGCCGCCCTGGCCGCCCCCAAGAAAAAAGCCGCCGCCAAACCGGCGAGCAAAAAGCCGGCCGCAAGCAAGAAACCCGTCAAAGCCAGCCGCCCCCCGGCCCAGGCCCGCACCACGCCGGAAAATTCGGTGCTGGAAGCAGCGCACCAGGGGTCTTCCGCCACGCGTCTACCGCCGGTACGCGCCCCCGAACCTCCCGCCTTATGGCGCACTTTCGAGATTCGCACCAGCGTCCAGCTCAAGCCCGCGCGCAGCCGCCAACGTCTGTGGCTGCCTTTGCCCTTGAGCCAGGACACGCTCTATCAGCGCAACCTCGGCCACACCTGGCAAGGCAATTTCGAACAAGGCGGCCTACGCCGCCTGCCCGATGGCGAACTCGAAGCTTTTTATTGCGAGTGGAAAGAAGGCGTGGCGCCGCGCCTCGACCTGACGCTCTCGGTCGCCACCGCCGACCGGCATTTCGACATCTCTCGCCGTAGCCTGCCGCCCGAACGCGAGGACATTCTGCGCCGGAATTTGCAGGCTTCGCGCCAGATCCCGAACGATGGCGAGGCACACCGGCTGGCGCAGCGCATCATCGGCCGCATTCTCGACCCCGTGGCCCAGGCCAAGGCGATTTTCGACTGGGTAGTCGACAATACCGAGTACGACATGAATTTGCCGGGCATCGGCACGGGCGATGTGCGCCGCCAGCTCGAACAGCACCGCTTTGGCGGACGCTCGGCCGACATTAACGGCTTATTCGTCGCGCTCTGTCGCGCCATCGGCATCCCGGCCCGCCGGGTGTTCGGGCATCGCATCGAACAGTCGCGCATCGCGCCCAGCCTCGGCATCCAGCGCGGCGATGCCACGCTTGCCGCGCATTGCCGCGCCGAGTTCTACGTGCCTGGCTATAGCTGGATTCCAGTCGACCCCAGCGATGTGCGCCGCACCATCGCCTTGGAAGCGCTGGACCACCGCGACCCGAAACTGGTAGCCATGCGCAAGATCTTGTTCGGCGTCTGGGAAATGAACTGGATGGCTTACAACGTCGCCGAGGATCTCGTCCTGCCCGACAGCAACATCGCTTTGAATTTCTTTGCTCAGCCCCAGCTCGTGCATCAGGACGGGGCCGTGCCGCTCATCCCCGGCGAGTCGGGCAACCTGCGCATCGAAGCCCGCCAGATACTCTAATAGGCCCTTGTCCAGCCACTGCGCTGGGCCATCTGCGGCGTGACGCGGGGCCCGCCCCTCGCCACGCTATTGGCTGGGCCGTGGCGCCACGCGTCCAAGACCCGACATCTCGCCACAAGCCTGACCCCGACCTCATGCGCTTTAAGCGCGTTGCCCGCGCCCCGGGCTCGCATCGCTCGCCTTAGTCGCTCCCGAACAGGTCACGGCTATAGACCTTGTGCAGCACGTCGTGCAGCTCAGGCGTGACGCGGTTCGCGGCAATGACGTCGGCTTCGCGCTTGAAGGCTTCTAGATCATGAACGACCCGGGAGCGGAAGAATTCGTCCGCTTGCAACACCGGCTCATAGACGATCACCTCGATGCCTTTGGCCTTGATGCGCTTCATGATGCCTTGAATGCTAGAAGCCCGGAAATTGTCCGAGCCCGCCTTCATAATCAAGCGGTAAAGGCCAACCACGCGCGGATTACGCTTGATGATGCTATCGGCGATGAAATCCTTGCGCGTGCTGTTCGCCTCGACGATGGCGTGAATCAGGTTCTGCGGCACATCCCGGTAGTTGGCGAGGAGTTGCTTGGTATCCTTGGGCAGGCAGTAGCCGCCATAGCCAAACGACGGATTGTTGTAGTGTCGGCCGATGCGCGGGTCGAGACAGACACCATCGATGATTTCGCGGGTATCGAGGCCATGCGTGGCGGCATAGGTATCGAGCTCGTTGAAATAAGCGACGCGCATGGCCAAGTAGGTATTGGCGAACAGCTTGATGGCTTCGGCCTCGGTGCTGCCGGTAAATAGCACCGGCACGTCCTGACGCAAGGCGCCTTCCTGGAGAAGTTGGGCAAAGCGCGCGGCGCGCTCGCTGCGCTCCCCGACGATGATGCGGGAGGGATAAAGGTTGTCGTGCAGCGCCCGCCCCTCGCGCAGAAACTCGGGCGAAAAGATCAAATTCTGCGTCCCCAGCTTCTCCCGAGTCGCAAGCGTAAACCCGACGGGCACCGTCGATTTGATCACCATCACCGCCTGCGGATTGATGGTTTTGACGTCGCGGATCACGGCTTCGACGGAGCGGGTGTTGAAGTAATTAGTTTCCGGATCGTAATCGGTGGGAGTGGCGATGATGACGAAGTCGGCGCCGGCGTAAGCCTCGTGCTTATCAAGCGTGGCGCGCAAATCGAGCGTCTTCTCGCGCAGATAGGTCTCGATGTCGGCATCCTCGATCGGCGACTCACGCCGGTTGAGCATTTCCACCTTGGCCGGGAGCACGTCGAGCGCCACCACCTCGTGACGCTGGGCCAGCAAAACAGCATTGGAGAGGCCAACATAGCCGGTGCCGGCAATGGCGATTTTCATACGGTTTTCCTTCTTGTCAGTTCGTCAGCGAGCCTGGAAGACTAGGGGCCGGGGACGGGCTTAGTTGAAAATATCGACCACGCCCAGCACCGCATCGCCATCGACCACGACGAGCGCGCGGATGCTGCGCTCGTGCATCAATTGCTCCGCTTCGGTCAGGCGGCGATCCGGGGCGATGGTGACGGGATTGGGCGTCATGAATTCACGCGCCGGGTAATCCAGCACCTGGCGCACCCGGCGCATGGCCCGGCGCAAGTCGCCATCGGTGAGGATGCCGACCAAGCGACCGGCTTCGAGAACGAGGGCCAAGCCCAAGCGCTTCTCGGTCATGACTTCGATGACCTGCGCCATCGGCGTATCCGGGGCCACGACAGGCAAATCTTTGTGCATCACATCCGCCACCCGCGTCAATAAGCGCCGCCCCAAGCTGCCGCCCGGATGGTAGCGGGCAAAATCCTGGGGTTGGAAATCGCGGGCCGTGATGAGCGCCACCGCCAGGGCATCACCCAAGGCCATGGTGGCAAGCGTCGACGTGGTCGGCGCCAAGTTGTTGGGGCAGGCTTCACGCTCGACCTGTAGCGTCAAGGCGATCTTGGCATAACGCGCCAGCGTCGAGGCCGGCGCATTGGTGATGGCGATGGTGTCGTTGCCGAAATCCTGCAAGGATGGCAGGAGCCGCAAAATTTCCTCGGTCTCGCCGCTATTGGAGATGAGGACGATGACATCGTCCGGCGTGACCTTGCCCAAATCGCCATGCAGGGCCTCGCCGGGATGCAAGAAAAAACTCGGCGTGCCGGTCGAGGCAAAGGTGGCTGCCATCTTGCGTCCGACCAGGCCGGATTTGCCCATGCCGCAGACCACTACCCGGCCGCGGCAGGCGAGCAACAGTTCCACCGCCCGATCGAAATCCGCGCCGAGCGTGCGGGCCAAGCCTTCCAGGGCAGCGGCTTGCTGTTGCATGACCTGACGAGCGATTTCGTGATAAGCAGACATAAAAGCGAAATGCAAAAAGCCGGAGCATGGAAAAAGCGCATTCTACGCGAGCCGAGCGATGCTGGCCCGGCGGCACGGCCAAAGACGCGTGACAAGCTCAATAGGGGTTATCGACGAAGCCCCCCTGCGCCAGACTCTCGAAGCGCGTGTATTGCCCCAAGAAGGCGAGCCGCACGGTGCCAGTCGGACCGTTACGCTGCTTGCCGATGATGACTTCAGCAATCCCCTTGTCCTGGGAATCGGGACGATAGTATTCATCCCGGTACAGCATCATGATGACATCGGCATCCTGCTCGATGGCACCCGACTCGCGCAGGTCGGACATCATCGGGCGCTTATCGGTGCGCTCCTCGACCTTGCGCGAGAGCTGCGACAACGCGATGATCGGCACCTGCAACTCTTTGGCCAGGGATTTGATCGAGCGCGAAATCTCCGACACTTCAGTCGCGCGGTTCTCGTTCTGACGGGCCGACGACATGAGCTGGATATAGTCGATGACGATGAGGCCAAGCTTGCCGCATTGGCGATGCAGGCGCCGCGCCCGGGCGCGCAGATCGACGGGATTGAGACCACCGGTCTCGTCGATGTAAATCGGCGCCTCGTGCAGCTGTCCGAGCGCGAAGGAGAGCTTCGACCACTCTTCGTCCGTGAGCTTGCCAGTGCGCACCCGGCTCGAGTCGAGCCGGCCAATCGAAGCCATCATCCGCGTAGCGAGCTGCGCGCCGCCCATTTCCATGGAAAACACTCCAACCGGCAAGCCGGCGTGCAGCGCCACATTCTCGGCGATGTTGAGGGCAAACGCCGTCTTCCCCATCGAGGGCCGGCCGGCCACGATGATCAAATCGCCAGGCTGTAAGCCCGAAGTCTTCTGGTCCAAGTCGATGAAACCCGTCGGCACGCCGGTGACATCGGACGGATCATCGCGGTCGTGCAGTTCCTGGATGCGCTCCACCACCTGGGTGAGAAGGGGATTGATATGCACGAAGCCTTCGCTCGCGCGAGCCCCCTTCTCGGCGATCTCGAACACCTTGGCCTCAGCCTCGTCGAGCAAGGTCTTGGCGTCGCGGCCCATGGGATTAAGGGCATTGCCGGCAATCTCGTCGGCAGCGGCCACGAGCTGGCGCAAAATCGCCCGCTCGCGCACGATTTCGGCATAGCGGCGGATATGGGCGGCAGAAGGCGTGTTGCTCGCCAGTTCGCCGAGATAAGCGAGCCCGCCCGTGTGCTCGCTCTCGCCAGCCGCATCCAGCGCCTCCGCCACCGTCACCACATCGGCGGGCTTGCCTTTTTCCAACAAGCTGCGGATGCGCCGGTAGATGCGCCGGTGCTCGTCGCGGTAGAAATCGGTATCAGCGATCATGTCGCCGATGCGATCCCAGGCCAGATTGTCGAGCAGCAAGCCACCTAGCACTGCTTGCTCGGCCTCGATCGAATGTGGCGGCACGCGCAATTGCGCAATGGCGGGATCGAGCGCCGGCCGCGCTTGCTTCACAGGTCGTTCTTCACTCATAGGGGCGAGAGTTTAACCGTTCCGACAGGAAAGGAAGAAAGCAAAAGGCCCTGCGCGCGGCAGGGCCTTTGCTGTGCGGTGAAGCAGCTTATTCGCCGACCACGACCACGGTCACGGTGGCGACCACATCGGTGTGCAACGCCACTTCCAGGGGGAAGTCGCCGGTGGTCTTGAGGGGACCGGCGGGCATACGCACGGCGGCCTTATCGACTTCAAAGCCCGCAGCCTTCAAGGCATCGGCCACGTCGTGGTTGGTCACGGAGCCGAACAGACGCCCATCCATGGCGGACTTACGCGCGATGGTCACGGTGACGCCGTTCAACTTGTCGGCCACGGCTTGCGCGGCGGCCAGCTTTTCAGCTTGGATTTTTTCCAGCTCGGCGCGCCGGGCTTCGAACTCGGCCAAGGCAGCGGGCGTGGCACGCTTGGCCTTCTTTTGCGGGATCAGAAAGTTACGGGCATAGCCGTCTTTGACCTTGACCACGTCACCGAGATTGCCGAGGTTCACGACTTTTTCGAGCAGAATGATTTGCATGATGCGCGCCTCCTCTTACTGGTGATTGTCGGTGTAAGGCAACAGCGCCAGGAAGCGGGCACGCTTGATGGCGGTAGACAGCTGGCGCTGATACCCGGCCTTGGTGCCGGTCAGGCGCGCCGGCATGATCTTGGCGTTTTCCTGGATGAACTCCTTGAGGACATCGACATCCTTGTAATCAATCTGCTCCACCTTCTCGGCGGTGAAGCGACAGAACTTGCGACGCTTGAAAAGGCCGCCACCGCGGCGCTTTTTCTTGTCGTCATCCTTCTTCTTGAAGAACCTAGCCATTTTGATTTCCTTCCAAAAATTCGATTGCTTGCACGTGCAACACGAGCGTCTTGCTGTTCCTACTTCTGGCTGCGAGAAAGCCTGCTAAGCGCAAGGCGGCACCGAGTGGCGCGGCAGCGAGGCAATTAGCCTGAGGGCCGAGCGCGATGAGCGGAATCTCACACGTCACCTGCCGCGGCAAACCAGCTTCGCTTTGCTCGGAACGATGATCGAGCCTAGCTTCGGCCACCGGCAACCCGACCGGGGTATAGCGCAGCGGCTTTTTCTCGCAGAGCCGACCTTCGATCTGAACCCGGTTCAGAACGACGCCCGCAGACTCATCAGGCGGCGGCAGACTCGGCCGGCGCGGCATCGGCCGTGAGCAGGGACTTGGCCTTCTCTTCCTTCATCATCGGCGAAGGCGTCGTCACGGCATGTTTCATCTTGATGGTGAGGTTGCGCAGCACGGCGTCGTTAAACTTGAAGCCGTGTTCGAGCTCGGTGAGGGTCTCACCATCGCACTCGATGTTCATCAGCACGTAGTGGGCCTTGTGGATCTTCTGGATGGGGTAAGCAAGCTGGCGACGGCCCCAGTCTTCCAGACGGTGAATCTTGCCGCCCTTGCTGGTCACCAGGTTGCGATAGCGCTCCACCATGGCAGGCACTTGCTCGCTCTGGTCCGGATGGACGATAAAGACGATTTCGTAATGGCGCATGAACACTCCTTTTGGCAAAAACCCTCCGCCATGCGATTCGGTAGGGCAAGGTTGAAAAGTCCGGAATTATATCGATAACGCCCGCAAAAGAATAGGCTTTTTGCCCGCAGCGCGTTTCAAAGCTGATACATTTCCCCGCCGCCTTGCAAGACCCGCTCGATTGCATGGCGATCGAGGTGAGGCGCGAAGCTCGTAATGAAATCGTACTCATAGCGGCGTAAGAAAACACCGCGCCGCAGCGCCAGCCGTGTCGTGTTGGATTCAAACAGATGTTCGGCCGAACGCGCGGCCAGCCCCACGTCACGCTCGGCATCGAAGGCCAGCGCCGCAATGATGCCCAAGCCAAGCCCCAAAGTGACATAGGTCTTGATCACGTCGGCATCAAGCGCGGTGAGCACTACTTGCGGCGTGAGCCCCTGGCGCGCGAAAGCGCGGTTGATACCGGAACGGCCCGTAAACGCGGCATCGTAGGTAATCAATGGCCAGCGCGCCAATTCCGCTAGGGAAATCTGCGGCAATGCCAAGATCGGATGCCCAAGGGGGGCGATGATGCAGTGGCTCCACTGCCGCACCGGCAGCGTCACCAACCCCGGGTGCGCGGCGAGCGCCTCGGTAGCAATGCCGATATCGGCATCGCCTTTTTCCACCCAGTCGGCAATCTGCGCCGGCGTGCCTTGGTGCAAGATGAGCTGCACGCCCGGATGCCGCGCGACGAACGCCTGCACCGCAGGCGGCAGCGCATAGCGGGCTTGCGTGTGCGTGGCCGCGACGGTGAGCGTGCCCGTATCGCCACCGGCAAAATCCCGGCCCAGGCGCTTGAGATTTTCCGCTTCGAGCAAGATCCGCTCGGCGCTCGCGATGATGGCCCGTCCCGGCTCGGTAATGCCGGTAAAACGCTTGCCGCTGCGCTCGAAGATCGTCACGCCCAACTCGTCCTCGAGCAGCTTGATCTGCTTTGAAACCCCGGGCTGCGAGGTGTAGAGCGCTTCGGCCGCTTCGGACACGTTGAGGCCGCGCCGCGCCACTTCGACGATGTAACGGAGTTGCTGGAGCTTCATGGCAGCCTCTGAAATACTTTCAAGTTATAACAATGTAACTCGATATTCTTTTTCGTTCAAACAGCCGCTGCTACCATCCCGCCCGTTCAGGATCGCTCCCCGGCTGCGCGAAGCCTTCCCGCCCGGCCCGATCACCACCCGAGGTGTACTGCATGTACCGTTACGACAACTATGACTTCGCCCTGGTGCGAGCGCGCGTTGCCCAATTCCGAGACCAAGTGGCGCGCTGGCAGTCTGGCCTGCTTAGCGATGACGAATTTCGCCCCTTGCGCCTGCAGAACGGACTTTACGTACAGCGCCACGCGCCCATGCTGCGCATTGCCGTGCCCTACGCCATGCTCTCCAGCGCCCAGCTGCGCGCCCTGGCGCATGTCGCGCGCACTTGGGATCGCGGCTATGGCCATTTCACCACCCGGCACAACATCCAGTTCAATTGGCCGCGGATCGAAGATTGCCCGGACATCCTCGAATATTTGGCCCAGGTGGAAATGCACGCCATTCAGACTTCCGGCAACTGCATTCGCAACATCACCACCGACCCATTTGCCGGCGTGGCGCCAGACGAGATCATCGACCCCCGCCCACTTGCTGAAATCCTGCGCCAGTGGAGCACCTTCCACCCGGAATTCGCCTTCTTGCCACGCAAATTCAAGATTGCCATTTCCGGCACTCGGGAAGACCGCGCCCTGACCTGGTTCCACGACGTGGGCTTGCAGCTCAACCTGGATGCCACGGGCGAACCCTGCTTCCGCGTCATCGTCGGCGGCGGCCTCGGGCGCACCCCGATCCGCGGCGAAGTCGTGCGTGAAAGCCTACCTTGGCAGCACATCCTCACCTACCTGGAAGCCATCCTGCGCGTCTATAACCTGCACGGCCGGCGCGACAACGCCTACAAGGCCCGAATCAAAATCCTCGTACAAGCGCTCGGCATCGAGGAATTCGCCCGTCAAGTGGAAGCCGAGTGGGCGCACCTAAAGGACGGCCCCGCCACCTTGACCCAGGCCGAATACGACCGGGTCCAGGCGCACTTCAGCAGCCCCGCCTACCGCCAACTGCCGGCCGAGCAGGCCGACTTTGTCGCCCGTAAGGCTGCCGACCCCGCTTTCGCGCGCTGGGTTGCCCGCTGCGTGCACGGCCACAAGATGCCAGGCTATGCCGCCGTAACCTTGTCGCTCAAAGCGCCCGGGCAAGCGCCAGGCGACATCAGCGCCGCACAAATGGAGGCCGTCGCCGATTTGGCCGATGCCTTCAGCTTTGGCGAAGCGCGTTCCTCGCACGAGCAGAATCTCATCCTCGCCGATGTCGAGCAGGGCCGCCTCTATGAGCTCTGGCAAGCCGCCAAGCGGCTGGGACTCGCCACGCCCAGCGTCGGCTTGCTCACCGACATGATCTGCTGCCCCGGCGGCGACTTCTGCGACCTAGCGAATGCCAAGTCGATTCCGATTGCCAATGCCATCCAGGCGCGCTTTCAGGACCTCGATTACCTCTTCGATCTAGGCGAGCTCGAGCTCAATATTTCCGGCTGCATGAATGCCTGCGGCCACCACCACGTCGGCCACATCGGCATTCTCGGCGTAGACAAAAACGACGCCGAGTTCTATCAAATCACCCTCGGCGGCCGACAAGGCAACCAGGCCCGCACGGGCAAGGTGATCGGCCCGGCCTTTGCCGCCGCCGAAGTCGCGGATGCCGTCGAGCAGATCATTGGCGTCTATGTCGCGCACCGGCACCCGGACGAAACCTTTCTCGACACGTTCGACCGCATCGGCATCGAACCCTTCAAGAACAAGGTCTATGAGCACCGCGCCCACGGCCGGGCCAAAACCGCCGCGACGGAGCAGTCAGCATGAGCATCCTCATCAAACACCAGAGCATCGTCCCCGATACCTGGCAGCGCCTGGAAGCCGACGAAGACCCCAACCGCCAGCCACTGCCCGAGGCCGACCTCCTCTTTCCCCAGGCCATTTGGCAGGCTCGCAAGAACGAGATCATCTCGCGCTACAAACGCATCGGCCTCTGGCTCGAACCTGACGCCGATCTCGCCCCTCTGGCTGCCGATCTCGACTACTTCCAGGTCATTGCCATCCACTTCCCCAAATTCGTAGATGGCCGTGGCTACTCGCTCGCCCGGCTGCTGCGCGAGCGCTACCACTTCGCCGGCGAATTACGCGCCGTCGGCGACGTGCTGCATGACCAGCTCTTTTTCATGCGGCGCGTCGGCTTCGATGCTTGGGCCCTCAAGGCCGGCCAAGATGCCGAACGCGCGCTACATGCCTTCACCACCTTCCCGACCTCCTACCAAGGGGCCGTCGATGATCCCACCCCCCTCTTTCGGCGCAGAAACCCATGAACACATCCGCCCGCCTCACCGCCCAAGGCAACCCCGCCACCCACCCCGAGCTCACGCCCGAACTCATCGCCCAGATCGAGCGCAAAGCGCAAGACGCGCTCGATCTGCTCGCCCGCATAAGCCGTGATTTCGCCCCTGCCACGTTCGCCAATAGCCTCGGCGCCGAAGACATGGTGCTTACCGACCTGATCCTGCGGCATCGCCTACCCATCGAGATCTTCAGCCTCGACACCGGCCGCCTGCCGCCCGAAACTTACGACCTACTCGCCGCTGCGGAAAAACACTACGGCCACCGCTTCAGCCTGTATTACCCACGCCACGACGAGGTCGAAGCCTATGTGCGCACGCATGGCATCAATGCGTTCTACGAATCCGTGGAACTGCGCAAGACCTGCTGCCACATCCGCAAGGTAGCGCCGTTGCAACGGGCGCTGGCTGGTAAAAAAGCCTGGATCACGGGGATGCGCGCCCAGCAATCGGCGACACGACAAGCACTGCCGCGGCACAGCTTCGATGCCGACAATGGCCTGGAAAAATTCAACCCGCTCGCCGACTGGAGCGAAAAGGAAGTCTGGGGCTATATCCGCCACCACGGCGTGCCCTACAACGCTCTGCACGACCGCTTCTACCCCAGCATCGGCTGCGCGCCCTGCACCCGCGCCATCAGCCTGGGAGAAGACATCCGCGCCGGGCGATGGTGGTGGGAAGACCCCAGCTCGAAAGAATGCGGCCTGCACGTCCGCCGCTCCTGAACCGGGCTGCTATAGTCCAGCACTCGTCCAGCACTCGGACCGTGGCGGCGCGCTAGGCGCGCCGCCACTCAACAACGCACAAAAAACGGCACCCTCGGGTGCCGTTTTTTGTGCTGATGCCGTCGATCAGGCGGCGGATAGCGCCTTGATCTGGGCAGACAGGCGGCTCTTATGGCGAGCAGCCTTATTCTTGTGGATGATTTTCTTGTCGGCGATACGGTCGACGACTGCCATCGAAGTCTGGAAGACGCTCTGGGCAGCAGCCTTGTCGCCGGCGGCGATTGCCTGGCGCACGCGCTTGATCGCGGTACGCAGCGTGGAACGCAGGCTGGCATTGTGGGCGCGCTGCTTGGTTGCTTGACGAGCGCGCTTGCGGGCTTGTGCGCTGTTGGCCATTGAAAAATCCTGATCTGATGAAAACCAAAACCGGCATTCTATACAAAATCAAAAAAAACGACAAGGAAAACTTGGCAGGGCAAGCACATGAGATTCAGGACATATCAGATCCCGTGCGCAACGCCTTGCGTTTCCCGCCGCCCGCCCACAGCCGAGCGGCTGCCCACACGGCTGACACCCCTCATCCGTCGGCTTGAAACCCCCATTTCAACACCTTGCAGGGCATCGACGGGCAAGGTCGGCATGCGGCCCTGCCGCTCGCGCTGCCTTAGTCGGCCAGTTCGCGCGGCAAGGGGAAATTCACGGCCTCTTCCACCCCTTGACATTCGCTAACCTGGCCCTGTCCGATTTGCTCGAGCCGCCGCACGACCCGCGCCACGAGATTCTCGGGCGCCGAAGCCCCGGCCGAGACGCCCACGCGGCGCTTGCCCACAAGCCAGGCAGGATCGAGCTCCTCGTCGGAATCGACGAGATAGGCGGCGCTGCCGACACCCGCCGCCACTTCCTTCAAGCGGCGTGAGTTAGAGCTGTTTTGGCTGCCGACGATGATGACCAGGTCGCACCGCTGCGCCAGCGCCTTGACCGCATCTTGGCGATTTTGGGTGGCGTAGCAGATGTCGTCCTTCTTAGGCCCCTGAATGAGCGGAAAGCGACGGCGCAAGGCATCGATGATGGCGCCGGCATCATCGACGGACAGGGTAGTCTGGGTGACATAGGCGAGCCGAGCCGGGTCGCGCACCACCAGGCGCTCGACATCCGCAAGGGTTTCGACCAGATACATGCCATCCTGGCTCTGGCCCATGGTGCCCTCCACTTCGGGATGGCCTTTATGACCGATCATCACGACTTCGCACGCTTGGCCACGCATCTTGCCGACTTCGACATGGACTTTGGTGACGAGCGGACAGGTGGCGTCGAAGACCTTGAGGCCGCGCGCTTGCGCTTCCTGGCGCACGGCCTTGGAAACGCCGTGCGCGCTAAAGATGACAGTGCTGCCCGGCGGCACCTCGTCGAGTTCCTCGACGAACACGGCGCCCTTGGCGCGCAGGTCGTCGCAGACGAATTTGTTGTGCACCACTTCATGGCGCACGTAGATCGGCGCGCCGAATTTCTCCAAAGCCTTTTCGACGATGGCGATGGCACGCTCGACGCCGGCGCAAAAACCGCGGGGATTGGCAAGCAGGATTTCCATGGTCAAAGCACGCCGATGATTTCGACCTCGAAGCGGATCGGCTTGCCCGCGAGCGGGTGATTGAAGTCGAAAAGGCCGTGGGTGGCATCCAGCTCGCGCAGAAAGCCGGAAAAAGACTGCCCCTCTGGCGTAGTGAATTCGATCACGGCATGTTCGCGTAATTCGAGCCCCGCCGGCAGGGCGCTCAAGGCGATGCGCTCGACGAGGCGCGGGTTGGGCACGCCGAAGGCGGCCTCGGGCTCGAGCTCGAAGACGCGGCGCTCGCCTTCGGCCAGGCCGATGAGACAGCGTTCGAGGCATTCTGCCAGTTGGCCACTACCTAGCTGCAAGGTCGAAGGCGACATGTCGAAGGTCGACAAAAACTCTTCGCCAGCAAGGGTCGAAAGCCGGTAGTGGAGCGTCAAGAAACTATCAGGCCGCACCGTGGGCACGGCGGCGGTAGCGGAGCGATTCATCGCGCGAACCTTTCTTCTTGCCAGGGATCGGCATCGTTGTGATAGCCGCGCACCTCCCAATAGCCTGGGCGGTCCTCGGCGTGCAATTCGATGGCGCAAAGCCATTTGGCGCTCTTCCAGCCGTAGCGCCGCGGCACCACGAGACGCACCGGGCCACCGTGCGCCGGCGCCAAGGGGCCGCCGCGCACGCCATGCGCGAGCAGCACATCCGCATCCAGCAGGGCGGACAGCGGCAGATTAGTGGTATAGCCGTCGTAGCCGTAGAGGGTGACGAAGCGGGCCGCAGGCTGCGGCCTAGCCAAAGCGAGCACATCGGCGGCGCGCACGCCCTCCCAATCCAGATCAAGGCAGCTCCACGTGGTGACACAGTGGAAATCGCTGATGCTGGTGACTTGCGGCAGCGCCATGAAGGCTGACCAATCGAGTTCCAGCTCCTGCTCGACCAGTCCGTAGAGCCGCAAGCGCCAATCTTCGTGGGATACCTCAGGCCGGATGCCGAGATCGAGCACAGGAAACTCAGGCGCCAAATGCTGGCCGGGGGGGATACGTGCGGTGTTCATCAGCATTACCTTTCGCCGGATACGGGGCCCACGCTGGCCGTGCGACGCGCCGCGCGCAATTGCTCGAGCACCAGGAGCAAAGCCCCTAGGGTGATGCCCGAATCCGCCACGTTGAAGGCCGGCCAGTGCCAGCCAGCCCAATGGAAATCGAGGAAATCCACCACCGCGCCATGGACGAGACGGTCGATGACATTGCCGATGGCGCCGCCCAGGATGAGGCTAAGAGCCAGGTTTTGCCGCTTTTGTTCCGGCTGCGTGAGGCGCACAGAGATGATCCAGGCCGAAACGAGCAAGGCCAGCGCCACGAAAAACCACTTCTGCCAGCCGCCGGCGCCAGCGAGGAAGCTGAAAGCCGCCCCGGTGTTATATACCAGCACCAGGTTGAAGAAAGCGGTAATCGGTAGGCTCTCCCCCAACTGGAAACGCGCCAAAATCGCCAGCTTGCTGAGCTGATCGACCAGGATCAGACCAGCGGCCAGCGCCAGCCAGCCCCAGAACCCCTTGTCCGGCTTAGGCATGTTGACGCCCCTCGCCTGCGCCGTACAGGTTGCTGATGCAACGGCCGCACAGCTCCGGATGCGCGGCATCCTGGCCCACGTCCGCGCGCACATGCCAGCAGCGCTCGCACTTTCGCCCGACGGCGGGTTCCACCCGGATGGCCGCGGGTCCGCGTTCGAGGTGGGCGGCGGAGGCGATGAAGACGAACTTGAGATCGTCGCCCAGCGCTGCCAGCGCCTCGTATGCCTCGCCGGCGGCGCGAATGTGCACGCTCGCCTGCAAGGAGGAGCCGATCTGGCCGGCCACCCGCAGTTCCTCCATGGCCTTTAGCACCTCGGCGCGCACGCCTCGGATCTGGGACCAGCGTGCCATGAGGGCCGCTTCGTCGGCCAGCGCCGGGAGCTCGTGCCAGGTGTGCAGCATCACCGAATCTTCAGGATCGTTGACCAGGGTTTGCCAGATTTCTTCGGCGGTAAAGCAGAGGATGGGGGCCATCAGCCGGGTCAAGCTCTGCAAGATGTGCCAGAGCGCGCTCTGGGCCGAACGGCGCGCCCGAGACGCTGGCGCGGTGGTGTAGAGGCGATCCTTGAGCACATCCAGGTAAAACGCGCCCAAGTCCTCGGAGCAGAAAGTCTGCAGAGCATGGACGATGCGATGGAACTCGTAACGCTCGTAGTCGGCGCACACCTGCTCGGTCAACGCCCGGGTAAAGGCGAGCGCATAGCGATCGAGATCGAACCATTCGCTCACCGGCAGCAGGTCCTTGTCGGCATCGAAATCGGCGACGTTGGCCAGCAAGAAACGCACGGTGTTGCGGATGCGCCGGTAGGCCTCAACCACTCGTTTCAAGATTTCGTCGGAAATGCTCAGCTCGCCGGAATAGTCGGTAGAGGCCGTCCATAAGCGCAGAATCTCGGCCCCCATCTTGTCAGCGACCTGCTGCGGCGCGATGACGTTGCCCTTGGGCTTGGCCATCTTGTGCCCCTTGCCGTCGACCACGAAGCCGTGCGTGAGCAGCGCTTTGTACGGAGCGCGGCCATCGATGGCGCAACCGGAAAGCAGCGAGGACTGGAACCAGCCGCGATGCTGGTCGGAACCTTCGAGGTAGAGGTCGGCCGGGTGGGTCGATACGGCGGCGTGCGAGCCGCGCAGGACATGCCAGTGCGTCGTACCGGAATCGAACCAGACGTCGAGCGTGTCTTTCATCTTGACGTAATGCTCGGCTTCGTCGCCGAGCAATTCCTTGGCATCCAGGCTAAACCAGGCTTCGATCCCGGCTTTTTCGACACGTTGCGCGACTTGCTCGATCAGCTCCGCCGTGCGCGGGTGCGGTTGGCCAGTTTCCTTGTGCAAAAAGAAGGGGATCGGCACACCCCAATTGCGCTGGCGCGAAATGCACCAGTCCGGACGTGTCTTCATCATGGCCTCCAGGCGGGCGCGGCCCCAGGCCGGGAAGAACTGGGTCTCATCCACGGCCCGTTCCGCCACCCAGCGCAACGTCGGGGCGTCGGCGCTGGCATGGGCGCGCTGTTCCATGCCGATGAACCACTGCGTCGTGGCGCGGAAGATGATCGGGGTCTTATGTCGCCAGCAATGCGGGTAGCTATGCCGGATTTTTTCCTGCTTGAGCAGCCGCCCTTTGGCTTCGAGCTCGGCCAATACTAGGGGATTCGCCTCCCAGACCGTCTTGCCCGCAAGCTCACCAACCGACAGGGCCGGCGTATTGCCGAGGAACTTACCATCATCGCCCACCGGGTTATGCACCGGCAGACCATAACGTTTGCCGACGTTGTAGTCGTCCACGCCGTGCGCGGGCGCCGTATGCACGAGACCGGTACCGGCTTCGGTGGTGACATGGGCGCCGCAGACAATGGCCACGTCCCGCGCCTGAAACGGGTGTCGCAAGCGCACGTGTTCCAGGGCAGCGCCTGGACAGGTGCCTACCACTTTGCCTTCCAGGCCGTAGCGCGCCAAGGCGCCATCGGCCAGCGCGTGCGCCAAAATCAGCGCGCCCTTGGTGGTTTCAATGAGGGCATAGGTCAGCTCCGGGTGCACGGCCACGGCCTCGTTGGCGGGCAGGGTCCAGGGCGTGGTAGTCCAGATCACGGCAAAGGCGGGGCCGCGCAGATGACTGAGGCCGAAGGCCGCCGCCACCTTGGCGGCATGGTTGTCATGCACGGGGAAGGCCACGTCGATGGCGGGCGAGGTCTTGTCCTCATACTCCACCTCGGCTTCGGCCAGGGCCGAACCGCAATCCAGACACCAGTTGACCGGCTTCAGGCCCTGGTACAGATAGCCCTGCTCCATGATCTTGCCTAGGGCGCGGATCTCGTCGGCCTCGGCCTGGAAATTCATGGTCAGGTAGGGATTGTCCCAATCCCCGAGCACGCCCAGGCGGATGAAGTCTCGCTTCTGGCGCTCGACCTGCTCGGCCGCGTAGGCCCGGCAGAGCTCGCGCACCTTATCGGCGGGCAACTGCTTGCCGTGCAGCTTCTCGATCTGGTGCTCGATGGGCAAGCCGTGGCAGTCCCAGCCCGGCACATAAGGCGCATCGAAGCCGGCGAGGGTCTTGGAACGAACGATGATGTCCTTCAAGATCTTGTTTACCGCATGGCCGATATGGATATCGCCGTTGGCATAGGGCGGACCGTCATGCAAGGTAAAGCGCGGCCGGCCGGCGCAGACTGCACGGATCTTTTGGTAGAGCTTTTTTTCCTGCCACTGCCGCACCCAGACCGGTTCCCGCTTGGGCAGGTCGCCACGCATGGGAAAGGGCGTATCGGGAAGATTCAAGGTATCTTTGTAATCAGCCATGGTTCACTCAGCACGAAAAAAAGCCCGAGCCGCCGCCACATCCTGTGCGATCTGGGCTTGCAAGGCAAAAAGATCGGGAAACTTCATCTCATCGCGCAGTTTATGCACGAACTGGACACACAGGTGGGCGCCGTAGATATCTCCCTGGAAATCAAAGAGATGCACTTCCAGCAAAGGCCGACTGCCCCCCAAGGTAGGTCGTAAGCCAAGATTGGCAACTCCGTGGCGCACGCCGCCGGCAAGTCCCTGCACTGCCACGGCGAAAACACCGCTCATTGGCAAAGGGTTGTGCTTGATGTAGATGTTAGCGGTAGCGAAACCCAGCTGCCGGCCCAGCTTGCGGCCATGCACCACGCGCCCGTCGATGGCATAGGGACGGCCCAGGAACAAGGCGGCCTGCTCCATGTTCCCAGCAGCAAGCGCCTGGCGCACGGCGGAACTGGAGACTCGCTCGCCGGCCAAAACGACGCTGCCGAGCGCTTCCACCGTAAAGCCATGCCGCTGCCCTTGCGCCGCGAGAAAGGCGAAATCGCCCTGCCGACCGGCGCCGAAGCGAAAATCGTCGCCGATCACCACATGCCGGGCACGGAGCCCCGCCACGACGATTCGCTCGACGAAGGCAGCAGCGTCGAGCGCCGCGAGCGCCGCATCGAAATGCGCGACATAGACGCGCTCGATTCCGGCAGCCGCGAAATGTTCGAGCTTTTCGCGCAAGGTCGTGAGCCGCGCCGGCGCCGCAGCCGGCGCGAAGAATTCGCGGGGATGCGGCTCGAACGTCACTAGACAGGCCGGCAACCCCTGCGCGGCCGCAACCTCGCGGAGACGCTCGAGCAACGCCAGATGGCCGCGATGCACCCCATCGAAATTGCCCAGCGTGAGCACGCTGGCGCTAGAAGGCGGGTGGCGAAAGCCACGAAAGACGAGCATGAAAGAAAACGCTGCCGAAAAAAGCAGCGATTATAGCGCGATGCGGGCGCCGCCCCAGAACCAGAGCGGCGGCTTGAGCGCGCTCACCCAAGCCGCGCCATGGGCGACTTGGCGGGCGGCGGATTCTGTTCGAGATAGCGCATGATGCCACGCGCCAAGGCTTCGGCCATCTGCTCTTGATAGCGCTCATCGGCGAGCTTGCGCTCCTCTTCGGGGTTGGAAATGAAGGCGGTCTCGACCAGGATCGAAGGAATGTCCGGGGCCTTGAGCACGGCAAAACCAGCTTGCTCGACCTGGGGCTTGTGCAGGCGGTTGATGCCCCCCAATTCCCCCAGCACGGCCTTGGCCAAGCGCAGACTGTCGGCACTCGTCGCGGTCTGCGAAAGGTCGAGTAAGGTGCGTGCCAGAAAAGGGTCCTTGACATTGATGTTCACCCCGCCCACCAGGTCGGCATCGTTTTCTTTCTGGGCCAACCAGCGCGCCGCCGTGCTCGAAGCGCCCTTCTCCGACAAGATGAATACCGACGAACCGCGGGCCTCGGGCTTGATCCAGGCATCGGCATGGATAGAAACGAACAGATCCGACTGTACCCGCCGCGCCTTTTGCACCCGCACGCCAAGGGGCACGAAGAAATCGCCATCGCGGGTCAAGGCCACGCGCACATTCGGGTTACGCTCCAATCGCGCTTTCAGGCGCCGGGCGATGGCCAGGGTCACGGTTTTCTCGTAAGTGCCGCCACGACCTACGGCGCCTGGGTCCTCGCCACCGTGTCCGGGATCGAGCATGATGGTGATGAGCCGGTTCACCCGGCCACGGCCGCCTTCGGCCGGCTTGCCGCCCGCCTTGCCGGGCTCGGCACGCGTGGGCTCATCGAGCTTCATCTCTTCGGCCTGGGCGGGCGGCCGATCGCTGCGGCTTTGCTCTTGGAGCAAGGCGAGGAGCGGATCGACCGGAGTTTCTGGATAGACATCGAGCACCAGGCGATGCCCGTATTCTCCCACCGGCGCTAGGGTGAACACCTGCGGCGCCACCTTGGTTTTCAATTCCATCACTACCCGTACCACGCCCGGCTTGAAGCGCCCGGCACGCAATAGCTTGATGTAAGGGTCGCTGTCCGAAACCTTGCCGGACAACGATTCGAGCACCTTGTTGAATTCGATGCCTTCGATATCCACCACCAATCGATCGGGATTGTCGATGGTGAAATGCGAGAACTTGACGGGCGCATCGTGTTCGAGGGTGACACGGGTGTAATCGGCCGCCGGCCAGACCCGCACCGCCAAGATCGAGGCTTGGCGCGGTCCGGCCAGCCCCAAGGGGGTGACCGAAAGGGCTAGGGTCGCGCCAGCGAAATGCAGGATGCGGCGGCGTCCCAAGCTGCGTAGAGTCGCGTCAGACATGACAGGCCCTCCTCGCTTAACGCCACGATGCGGCAACGGCGACCTGGCGCATCATGCGTAAGCGCCACGCGCAGATCGGCCGGCGGCACATAGCCAGCAGCCTTTTCCGGCCACTCCACCAGACAGACCGAATCGTTGCGAAAATATTCGCCCAAACCCGCATCGAGAAACTCCTCCGGCGAACCGAAGCGATAAAAATCAAAGTGATACAAGTATAAGCTCGAAATTACGTAAACTTCAACCAATGCATAAGTCGGGCTCTTGACCGGGCCTGTATGGCCCAAGGCGCGCAACAAGGCCCGCACCAAGGTCGTCTTGCCGGCGCCTAGATCGCCTTCGAGATAAAGCACCAAACCCGGGGTGAGGCAGGATGCCAAGCGCGCCCCCAAGTCCTGGGTGGCGGCCTCGTCGGGCAAGCCGAATTCACGGGTACACTGCGGCACATGCATGATGCTGACTCCTTGATCGAACTGGCGGACAAGCTAGGTGGCTGGGCGCGTGAACTGGGCTTTGCCCGGCTCGGCATCGCCCAGGCCCAGGTCGGGGAAGCCAAGCTACGTCTGGCCGAATGGCTGGCTGCCGGCCGGCACGGGGAAATGGATTATATGGCGCGCCATGCCGACCTGCGCGCCAACCCTCAAGCGCTCGTACCCGGCACGCTCACGGTGATTACCGTGGCGCTCGACTACTGGCCAAAACGAGGCGCGTCGCCAGCCATCGCCAAGCTGGCCCAGCCGGAACGGGCCTATGTCTCGGGTTATGCCTTGGGCCGGGATTACCACAAAGTGATGCGAAGCCGGCTGCAAAAGCTGGCTGACCGCATGGCGGCCGCCATCGGCCCATTCGGCTATCGCGTGTTCTCCGATTCGGCCCCGGTCATGGAAGTGGAATTCGCCAGCCGCGCCGGCCTCGGCTGGCGCGGCAAGCACACTCTACTGTTGTCGCAAGAAGGCTCTTGGCGCTTTCTCGGCGAGATCTACACCGACCTGCCTTTACCCGAGACCGCGCCGGAAACACCCCACTGCGGCCGCTGTACCGCCTGTATCGCCGCCTGTCCCACGCGGGCCATCGTCGCTCCTTACCAGGTCGATGCGCGCCTGTGCATCTCCTATCTCACCATCGAGCTCGCCGGCACCATTCCCGAAGATCTGCGGCCTTTGATCGGCAACCGCATCTATGGCTGCGATGATTGCCAGCTCTACTGCCCCTGGAACCGCTTCGCTCGGCTTGGCGACCCGGAGTTCGCGCCCCGGCAGGGCCTGGATCAGGCCAGCCTCGTCGAGCTATTCGCCTGGGAGGAAGCCGAGTTCCAGGCGCGGCTCGCGGGCAGCCCGATCCGGCGTATCGGCCACGTGCGCTGGCTACGCAACATCGCCGTGGCGCTCGGCAACGGTCCGCCAACTCCGGCGGCATTCGCGGCGCTAGAAAAAAGACGCGGCCACGCCGCGCCGCTGGTGCGCGAGCACGTGGCCTGGGCCCTTGCCCAATTGGCGGGCAAGGCGGCGATGCTCAAGTCCTGAAACAGGCCAGCGCGGCTTGCAGACGCTCCGCCAGGCTTTGCAAATGCCGGGTCGCCTCGGCGTTCTGCTCGGCAACGTTGGTATTCGATTCGGCCATCTGGGCGATGTTTTCCACGGAACGGGCGATATCCTGGCTCGCCGCGCTCTGCTCACGCGTGCCGTTGGCGATGTCGTGCCCCACCCGCACCACACGCTCGGCTTTCTGGTCGATCTCGGACAACGCCGCGCCCGCCTCGCGGGCTAGACCGACGCCCTCGTCCATGCGGCTTCTGACCTGGCTCATGCGCGTCACTGCCGCCTGGGTATCGCGCACGATGGCATCGATGGTAGCGGCGATTTCTTGGGTCGAGAGGGTAGTACGCTCAGCGAGCTTACGCACCTCGTCGGCCACCACGGCGAAGCCGCGCCCGGCCTCGCCAGCGCGTGCCGCCTCGATCGCGGCATTCAAGGCCAAGAGATTGGTCTGATCGGCAATCTCGCGGATCACCCCCACCACTGAGGAAATCTGGCGCGACTGCTCACCCAAGGCCATGATGGTGTCGGCGGAATCGCCGATCTCGCGCGCGATGGTTTCCATCTGCGTCACGGTGCGGCTCACCACCTGATGCCCCGCCACCGTCGCCTGGCGCGCCGCCGCGCTCAAGTCAGCCGCTTCGCCCGCGTTTTCGGCGACATGCGTAATGCTCACCGACAGCTCTTCGACCGAGGCCGCCATGCTCGAGGCCGCCTGAGACTGCTGCCCGGCGCTGTCTTCGAGCGCACGCGAAGCCTGCCCGAGCTCGCCGGCGGCACCCCCAATCGAAGTCGACGCGGCATGTACCTCGCCGACCAGTTTGCGCATGCTCTCCGCCGTGGCATTGAGCGCGTGTCCCAAGCGCAACATTTCGTTGCCGCTCGCGGCATCGGCGGCGCTCACGCTCACCTGCAGATTTCCCTGGCCAAGCTGGGTGAGCGCCTCGGTAACACCGGCAAGCGGCGCCAAGCGCGAACGCACCAAGAAATACACAAGGAGGCCAGAAGCCAACGCGTCGACGATGCCAACGATCAGCATCACATTGCGCATTTGATGGCTGGCCTTCAGATATTCCTCGAGCCGACTACCCGTCGCCACCGTCATGCCCCAGCCCGGGGAATGGCCGATGCCGACGATGCGCTCCTGGCGCTCGCCGGCCGCGCCCTCGAGCACGTAGCGCAAAGCGCCTTCCTTTTTCGCCATGACCTGGCGCACCACCGCCTGCGCCGGACCGGGCAAGGCCTCGCTCACGAACTTGCCTTGATACTCGGGGTGCAAGATGAACTCGCCGATCTTGGTCTCATCCTCGCTCGGGCGCACGATCCAAACATAACCGGTATCGCCGGCCTTGATGCGCCCCATGACCTCGCGGATTTGCTGCAACTCAGCCGCCAGCGCGATGCGCACCGAAAGACCGCCGAATACCTGACCATCGCCGCCTTTGAGCGCTTTCACGGTGCTGAAATAAAACTCGCCGTTACGCACCACGAGGCCGGCGTAATCCTCACCTTTATGCAAGGCTTGAACGACCGGATCTTTGTCATTCAGAGCGATTCCGTCCATGAACTTGCCATCGCGCTTGAGCAGCGTCGCGGCGCGGTAAACCTTACCGCCATCGAGCACCAGGAAGGCGATGTCATCACCAGTCAACTCTCGGAATTCCTCCAGGCGCCTGTGCTGACCATTGAGGATGTCGCCGCCCAAGCGCAGCACCGGCAAATCGACATCGCCGGTTCTCACCCGACCTTCGCCAAGGCGGATCTCGCCGCCCAGCCACTGCCGCAAAAAGCGCGCCTGACGCTCGCCCCGGACACGCACGTTCTCGAAATAGGCATCGAGAATGCTGGCCAGCACCCTAGCTTGCTCATGCAGTTCCTGCTCGGTCTCGGCAATCGCGCTTTGTTCGTTGAGACGGTTGCTCGCCACGGTGACGAGGGCAAAGACGAAAAGCAGAAAGGCCACGGCGGCCACGATGATCTGTTGGGAAATAGGGAGATGGCGATAGCGCACGAACATGGAACGATCCTCTTTCGACACGGACTAGGCAAACCAGCCGCAGGCGAAAGAGCATACTCCAGAGCAAGAAAAGGGCATAGCGGCAGGACACCGTCACCATGCCCTCAGCGCTAGCGCAGTGCGTCCAGCCTGCGCGGCTTTACCTTAGCGCGAAAGTCGCGCAGCGCCGTATGCCCTGCCCCGGCGCGGGGAAGGAGGTGGGAAGAGGGGCTGCCCGCCGCTTTCCTGTTCAGCGGCCAGCCGAGCGATCATGTTCGCTTAAGACGGCCGCGGCTTTAGACGACGCATGCCTCGATTTCCGCCGCGGCGGCGGCAAAAGCCTTATCCAGCGCATCCCCACCCAGCGCCAAGCCCTCGGCATAAATGCAACGCACGTCGGTCATGCCGAGAAACGCCAGCATATGCTTCAGATAAGGTACTTGCGTATCGGCCGGCGTGTCACGATACAAGCCCCCCCTGGCCAGGGCCAAGTACACCGTCTTGCCCTTGAGCAGCCCTTCGGGGCCCGCAGCGCCGTAGCAAAACGTCACGCCGGCCCGAGCGATCGCGTCAAGCCAGCTCTTCAATTGCACCGACACGCCGAAGTTGTACATCGGCACGCCCAGCACGATCACATCCGCGGCCTGAACCTGGGCGATGAGAGCATCGTCGAGCGCCACCCGGGCGGCCTGCGCCGCCGTGCGCTGCGCGGCCGGAGTCATCAAAGCCTCGAGTGCCGGGGCATCGAGGACGGGGTGCGGCTCACGGGCCAGATCCCGCACTTCGAGGCGGGCCTCGGGATAGCGCGCGCGCAGACGGGCGCTGATGCAATCGGCCAGACGGGTGGAATGGGCGCCACTGCTACGGGCGCTGGTATTGATCTGCAAAATATTCATGGCATGCTCCGTCACGTTACGCAGCATCAGTGCTGCGATGGCACGCACTTTATTGGCATTGCTGGCGCAATAGAAGCCACGAACATGGCCATCACCATTCCATATATGGAACAATGCAACCATGCCCTTCGATGCCAACGATCTGATTCTGTTTGCCCGTGTCGTCGCCGCTGGCAGCTTCGCCAAGGCCGCCGAGCGCACCGGGCTACCCAAATCGACGCTGTCGCGCCGCATCTCGGCCTTGGAAGCGCGCCTGGGCGAAAAGCTCTTACTGCGTAGCACGCGCCGCCTTGATCTCACCGGCTTTGGCGCCAGCATCCTCGAACACGCCCAGCGCCTCGACGAAGCAAGCGAAGCCGTTCTGGCCTTGGCCCAGCACCGCCAGCAAACGCCGCGCGGCACGCTACGCGTCGCCCTGCCGCCCGACTTCGAGGAACTGGATTTGACCCCCCTGTTGCTCGGCTTTGCCGCCGACTACCCGGAAGTGCGTCTCGAACTCGATCTCTCGCCGCGTCGCGTCGATCTCGTAGCCGAGCGCTTCGACCTGGCCGTGCGCATCGCCGCGCAGCTACCCGACGACAGCACCTTGGTCGCGCGCCGGCTATGCGACTTCGCAAGCGGCCTGTATGCCAGCCCAGCCTATCTCGCCCGCTACGGCCACCCGACGCACCCGGACGAACTCGGGCGCCATGTCGGCCTGGCGCTCGTCAATGGTGTCGGCGAGGCGCTGCCCTGGCGACTCACGTGCGGCACGGCGCGTTGGCAAGGCTTGCCACGCGGTCCGCTCGCCACCAATTCCGTCAGCCTGCAGCGTCATCTCGCTGCGCACGGCCTGGGCATCGTCGGCCTGGCCGACCGGCTCGCCGCTCCCTGGGTGGCGCAAGGCCTATTGGCGCGGGTCTTGCCCACATGGCAGCTACCCTCCGTCACGGTCTGGTGCGTCACTCCAGGCCGGCATTTGCTG
>JAOAIO010000131.1 GCA_026414665.1 Azovibrio sp.
GGCATGGGCAAGGACTACACCCTCTATGCCCTGGTCGATGGCGTGGTCGAATACTCGGTCAAGGGGCCGCTCAAGCGTCGCACCGTTAGCGTCGTCCCGGTGCAGTCGTCCTGAACCCGGCTGCGCCGAGGTCAAAGCCCTATCCGTGGATAGGGCTTTTTCGTTCTTGAGGCGTACGGCAGGGGGGCACGGGATACTGCCCGCCTGTATGACCCCTGGCTCCGCCGCACAGTCATGAAATTCATCGACGAGGCGCACATCGAGGTGGTCGCCGGCAAGGGCGGCGACGGGGCGGTGTCGTTCCGGCGCGAGAAGTACGTGCCGCGCGGCGGACCCGACGGGGGTGACGGCGGGCGCGGCGGCAGCATCTGGATCGAGGCCGACCGCAACCTCAACACCCTGATCGAATATCGTTACCCCCGCCTGTTTCGCGCCCAGAACGGCGAGAACGGCCGCGGCTCGGACTGCTATGGGCGCGGCGGCGAGGACCTCGTGCTGCGGGTGCCGGTGGGCACCGTGGTGCGCGACGAAGACACCGGCGAGGTGCTGGCCGATCTCACCCGCGACGGTCAACGCGCCCTCATCGCGCGCGGCGGGCGCGGCGGACTGGGCAACCTGCACTTCAAGTCGAGCACCAATCGTGCCCCGCGCCAGTCCACCCCGGGCGAGCCGGGTGAACATCGGCACCTGTACCTGGAGCTGAAACTGTTGGCCGACGTCGGGCTGTTGGGCCTGCCC
>JAOAIO010000132.1:0-310 GCA_026414665.1 Azovibrio sp.
CATCGGCTGGTATGTGCAGGCGCTGCCCGGCGGCGCGGCGCTGCGCCGGCTGATCAACACGCTGGACGACGCCGCGGCGCAACTGGCGGCCGTCAACGACTACCTCGACGAACTGGCCGCCTGCCATCCCTTCCTGCCGCCGCCCGCCGCTGCCGCCGCGCCCATGCCGCAGTCGGCCGCAGCGCTGGCGGCTTGAACCCCACGTTGCTTGCTGCCTGCCCGCTGCCACTCCTGAGCAAAAAGAACATCGAAGACTGCATTCGCCAGACGCTGGAGAACTATCTGGCCGACTTGAAAGGCACCGAGCCGC
>JAOAIO010000132.1:320-737 GCA_026414665.1 Azovibrio sp.
TATAAGAGACAGGTGTACGACATGGTGATTCGCGCGGTCGAAAAGCCGATGCTCGAGTTCATGATGGACTACACCGGCGGCAACCAAAGCCAGGCGGCCGACTGGCTCGGCATCAACCGCAACACGCTGCGCAAAAAGCTCGTCGAGCACAAGCTGATCAAGTAAGGCGTCCCAACCACGGCCCGCCCATGCCCGGCGCGCGTACCCTCCGCCATCGGCAACCCCACTGACGCAACCATGCCCATCGCCCTGCTATCGGTGTCGGACAAGACCGGCATCGTCGAATTTGCCCGTGGCCTGGCCGAACTCGGCTTCAAGCTGCTGTCCACCGGCGGCACCGCCAAGCTGCTGGGCGATGCCGGCCTGGCCGTCACCGAAGTCAGCAGCCATACCGGCTTTCCGGAGATGCTCGACGGC
>JAOAIO010000133.1 GCA_026414665.1 Azovibrio sp.
TGCTGGTGCAGTTCCGCCAGCACCGCTCGCGTCAGCGCCACCACATCGGCCTGGGCCAGCAGCGCCGGTACGCTGCGCACCGCCAGCGTCTGACTCGACAGCGCGGTCACCTCCAGACCCAGCCGTGCCAGCACGTCGGCGCAGGCTTCGGCCGTGGCCAGCTCCAGCGGCGTGGCGCTGAACGTGGCGGGCAGCAGCAACGGTTGACTCGGCAGCGGCCCGCCGTCGTCACGCTGCAGCTGGGCCTTGAGCCCGCTCGTACACGATGCGCTCCTGCGCCGCGTACATGTCCACCAGCACCAGACCGTGGGCGTTTTCGGCCAGGATGTAGATGCCGTGCAGCTGCGCCAGGGCGCGTCCCAGGGGCCAGTCGGTGGGGGCGGGCGTGTCGGCGGCGGGTTCGCTTCCGGCGCAGATCCCGGGGCTGGTCTCATCGGCGGGGGGCCGGGGTTGGGCGCCAGCGGGCACGGCGGCTGGCAACGCGTGCGGGGCGTGTTCCGCGGCAGCCGCCACAGGCCAGCCGGCCCAACGGGGCTGCGGCTCGCGGGCCTGCAGCGGCAGCGCCGGGGCGCGGGCGTAGTGTGTCGTGTCCCAGGGACGCGTCTGCGTTGTCGCAGCCACTGGCGTCTTGCCATGGCCGTGGGTGCCGTTCAGCGCGGACGCACGCGGCGCGGCCAACGCCTCTTGCAACGCGCGCTGCACCGCCTGGTGCACAGC
>JAOAIO010000134.1 GCA_026414665.1 Azovibrio sp.
GCAGATTGAGGGTCATGGCCGCGGTCATGACGAGGCCAAGCCTTAGGTCGCGATACAGCAACCAGACGATCGCCCCGATGATCCCGCCCCAAAGGAGGCCATTGATCAGGGCGACGCCAAGCTCTTTGCCCAGCAATCGCCAAAGGTCCGATTGTTCTACCTGGCCCATGGCGATCGCGCGCACGATCATGGTGATGGTCTGGTTGCCGGCGTTCCCCCCGATCCCAGCGACGATCGGCATCAGGGTGGCCAAGGCCACGATCTGGGCGATGGTGTCCTCGAACAGACCAATCACCCGCGAGGCGACGAAGGCGGTCACCAGGTTGATCGCCAGCCAGGCCCAGCGGTTGCGCACCGCCTGGGTCACCGGGGCAAAGATGTCCTCCTCTTCGCGCAGCCCGACCTGGCTTAGGATCTCGGCATCCGATTCCTCGCGGATGCGGTCCACCATATCCGCAACCGTCAGCCGCGCGATCAACCGCCCCTCGGCATCGATCACTGGCGCCGAGATCAGGTCATAGCGCTCGAAGGTCGCTGCCGCCTCGTCGGCATCGTCCTCAGGGCGAAAGGTCACCAGGGACCTGGATTGCATGACCTCAGCGACCAGGCGCTCAGGATCATTGATCAGCAAGGATTCAAGCGTCAGGATACCGCGCAGCCGACCCTCCCGGTCGACCACATAG
>JAOAIO010000135.1 GCA_026414665.1 Azovibrio sp.
GCCCATGGTGGTGGCGATCGAGCGGCTGCCTTGCAGCGCGCACAGGCTGGCGCCGTTGCCCAGGTGCGCCAGCAGCACCCGGCCGGTAGCACGCGCGCTGCTGGCGGCCAGGCGGCGCTGCACATGGGCATACGACAGGCCATGGAAGCCGTAGCGGCGCAGGCCCTGCGCGGCCAAGGCCGCTGGCAGCGGCAACTGGCGCTCGACTGGCGGCAGGCTGGCGTGGAACGCGGTGTCGAAGCAGCCCAGCTGCGGCACGCCGGGCAGGGCGCGGGCGAACGCGGCCACGCCTGCCAGGTTGTGCGGCTGATGCAGCGGCGCCAGCGGCGCGAGCCGGCGCAGGCGTTCGAGCACGCCGGCGTCGAGCAGGCAGGCGCTGACGAACTCGGCGCCGCCGTGCACGATGCGATGCACCACGGCGTCCAACTGCGCGGCGCGCGCCACCACCTGTGGCACCAGCAGCGCCAAGGCGGTGTCGAAGGCCGTCGCGCCGTCGTCTGCGCTGCTGGCGGCCAGATCTTGCACCGGGCCGGCGCCGCTGCGCCAGCGCGGGCGGCCGCCGGGCTCCAGGCCTTCGAACTGCCCGCTCCACAGCGGTTTGTCCTGCTGCTCGAGGTACAACCCGAACTTCAATGACGACGAACCGGCGTTGACCGCCAGCA
>JAOAIO010000136.1 GCA_026414665.1 Azovibrio sp.
GCCCAGACGGATGCCAACCCGGGCCCTATGCGTGGGCATTCGCCACCCTGTAGCATGCGCCACCATGCTAGGCTATCATTCAGTCTGTGAGGCTGGGGTACCTCGAAAACCTGCTGCGCGGCCGGATGGCGGCGTTGCGCCTTGCCCGCAAGCCGCTCGCGACGGTTTTTCGAGGTGCCCGCCGGTAGAGCGGCCGCACCTCATGCAGGGCGACCCGACCCAGATAACTTTTGGAGGCCCCACATGCTTGCTAACCGCCCTTATAACCCATTGATTCACAAGAGTTATTTCGGGCTTGCGGTTTGAAGACTCGACCTGATGAAGAAGGGATTAAGACAAAGGGGCAATACCCGTCGAAACTAAAAATGGTTTGAAGACTCGACCTGATGAAGAAGGGATTAAGACTTGTTCTTCATTATGAAGTACCTTCTTGTCGTCTGTTTGAAGACTCGACCTGATGAAGAAGGGATTAAGACTCCGGGTCGGACAGGAACTCCCGGTCGCACGTTTGAAGACTCGACCTGATGAAGAAGGGATTAAGACGGCGGCACTTGCACTCTATGCCCGTCTCCTGGTGTTTGAAGACTCGACCTGATGAAGAAGGGATTAAGACTGCGGCATGTTACCCCCTCAGTTTTTCGATGAAGTTTGAAG
>JAOAIO010000137.1 GCA_026414665.1 Azovibrio sp.
CTTAAAGGATATGGAGCCAGACGCCTTGATCGCCGCCCTAGGCGAGATCGTTCGCGGTCAAACCGTGGTGGCGCCTGAGCTCGCTGGTATCTTGGCGCGCGCGGTGCGCGGCGAGGCCTCGCCTGCCGCCCCCACCTCGGCGGTGGGGGACCTGACCCCGCGCGAACATGAGATCCTCTGCCATCTCGCCGAGGGCCTAAGCAACAAGGCCATCGCCCGGGCGCTCGGGATCACCGAGGGTACGGTCAAGCTGCATGTCAAGGCGATCCTGCGCAAGCTGGATGTCCATTCGCGCGTTGAGGCGGCGGTGATCGCGGTCGAGCGCGGCCTCTGCGCGCGGCGCACCCCTTGACCGCCTTGGAATCCCTCTAAGCATAAAGGGCTGCTCCTAGGATGACAGCCCTTAAGACAAGGCGTTGGTGGAGGCGGCGGGAATCGAACCCGCGTCCGCAAGCCCTCTGCCCTCGGTCCTACATGCTTAGCCCGCTCTACTGGGTTTTAGCCTCCCGCGCCCGAGGGGCAGGGCGGTCGGTCGGCGAGTCCGGTGTGGGTTTAGCGGTTTGGGTCCGGACGCCCCTTGCCGCGAGCCGATGTGTGGTCACCCCAGTCACCCGTCGCCCATCGGCAAGCGCCGGTCTGAGGCTCGCTGGGAT
>JAOAIO010000138.1 GCA_026414665.1 Azovibrio sp.
GCTTAACACCAATGTTACCCCGCTTGATAGGTGTTACGCCCAAGCGCTCAGACAGCGCGGCGGAGTCTGTCTGTGCCTGTGCTGGCTTTGCGTTGCGAATCCTGGAGTCGGTCAGCGCCGGGGGCCTTCGCGGCACATGGTAACCTCCAAGGTTATCCCCCGAATACTTGGCTGTTGGCAGATGGTCGTGCCCCTGTGGGCAAAGGCGCAACCAAAAACCAGCATTCACGCGGGTTTGCGGCGGCGTCTATCGAATAATCCGCGTCAGCGCTTGTTATCGGGCATTACTGATTCAGCTTGCGCGGGTTGTTCCCCGATCAGGGGTTAGCTGTCAATAGTCGCCCTTATACGTCTTTACCTGCTAAAAGCCTTGATCTGCCAATAAAAAAGCCGCTTGGTGGTTATTCCTAGCGGCCTTTAAATTAGTGTGTTGGTGGAGGCGGCGGGAATCGAACCCGCGTCCGCAAGCCCTCTGCCTTTGGTCCTACATGCTTAGCCCGCTCTATTGTATTTGGCCTTCCAACGCCCGAGGGGCAGGGCGCTTGGTCGGCGAGTCCGGTGCGGTTTTAGCGGATCAGGTCCGGACGCCCGTCACCGCGATCCGATGTATGGTTACCCCAGGAACCCACCGTCCATCGGCAAGCGGCGGTC
>JAOAIO010000139.1:0-365 GCA_026414665.1 Azovibrio sp.
GACCGAGGCCGGCACGCTGCAGGCGCTGCTGCGCGCGCGCGCCGCCGCAGGCTCCGGGGCCTTGGCCCTGCTGACTGTGCGCCTGCCTGACCCGACCGGCTACGGGCGGGTGCTGCGCGATGCCCAAGGGGGCGTGTGTGCCATTGTCGAAGAAAAGGACGCCGATGCCGGGCAGCGCCGGATCGACGAGGTCTACAGCGGCATTCTGGCGGCACCCGCTGCGGGGCTGCGCCGCTGGCTGGCGCGCTTGACCAACGCCAACGCCCAGGGCGAGTATTACCTCACCGACATCGTTGTGCACGCGGTGGCCGAGGGCGCGGCCGTGGTGGCGCACCGCATCGACGATGCGCTGCAGGTGGCCGGCG
>JAOAIO010000139.1:375-650 GCA_026414665.1 Azovibrio sp.
CGGCGCACATTGCGTCATTGCCCGGGCGCGCATCGAGGCTGGAGCCCAGATCGCTCCGTTCACCCACATCGACGGGGGCAGCGCTGGCGTGGTGGTGGGGCCGGCCTGCCACATCGGTCCGTTTGCGCGCTTGCGTCCCGGCACCGTGCTCGGTGCCGAGGTCCACGTGGGCAACTTCGTCGAAATCAAAAACAGCACGCTGGCTGCAGGCGCCAAGGCCAATCACCTGGCCTACCTGGGGGATGCCACGGTCGGGGCGCGGGTCAACTATGGCG
>JAOAIO010000140.1 GCA_026414665.1 Azovibrio sp.
ACCCTTGAGCTTGCCAAAGGCGGCCGCGAGCAACTCGCGCTGCTGTTCAGCATGTTTGGAGGCATAGCCCACCGCCGGTGAGGCGCTTGCGGCACGGCCGGCATAACCGAGCTTCTGCCCCTCATTCAGGTTCTCGTGAATGTGGTGCTGAATGAAGAACCAGGCGCCTTGGTTCTGCGGTTCGTCCTGCACCCACACCACTTCGGTGGCGGCCGGGTACTTGGCCAGTTCAACAGCGAACGACTTATGCGGGAACGGGTAGAGCTGCTCGATGCGCACGATGGCGACATCGTCCTTCTTGCCCTCAGCCTTGCGGCGCTCGGCCAGCAAGTCGTAATACACCCGCCCAGTGCACACCAGCACACGCTTGACCTTGTCGGGCTTGGCCAGATCCGCGTCGCCAATCACGGTCTGAAACGCGCCACGCGCCAAATCCGTCAGCGGACTGCGCGCATCGGGATGGCGCAACAGCGATTTGGGCGTGAAGATCACCAAGGGCTTGCGGAACAAGCGCACCATCTGCCGGCGCAGCAGATGGAAGATCTGCGCCGGGGTGGTCGGCTGCACCACCTGCATATTGGTGTCGGCGCACAGTTGCAAGAAGCGCTCGACACGGGCACTGCTGTGCTCCGGGCCCTGACCTTCGTAGC
>JAOAIO010000013.1 GCA_026414665.1 Azovibrio sp.
CATCTGGCCCTCACCGGCGCGCCCGATCTGGTGCTGCTCGATGTCATGCTGCCCGGCTTGGACGGCTGGCAGGTGCTGCAAGCGTTACGCGCCGCCGGCCAGGACATGCCGGTACTATTCCTCACCGCCCGGGATCAGGTGGAAGACCGGGTGCATGGCCTCGAACTGGGCGCCGATGATTACCTGGTCAAGCCTTTCGCTTTCTCCGAGCTGCTCGCCCGAGTGCGCACCCTGCTGCGCCGGGGCAAGGCCAAGGAACCGGAAATCCTGCGCGCCGCCGACCTGGAACTGGACCTGCTGAAGCGCCGGGCCACCCGGGCCGGCCAGCGCATCGACCTGACCGCCAAGGAATTCGCCCTGCTGGAACTGCTGCTGCGCCGCCAGGGGGAGGTGCTGCCCCGCTCCCTGATCGCCTCCCAGGTCTGGGACATGAACTTCGACAGCGACACCAACGTCATCGAGGTGGCGGTGCGCCGCCTCCGGGCCAAGATGGACGACCCCTTCGAGCCCAAGCTGATCCGCACCGTGCGCGGCATGGGCTATGTGCTGGAAGCGCCAGAGCGTTCATGAAGCTGCGCTGGCGCTCCTCCCTCACGCTGCGCTTGGCGCTGCTCTTTGCCCTGCTCTCCACCCTGATCCTGCTTGGCCTGGGCCTGTTCGTCGGCCGCGAGGTAGACGCCCACTTCCAAGAAGGCGACCTGGAAGAACTGCACGGCAAGCTCGCCTTAAGCCGCGGCATCATCGCCACGCTGCCGGCAGACGGCCTGCCAGAAGCCCTGCCGGCGCGCTTGGGCCCAGCCCTGCTCGGCCACCCGCACCTAGGGCTGGCGGTGCTCGATAGGGAGGGCGTCCCCTTGTTCGTCGGCGGCAGCGCCGTGCCCAAATGGCTGTTGCGGCAGCCCAGCGCCGCGAGCGACTCGGCGCATCCCCCCGCCTACACCGGCAACGACCCAGGCCAAGCGCCGCAACGCGGCATCCTGGCCCAAGCCCGCACGGCGGACGGGCAAAGCCTGCAAGTGGCCATCGCCGTCGATATCGAACACCACCAACGCTTCATAGCGAGCTTCGCGCGTTCGCTCGCCTGGGCCTTGAGCCTGGCCATCCTCGGCAATCTGCTCTGCGCCTGGCTCGCCGCCCGGCACGGCCTCGCCCCGCTTGGACACCTGCTCGGCCTGGCGCGGCGGGTATCCGGCGAACGCCTGCACGAACGGCTGGAAACGGCGCACCTACCTACCGAACTACAGCCCTTGGCGCACGAATTGAACGAAATGCTCGCCCGCCTGGAAGAAGCCTTCGCACGTCTGGCCGGCGCCGCCGCCGACATCGCCCACGAGCTACGCACCCCGCTCACCGTGCTCATCACCCAGACCCAGGTGGCGCTAAGCCGAGCGAGAAGCGCCGAGGAATACCGGGAGGTGCTCTACTCCAGCTTGGAAGAACATGAGCGCTTATCGCGCATGATCGGCGACATGCTGTTTCTGGCCCAAGCCGAAAACGGCTTGATGCTGCCCAATTGGGAAGCCGTGGACATCGGGGCGCTGCTGCAATCGCTCACCGAGTTCTACGGGCTCTTGGCCGAGGAACAGGGCGTGCGCCTCGCGGTCGAGGGCAGCGCCACGGTCGAGGGCGACGCCCTGATGCTGCGCCGGGCGCTCGGCAACCTCGTGGCCAACGCCGTGCGTCACACTCCGGCCGGCGAGACCGTGCGCATCCGCATCGCGCCAAAGACAGCCGGCAGCGTACGCATCTGCGTGGAAAACCCCGGCGCGCCGATTCCGGCAGCGCAACTGGAACGCCTATTCGCGCGCTTCCAACGCCTCGATACGGCCCAGCCGCGCCCCGGCGAAACCGGCACCGGCTTAGGCCTCGCCATCACCCGTTCCATCGTCCTCGCCCACGGCGGAGAGATCAGCGCCGAATCGAGCGCCGGCCTGACGCGCTTTCACATCCGCCTTCCCAGCACGCGCCCGCCAAAGGTATATGTCAATAACTTAGCTTCATGCTAAAGCCACGCGTCACATTGCAATCACGCTCACCGACTCATTTCGACAGGAGAATAATATGAGGGGCATCCCAGTCATTCTCGGTACCGCCATGGCCGTGGCGCTGCTTTCCGGTTGCGCGGCGCGCTATGCCGATCCCCCCCCAACCCACCCGCTTCGAAACCAGCAAGCAGAAAAAGCTTCAGGCCGCGCAGCACTGGCAGATCATCGCCAACGATTTTGCCGCCCAACTTACCGGCGATCTGCGCGCCAAAGGCGTCACCCAGCCCCTCCACATTCCCGCTCGCCAAGACGAGTTCGCCTTTGTCGAAGGCTTTCGTGAATTGCTGACCACGGCGTTGCTAGCCCAAGGTTGGGACATCCGCACCTCGCCCAAGAACGCCTTGTCGGTCGACATTCGCTATTCGATCTACAAATTCCAGCCTGAACGGCTAAAGAACGTCTATTACCACGGTGAAGCCACTGCCTTGGTGGCCGGCCTCTGGGCCGTTTCCGGCATCGTAGACAGCGGCATGAGCGCCGGCGCCAAGGCCCTCTCCGTCGCCGTGTTGGCCGACGCGGCGGGCTGGATCGTCCAAAATGCCCCCGACGGACCGGAAATGGCGCAATACGCGCGTGGCCCGGTGCCGCAATCCGAGATTCTCGTGACCGCCTCCGTGAGCGAAGGCGAGCGCCTGCTGGCGCGGCGCAGCAACATTTATTTCGCCGCCGACGAAGACAAGGCCTTGTACTGGCAAAGGCCGGGTCAAGGCACCGAACTGCGCGTGAAGGGGGAATGAGCCATGTCGAAGCAATGGATTGCCATTCCCCTGCTCGCCTCCCTGTTCTTGGTCGCCGGCTGCGAAACCACCCCCAGCACGGCCAAGCCGGAAGAGCCGACCTACGACCAGGCGGCCATGAGCGAATTCATCCGCGCCAACTACGCCGCCGCGGCCGAACTCCTGAAGGGATATCAGCCCCTGGCCGCCGCCAACAATTTCTCGAATAACGGCGGCAGCGCCCCCTTGATCGTTTCTACCCTGGTCAATATCGATCGGCTCGATCAATCTTCCACCCTGGGCCGCTTGATTTCCGAACAGCTCGCCTCGCGCATCTCCCAGCTCGGGCAGAACGTGGTGGAACTCAAGCTGCGCAACAGCGTATTCATGAAGCAGAATCAAGGCGAGTTTCTGCTCACCCGCGAAATCAAGGAATTGGCTTCGGCGCACAGGGCCCAAGCCGTGGTAGTCGGCACCTACGCCGATGGCGGCGATTATGTGTTCGTCAGCCTAAAGCTGGTCAATCCGGCCAACAGCCTGATTCTGTCGTCCTACGACTATGCCTTGCCGATGAATCGGCAGGTACGCCGCCTGACGAGCAACAACCGGCCCTAACCCTCCCGATCAGCCCCCTGGTCGGCCCTCGGTGCCGCCCACCCTGCCGCACAAGCCCCCGGATATCCGAGGGCTTGTGCCATGCCGCCAGCGCTCAATCCCGCAGTTCCCGCCCAGTGAGCTTGATGAACACGTCTTCGAGATTCGCGGCGCGATGCACGTAACGCAGGCCGCTGGCTTCGGCCAGGGCAGCGAGCAGCGGCTGGGGGTCATGGCAATAGAAAAAGGCAGTCTCGCCACTCACCTCGACCCGAGCGCTGCTGCCGCGCTGGGCCGCCACGAAAGCGGCCAGCGCCCCGGCCGCCTCGTCATAGACCTCCACCACCTGTGGCTCGATATGGGCGGAAATCAGTTCCCGAGGGCTGCCCTCGGCAATTTTTCGGCCATGGTCGATGACGATCAGCCGGTCACAGAGGCGTTCAGCCTCGTCCATGAAATGCGTGGTGAGCAGCAGGGTCTTGCCCTCTGACTTGAGCTGCTTGAGGCGCTCCCAAATCAGATGTCGAGCCTGCGGATCGAGGCCGGTGGTCGGCTCGTCGAGGAAAACGATGTCGGGGTCGTGCACCAGCGCTCGCGCCAGGGTGAGGCGCCGCTTCATGCCGCCCGAGAGCGTGGCGAGACGGGCATCCTTCTTGTTCTCCAGACCGGAGAACTGCAACAGCCATGGGATGCGGGCCATGATCGCGGCGTGCGTCATGCCGAAATAGCGGCCGAACACGAGCAGGTTCTCGGTGACGGTGAAATCCGGGTCGAGATTGTCGAACTGCGGCACCACGCCGGTACGCGCCCGCGCCGCCTGGGCCTGGGCCGGAACCGGCAGGCCCGCGAGGGTGATGCTGCCGGCATCCGGGGCGGTAAGGCCCAAGCAAAGCTTTAGCGTCGTGGTCTTGCCAGCGCCGTTGGGCCCAAGAAGGCCGAAGCAGGTGCCCGGCTCGAGCGCGAAGGAGAGGCCATCGACCACTGGATTACCCGCATAGGCCTTGTGCAGCGCCTCGACCTGCAGAGGCATCCGGACCGCCATCAATGCCGCCAGGCCCGCTGGATGATGTCGCGGATGCTGTGTAGGCGACGGTGGAAGAAATGGTCGGCGCCGGGCACCACCACCACGGGCAGGTCCTGGGGCTGGGCCCAAGCGAACACGTTGGCGAGTGGCACGGTGGTATCGGCCGAACCGTGGATGACGATGGTGTCGGCCGGCACGGCTTCGGTGTCATAGTGACGCGTGCCCTCCACGAAACCGGCGGCGGTACCCACCAGCACCAGGCGCTGCGCCGGATGGCCGGACTCGGCCAGGCGCTTCGCCACGCGGGTCTGGCAATAGGCGCCAAAGGAAAAGCCCGCCAAGGCCACGGGCAAATCGCCGCAGCGGCACTTGGCGTCGTGCAGCACGGCAAGCAGATCCTCGGTTTCGCCGATGCCGTCATCGTGCACGCCCTCGGTCGCGCCGACGCCGCGGAAGTTGGGACGAAAAGCAGCGTACCCGAGATGCACGAAGGTCTTGGCGAGGGTGTAGGCCACCTTGTTGGTATTGGCGCCGCCCCCGATGGGATGCGGATGCGCCACCAGGGCGATGCCTCGCGGGGCGCCCGGGTTTTCCATGATGACTTCGATCTTGCCGACCGGGCCATCGACCAAGATTTTTTCCTCGACGACTCTCATATCTGCAAACGCTCCACCACCTGGCCGTGGATCAGGTCGGATTGGATGATCTCCTCCACGTCGCTCTGGTCGATGAAGGTGTACCAAGTGCCTTCGGGATAGACCACGAGCACCGGCCCCTGGTCGCAGCGGCCCAGGCAGCCAGCCTTGTTCACCCGCACGCCGGCGGCATCCAGCCCCAGCTCGCGCGCTCTGGCCTTGGCATATTGGAACATCTCGCTGCCGCCGCGATTATCGCAGCAGGATTCGCCTTCGGGGCGCTGGTTGCAACAGAAAAAGACGTGACGCTTGAAATGGCTCATGGCTGACTTTAAGCAGTGGGCAAAACCTGATGCGGCCGGCAGCGGGCCGGCCATCGGCCGCGGTGCATGGGCTTATAAGTGCTCGAACTCGGCTTGCTCGGCAAGAGGATCGCGTGCCGAGACGCCAAAGCACAGGCGGCCGCTACCGCGCAGCGGCAGGCTTTCGCGGCGCAAAAACAGCTCCGGCTCGCCGAAGAAGGTGACGAAGGTGCCGTTGGTGCTCATATCGACGAGATAGTAGCGGCCGTCCTTACGCTCGATGCGCGCATGTTGGCGAGAGGCCTTGCTATCTTCGATCACCAGATCGTTGTTGTGCTCGCGCCCCAGGGTCAAGAACGGCGTCTTTTCATCGAGCAGATAGGCCTTGCCACGATAGCGCACGCAGAGCTTGGGCTGCCCATGCGCAAGCGGTAACGCATCGTGCGGCGGCAGACTCTGCTGCATGGCTTCGGCGCTGCGCTCCAAGTCTTCGAGCGCGAGCAAGGAAGTGGAGGTGAGGGTAGACGGCATATCCTCCGCATCGAGCTCGTGCCAAATCAGCTCCATGACCTGGAAGGCTTCGCCGCCACTCAATTCGAGCTGGTGCAGGTCACGCACTCGGACACCGATGTTATGCGCCACATCGACCATTACCTCGCGGCTGCAAAGGATCTGGTCGGGCAGGGCGAGCTCGAGCAATTGAGCAGCGATGCGCCCGGCCTGCTCCTCGCTCGCCGCCTCGTGCACCCCTAAGCGCAAGGCGAGCTTGACACCGGATGCCGGCGGCAGATCGGCCACCCGGCGCTGCATCTCGATGGCGGCGAGCGAAGCTTCTTCCGGCGTCGGGAAAGCGGCGCCGATCTGGCCGGTGCCCGCGTGCAGGAGGCGTCCACGGAAACCGTCTACGACCCGCTCCACGCGCTTTAAGCACCGCTCGACAGCGTGAGCGGCTTCAGCCTCGCCCAGCCGACCGGCCAGACGCACTCCACCGATGATTTCGCCGCGAACTATGGTGATCACGATGCCATCCTCCGGGTTAACCGGTATGCCTTGAAAAAAGTTCCCGAATCATAGCAAAAAGCCATGCCCCCCAATAACATTGGTCTTACCGCGGCGTATCCGAACTGACGGGCAGCGGGAACGAGGCGATGGACGGTAGCTCGGGCGCATCGAACACGGTATCGCCTTCATCCACCCGGCTAGCCAAGGTGAGCCCCTTGAAATCGAAGAGCTGGTTATCGGCCAGGTGTGAGGGCACGACGTTTTGCAGCGCCGTGAATACGGATTCGGTACGGCCGGGATAGCGCCGGTCCCAAGCCTGCATCATCTCGCGGATCTTTTGCCGCTGCAGGTTGTCTTGCGAGCCGCACAGGTTGCACGGGATGATCGGAAACTCCATGCCTCTCGCATACCTGCCGATATCGGTTTCCGAACAATAAGCCAGCGGGCGTATGACGACGTGCGCCTTGTCGTCCGTCACCAGTTTCGGCGGCATGGCCTTGAGCTTGCCTCCGAACAGCAGGTTAAGGAACAACGTATGCACGATGTCATCGCGGTGATGACCGAGCGCGATCTTGTTGGCGCCGAGTTCTTTGGCGGTGCGGTAGATGATGCCGCGCCGCAGCCGCGAGCAGAGCGAGCAAGTGGTCTTGCCCGCGGGGATCTTTTCTTTCACCACCGAATAAGTATCGGCCTCGACGATGCGGTACTCGACGCCGATTTTCTCGAAATAGGCCGGCAACACCTCGGCCGGAAAACCCGGTTGTTTCTGGTCCAGGTTCATGGCGATGAGGCGAAAGGGTATCGGCGCCTTGGCCTGGAGGAGACGCAACAGATGCAGCAGGGTGTGCGAATCCTTGCCGCCCGAGACGCACACCAGCACGGTGTCGCCCGCCTCGATCATGTTGTAATCGGCAATGGCCTTGCCAGTTGCGCGCAGCAGCCACTTTTCCAGGCGCTGCAGGGTCTGGGAACGTTCCACGGGAAATCCTTGCGGGTTACAAGTGGGCGGTGCGACCGCCATCGACATTGATGACCTGGCCGGTGACGTAAGGCGCATCGGCAAGCAGAAAGCGCACCGCCCGGGCGATGTCCTCGGGACGGCCCTCCTGCTTCAACAACGTATGCGCGATGATGGCTTGCCGCTCCGGCAGCGCGAACTGGCCATCGTCCGGCCAAAGGATGGCGCCAGGCGCCACCGCGTTGACGCGCACCTCCGGCCCCAGCTCCACGGCTAGAGCGCGTGTCAGGGTCAGCAGGGCGCCCTTGGCCGCAGAATAGAGCGGGTAGCCGGCCAAGGGCCGTTCGGCATGGACATCGGTGATGTTCACGATGGCGCCGCGACGGGCGCGCAGGTGCGGCGCGGCGGCCTGGGAGAGAAACAGCGGCGCCTTGAAATTGCTGCCCACCAGATCCTCCCAGGCCGCCTCGTCGATGCGCCCCACAGGGGTGGGGAAAAAGCTGGAGGCATTATTCACCAGGGCATCGAGGCCGCCGAAATCGGCCAAGACGCCCGCCACCAAGGCATCCAGCGCAGCCACCTGGCATAGATCGGCACGATAGCAGCGCGCGCTATCCGGCCGCACGGCGTTCAACTCCGCCGCCAAGCGCTCGGCGCCGGCGTGGTCGCGGCGATAATGCAGCGCCAGGCAGGCGCCGGCCTGGTGCAGCAGCCGCGCCGTGCACGCCCCGATGCGCCGGGAAGCGCCGGTAATGAGCACGGTCTGGCCATGAAGGGGAAGGGAAGAGGCCTGCATGGGGCGCGATTTTACGCCATCCCTAGCCAGACAACGGCTAAAATCCAGCCCCTCGTCTCGNCGCGCCGCCCTCCATGCCCCTACCCACGCCCAGCCCCGCAGCCCTTGCCCACAGCCAGCAGCTGCAAGCGGAGATTCGCCACCGCATCGCCGCCGCCGGCGGCTGGATTTCCTTCGCCGACTTCATGGCGGCCGCCCTCTATGCCCCGGGCCTCGGCTATTACACGGCCGGGGCGCGCAAGTTCGGCGCCGCCGGCGACTTCGTCACGGCCCCGGAACTCACGCCCTTGTTCGCCCAAGCCTTGGCGCATCAGGCCGCGCAAGTAATGGCGCTAAGCGCCCCTTGCATTCTCGAAGCCGGGGCCGGCTCCGGCCGGCTCGCGGCCGACCTGCTGCTGGCCTTGGAAAAGCTTGGGCAGCTGCCCGCACGTTATGCCATCCTCGATGTCTCTGCCGATCTGCGCGAACGCCAGCGCCAGACCCTAGCAAGCGCGGCGCCGCACCTGCTCGAGAGGGTCGTGTGGCTGGACGAACTACCGCAATCCTTTACCGGCCTGGTGCTCGGCAATGAGGTGCTAGACGCCATGCCGGTGCACTGCGTTACCTGGCAAGCCGACGCCATTCTAGAAAAGGGCGTCAGCGTGGATGCCGCCGGCCGCTTCTGCTGGCAGGAACGTCCGGCGGCAGGCCGAGTGCGCGAGGCAGCCGCGGCCATTGCCGCGGAATGTCCGCTACCGCCCGGCTTTACCAGCGAGATCGCGCTAGCCGGGCCCGCTTGGGCCGCCGCCTGGGGCGAACGTCTGGCGCAAGGCGCGCTGCTCCTCATCGATTACGGCTTCCCGCGGCGCGAGTTCTATCACCCGCAACGGCACGGCGGCACGCTGATGTGCCATTACCGCCACCATGCCCACGCCGATCCTTTCCATCTGCCCGGGCTGGAAGACATCACCGCGCATGTCGATTTCACCGCGCTCATCGCCGCCGCCTTTCCGGCCGGGCTGGAGCTCTTGGGCTACACCAGCCAAGCCCAGTTCCTGTTCAACTGCGGCTTGTTGCAGGCGCTGGAAGCGCTCACTCCCGGCAGCTTGCCTTATCTCAAAGCGGCCGCGGCGGTGCAAAAATTGGTGCAGCCGCAGGAGATGGGCGAGCTGTTCAAGGTAATCGCCATGGGCAAGGGACTCGATACGCCGCTCTTGGGATTTTGCCGCGGCGACCGCAGCCACGCGCTCTAACGGCCTATCGATTCGCACGGCCGGCCAAGCCGCCTACTGACGGACTTCCCGGGTGTTGTCGGCGCAGGCAAACTCGCCACTGCTGCGGCAGGGATTGATGTCCAGCCCACCGCGGCGGGTGTAGCGGGCGTAGACCAGCAAGGCTTCGGGAGCGCAGTGGCGCTGCAGGTCGCAGTAGATGCGCTCGACGCACTGCTCGTGGAATTCGTTGTGGCTCCGGAAGGAAACCAGGTAGCGCAAGAGCCCGGCCCGGTCGATGGGGCGGCCACGGTAGCGGACCACGAGCATGGCCCAATCGGGCTGCCCGGTGACCAGGCAATTGGATTTGAGCAGGTGCGAGTATAAGGTTTCTTCCACCACCGGCCCGGCCGTGGTGCTAAGCAGGTGCGGCGCGGGCCGATAGTGCGTGCAGGCAATGTCAAGCGCATCGAGGCAGCTGCCCTGGGGATAGCCGAACTCGATGCGCGGCTGAGCGCTCAAATCGCATAGCTCGACTCCCACCGGCGCGCCAGCGGCGGCGGCAAGGTCGCGCGCCAGGGTGGCGCGCACCTCGTCGAGGCTGGCAAAGGCAGTCTGGTTGAGAGAATTCAAGTAGAGCTTGAAAGATTTGGATTCGATCAGGTTGGGACTGTCGGCCGGCACCCGGAAGGTGCCGAGCGCCACCACCGGCTTGCCGCGCGGGTTGAGCCAGGAAAGCTCGTAGGCATTCCAGACATCTTCGCCAACGAAAGGCAGGGCGTCCGCGCGGATGCCGAGTTCGTCACGCTTGATCTGGCGGGGAATCGGATAAAGCAGCTCCGGCGCATAGTCGGCGCGGTAGGCAGTGGGCTTGCCGAGCGGGGAAAGGCGGCTGGGGTCGGATTGGCTCATGGCGCCCGATTTTAACGGAAAGCCAGCCCGCCCCGAGTAGGGCGGGGCCAAGCGCTAGAAGCCGATGCGCCGGGTGCGGCCAGGCCGGGCGATGGCAAGATCATCGACGCAGAGCACGTCGCGGCCCGCCAGCTTGGCGTTGCCGAAGGCCGCCATCAGGCGCTTGCGCATCTCCCTTGGCGGTAAGCTAGCCATGGCATCGAGCACGTCGTCGTCGGCCGCTTCGGGAAAGCCCCAGTCGTGCGCGGCGACGATTTCCCGGTAGAGCTGCGCGGCGATATGGCGCGCCGCTTCTTGATCCGGCCGTGGGATTTCATAGACCAGCATCCGCGAGAGAATGGGCTCGGGCAGGTGACGCGCCTCGTTGGCGGTGGAAATCCAGAGGATGTGGCTCGCATCGATATCCACTTCCACGAATTCGTCCTTGAAATGACGCGCCGTTTCCGGCTCCAAGAGGCCATACAAGGCGCCCAGCGGGTCGTAACGATGGTCGCCGCCGGCTTTGTCCACCTCATCGAGCACCACCACTGGGTTGGCGTATTCACCTTCGATCAGGGCTTGTGCCACCTTGCCGGGCTTGGCGTTGTTCCACTGCGAGGACGCGCCAGACAAGATCCAGCCGGCAGTCAGCGAACTCATGGAGATGAACTCGTAGCCGGTCGCCAATTGCCGCGCCAGCGCCTTGGCAAAGTGGGTCTTGCCGACGCCTGGCTCACCCAAGAGCAGGATGGGGGTAAAGTGCATGGGCTCGTTGCCGGATACGGCAAGCGCCAAATATTTCTTCAAATCATCGACTACCTCGGCAAAGTTGGGGCACTGGGCGTACAGCGGGTCGAGACTATCGACGGCGGACGGCTTGATGACGTAGCGCACCCCGCCTAGCTTCTTCATCTTTTCGTAAAGACTGGTCAGGGCTTCGTTGCGATGGCCGCTGGCCACTTCCAGGGCCTGGTCCACCGCCTCCACGTCATAGATGGTGCGCAGATCGGCGAGCGGGATATGGGGAGTCGTGCTAGCCATGATGCCCTCCTCGTAAGCAGAGACTGCCATCAACACCGTGTTGACGGCCGGACACGGTAGCGTGTTCCAAGCATCAGGCGTGCCCATTCTCGCGTCGAAGCACGTAGACGGCAGTAAAATAGCCACCCCATCAGGAAATGCTGATCATGCATAAACGCTTCAAATCGCTCGCCGGGTTCGCGCTCGCGCTCTTGCTCGTCGGCGCCGCCGTCTATTGGCACCTGGGCCGCGGCGAGCCCGTGCAAACGGCCCAGCCCATACGCGGCGCGGCGGTAGAGGCAGTCTATGCCACCGCCGTAGTCGAGCCGCTCGTGCTCGCCAAGGTAGCGCCGCTCGGCCCCGCACGGCTCGTGGCGATTCACAAGCGCGATGGCGAGCCGGTCGCGGCACAAGAGGCGCTCGCCCAGCTCGACGACCGCGAAGCTCGGGGCAATCTCGAACAATGGCACGCCCAGCGCGATTACCGGCGCCAGGACTTGAAACGTCAGGAAGCGCTGGTCGCGCAGGGCTTCGTCAGCCCCGCCACCCTCGACAAAGTCCGCGCCGAGCTGCGCCAGGCGGAAGCCGCTCTGGCCGCGGCTCGCCGCCCGCTGGCAGAAACGGTGCTGCGCGCACCGATCGGGGGCGTGGTGCTGCGCCAGGATGGGGAAATCGGTGAAATGGTGAGCGCCGGCCAGGTGCTGTTCTGGGTCGGCGCACCCCAGCCGCTACGCATCACGGCCGACGTAGATGAGGAGGACATCCTGCGCCTCACGCCGGGTCAAAAAGCTCTCATCAAGGCCGACGGCCTCCCCCACCAGGTGATCGAGGGCAAGGTCAGCGAAATCACCGAGAAGGGCGACCCGATCAACAAAAATTACCGGGTGCGCATCAGCTTGCCGGAAACGACACCGCTCAAGACCGGCATGACCGTCGAGGTGAATATCATCACGCGGGAAAGCGCCGATGCCCTGCTCGTGCCACTCGCGAGCCTCAAGGGCAAAGCCATCTGGACGGTACAAAATGGCCGCGCCGTGCTGGTGCCGGTCGAAACCGGCGTGCGCGGCAAGGAGCAGGTGGAAATCCTGGCCGGGCTCGCCCCCGATGCGCTACTCATCGTCGATCCGCCCAGCCGCCTTGCCGCCGGCGCCCGGGTGCGGCCCCGCTAAGCGACATGGGCCTGGTGCTCGAACTCGCGCTCGGCCATCTCGGCCAACGCAAGCGCCAGACCCTGGTCTCGGTGGCCGGGGTAGCCCTCGGGGTCGGATTTTTCATCGGCATGATGGCTTTGATGGGCGGCTTCCAGCAGTATTTCATCACCCAGGTCATCGATAGCTGGCCGCACATCATCATCAAGGACGAGTTCCGCGAGCCAGCGCAGCAACCGGTGTTCCGCGCCTATCCCGGCGCAGCCGTGCGGCTCGACAGCTTGAAGCCGCGCGACGAGCTCAAGGGCATCAGGAACGCCCGAGAGATCCTCGCCGCCTTAGAAACGAGCCCGTATGCCACCGCGCCCACCCTGCGCACCCAGGTTTTCTACCGCTATGGCGCGCGAGAAGTCGCCGCCACCTTGGTGGGCATCGACCCAAAGCGCGAAGTGCAAGTCACCCAGCTCGCCCGGGACATCAACCAGGGCAGCCTCGATGCCCTCTACAGCACCGCCAACGGCGTGATTCTCGGCGAGGGCCTGGCAAAGAAATTGGGCGCCAGCCTGGGCGACATGCTCTCGGTGACATCCCCTGTGGGCGCGGTGCTGAAAATGAAGGTAGTGGGGATCTTCAACACCGGGGTGACGGCACTCGATAATTTCGAGTCCTATAGCCTCATCAAGAAGGCTCAGGTGCTCGCCGCCCGGGCCAATGTCATCAATCAGATTCGGCTGCGCATCCCCGACGTGAGCTTAGCCCGCCAAGTGGCACAGGACTTGGAAAACCGCTTCGGCTACAAGGCCGAATCTTGGGAAGAGAGCTACTCCAACGTGCTCGGCCTATTCAAGGTGCAAAACGGCGTGATGTATTCGGCCGTCGGGGCGATTCTGGTCGTAGCGGCCTTCGGCATCTTCAACATCATCTCCACGGTCATCAACGAAAAGCGCCGCGACATCGCCATCCTCAAATCGATCGGCCTCGCGGAAGGCGACATCAAGGCGGTGTTCATGATCCAGGGGCTAATCCTCGGCCTGGTCGGCACCCTACTGGGCTGGGTCCTTGGTTATGGCCTAACGGAATTGCTGGCCAGCATCCGCTTTAACATGGAAGGCTTCGTGCGCACCCAGGGCTTCATTCTCGATCGAAGTCTGAAGCCCTATGCGGTGGCCGCCCTGTTCGCCATGCTCTCGGCCACCTGCGCCGCCTGGCTGCCGGCCCGGAAGGCCGCCCGCCTGAATCCGGTCGACATCATCCGGGGAGCCGCCTGATGGCTTTGCTGCAAACCCGTGGCTTGACCCGCATCCTGAACGACGGCCCGCAAGCCGTGCCGCTGGTGCAGGACATCGACCTCGCCGTGCAAGCCGGTGAGTTCGTCGCCATCACCGGCCCCTCTGGCTCGGGGAAATCCTCGCTGCTCTACCTGCTAGGCCTGCTCGATGCGCCTACTGCCGGGGAATTGTGGATAGACGGCCAGAATGCGGCCCGCCTGTCCGCCGCCGAGCAGGCCCGGCTACGCCTTGGCAAGCTCGGCTTCGTGTTCCAGTTCCACTTTCTCCTGCCGGAATTCACGCTCTTGCAGAACGTCATGATCCCCATGCAAAAGCTGGGCAAGCTCGGCGCGGAAGCGATGCGCGCCCGCGCCACGGCGCTCCTCGTGGAACTGGGCTTAGAAAGCGGCCACGACAAGCGCCCCGACCAACTTTCAGGCGGCCAACGCCAGCGGGTGGCCATCGCCCGAGCCCTGGCGAACGACCCGCTCATCTTGCTCGCGGACGAGCCCACGGGCAACCTCGACTCGAAAAACGGGCAGATCGTCTTCGATATCTTCCAACGCCTGGCCGCGCGCGGCCAGACCGTCATCACGGTGACGCACGATGCGCATCTGGCAGCACAAACCCACCGCCAGATCCATCTGGTAGACGGCCGGATCAGCGGCTAAGCAGCCGCGGGAACTGATGCGCCTGTCCCAGCACCATGCGCCCGAACTCATCGAGCAGCGCCTGGCTGACGGCTTCCGGGGCAAGGCTGTAGCGCGCCGTGCCGAGCCGCTCTAGATTGCGCGCCACAATCACCAAATGGCCGCTGGCGAGATCGGCCTCCCAGCGCACGTTCACCTTCACCTCGGGCTCTACGATGAAACGGGCGCGTTCGAGATAGCGGCGCTCGTTGCGGAACTCCTCGACCCGCACGTTGAGATTGAGATCGAACAGCGCCTGGCGGAAAGATTCAGCAACGCTGCCATCGCGCTCGATCACGACGCCGCGCGCCCCCGTCAAACGATAAGAGAAGCTGACCGACTCCAAGGTAGCCCCGGCGCTCTGGGGACGACTGCGGTAGTCGGCAAAACCCTGCTGCCAGAGGAGCCCTTCGAGTTCGGTGGCGCCCGGCACCAAATAGCGGCGCGGAATCGCCGGCTTGATGATGTTGAGCTGCTGCACCAGCTCGTGCAAATACCCGAACACCTGCCGCAGGGCCTGGTCGAGCCGCGCTTCGCGCATGGAAAGGTGATGATGCTCGGCATTTTGCCGATGTTGGCAAGCTTCGGCCTGCTGGCGTAGTTGGTCGAGGAGCCCAAGACCCGGCGCGGCAGCGTCCGCAGACACGGCGGCCGGCGGTGTCATGCCGGGCGCATCGCCACGCCCGACCAAGCGCGGCGATGCGCCCTCGGCAACGATGTCGGGAAAGGCAAGCTCCGTAGCCGCGGCAAGGCCGGCACGGCGTTGCTGCTCGGCGGCCACGACCTGTCGCGCCGCGGCTTCCAGATCGAAATTGCTGATATCGGCGAGCAGCGCCGCCTCGAGCGCATCCAGCTCGGCTTGGATAGCCTCGAGCGAGCGGCGCTCGCGCTTGGCGCGGATGGCTTCGGCAATGTGGAATTGGGGCGAAGGTGCGGCATCCTGGTCTGACATGGCGGGGCTCTCTGGCAACGAGGACGAACAGAATCGAAGTCATGCGCGAAGCCCTATACTCTACCCACAGCCTATGACCAAAGAAAGACCCGGCGTGCAACTCGCCCCACGCCGACCTCGCTCCGGCCAACGACGGCGGCGCGGCCCCAAGGCGCGTCTTAATCGAGTTGGCTATCGAGCCATTGGCATAGGGTCTGGGCCACGTGCTCCCAGTTTTGCTCGTGGCTCAAAGCGTGCCCCATGCCTTTGAAGATGTGCGCCGGCACGCCATAGCTATGGGCAGTCGCTTGCACCAGGAAAGGCGGCACCATCACATCGTGCTCGGCGCCGGCAACGAACAAGGGCGGCCGCGCCTTGAAGGGCAGCAGCGGCAGGTTGAACATGGTCATGTCCCAGATCGCCCGCTGCGATTCGACCTGCATATGGGCGCGAAAATCTTCGAGCAGCGCCTCGCTCACCGGCTGCGCAAAGAGTGCTTCGCGCACCACCTCGCGGCTTACCTTACCGCCCCCCATGACCTTGTTGAGTTCGAGCATCAGGGCCGGCTTTTGTAGCAGCATGTGAAATTGAGAGGCCGCCAGGCCTTGCGGTGGCACGGCGCACAGCAGGACCGCCGCCGGGGCTGGACAGCGCTCGAGATACTTTTGCACCACGAAGCCACCCATGGAATGACCGATCAGGGCCGGCGGCGTCTCTAGCCAGGTGGCGACGGCAGCGACATCTTCGACGTAATCGGCGATGCTAAGCCAGTCGATGCGATCCCGATCCATGCTCTTGCCATGACCGCGCAAGGACACGGCCGCACAGGCGTAGCCGGCTTGCGCAAACCAAGGCAGGAAGGTCGTGGTCCACATCCAGGCGCCGGCAAAAGCGCCGTGCACGAACAAAAGCGGGGTCTTGCGCCGGGGGGCGGCGGGGGTGCAGGTCAGCACTTCGCAACCAGCAACCGTGTGGCTGTGAATGGGGAGCGGTGTATCCATGGGCTGCATTCTTTTCCTGTGCGAAAGCGTGATTAAATGCGGCTTTGTCGTCGGCAAGCAAATCCATGCTGAAATGGCTGCTCACCTTGGCTATCGCCGTGCTCATGCTCGGGCTCATCGCGCCCTGGCTGCGCCAGCACCTGGGCGCGCGCCCGCTACCCGGTGACGTGCGCGTGCGCTACAAAGGCCGCGCTTATTACTTTCCTTTTGCTTCTACCTTGCTGTTTTCGCTACTGCTCATCGGCTTTAGCCGCTGGCTTTGAGTGCATCGAGGGCCCGGCTCACGGCCGCCACCCGAGCCTGGCGCAGGCACTCGGGAATGCCGGCCTTGTCGGCGCACGCTCTGGCGATGGCGCCGCCATCCACGGCCCGGAAGGCCGCCGCCGCTACCCGCCAAAAGCGGCCCTGGGGATAAGGCCGGTCGGCATAGCCCAGCCGGCCGCGATAGTCGGCCTCGCAAGCCAGCAGGAAATCCTCGAAACGCTCCGGGCGGCGCTGCACATCGCAGCGTTCCATCAGTTTCACCATGGTGTCCGGGCGCAGGCAATGCTCGCCGAAACCGACCCGATGCACGTTGCCATGCTGCAAGACCACGAGACGCGCCAGCTCCCGGCATTCCACCGGCACCCGCAAGCGTTCGCACAAAGCCAATAGCAGCGGTTCGCCGCGAGCCTCGTGGCCGATGTGCCGCGGCCATTCGGCCGGCGGGGTACGGCCCTTGCCCAAATCGTGGGTGAGCGCCGCAAAACGCGCCGGCAAGGATAGCCGCATGGCCGCCGCTACCTCAAGCACCAAGAGCAGGTGCGCGCCCGTATCCACCTCCGGGTGGTATTCGGGCCGCTGCGGCACGCCGAACAGGGCATCCAGCTCGGGCAAGAGCCGCGCCAAGGCGCCGCAGTCGCGCAATACCTCGATCATGCGCTGGGGATGGTCCTCCATCAGCCCCCGCGCCAACTCTTGCCAGACCCGCTCGGCCACCAAATGCTCGACTTCGCCTGCAGCCACCATCTGGCGCATCAGCGCCAAGGTCTCGGGGGCGACGCCAAAATCGCCAAAGCGGGCCGCGAAACGGGCCAGGCGCAGAATGCGCACCGGGTCCTCGACGAAAGCCGGCCCGACGTGGCGCAACACCCGCGCTTGCAGGTCGGCCCGACCGTTGAAGGGGTCCACCAGCACCCCGTCCTCGCCCCGCGCCATGGCGTTGATGGTCAGGTCGCGCCGCGCCAGGTCCTCTTCCAGCGTGACTTCGGGTGAAGCATGAAAGGTAAAGCCGTGGTAGCCGTGGCCGCTTTTGCGTTCCGTGCGGGCCAGGGCGTATTCCTCCTGGGTGCGGGGGTGGAGGAACACGGGAAAATCCCTGCCCACGGGGCGGAATCCGGCGGCCAGCATGGCCTCGGGCGTGGCGCCGACGACGACGTAATCGCGGTCGGCCACCGGCCGGCCAAGCAGCTCATCGCGCACGGCGCCACCGACGACATAGACCTGCATGTTCAGCTTCCCGTGCTGGCAAAACGCCTTGCCGGGCCAGGCTCGGACAGGGCGTCATTCCAACGCACGGGCATCAGCGCCCGGCGTACCAGCGATAGCGATTCAAGCGCTGCTTGGGGCGGTCGCCGGCAATGTAGGTAGGCGCGATGGCTTCGAGCGGCGTCGGCCGCCAGCCCGGGAAACGCTGCCCCGAGCCGTCGGCAACGCTGTCGACCTGCATGGAACGCAGGTTATCGGGCGAGAGCATGGGCTTGGGCAGCAGCCACAACAGACCGGCTTGCAGATAGGCCCAGCCTTCGGAGAGGGGCAGAATGCGGGCGCGGCTCTGGGTCAGGCGGGCGACGTAGCGCACCAGCTCCTCGAGGCTATAGGTCTGGGGCCCGACCAGATCGTAGGCCTGCCCGAAAGTATCGCGCCGGTCCAGGCAATCGACGAAGGCATCGGCGACATCCGCCACCCAGACGGGCTGGAAGCGAGCTTGCCCCATGCCCAGCGGCAGGACGGGAAAGGTCTTGAGGAGCTTGGCGAACAGGCTCAGGAAAGCATCGCCGGCGCCAAAGATGACCGAGGGCCGGAACACGGTCACATCGAGCGCGTCGCGGGCGGCAAGCACGATCTGCTCGCCGGCGCCCTTCGAGCGCAGATATTCGGAAGGTCCATCGACACTGGCCTTGAGGGCGCTCATGTGCACCAGGCGGCGCACGCCGGTGGCCTGCATGGCGGCAATGATCTTGCGCGGCAGCTCGACATGGGCCTGCTCGAAATCACGGCTGTAGGGCAACTTCACGTCGCGGCTGTGCAAGATGCCGACCAAGTTGATGACCGCATCCTGGCCACGCACCAGGGCTTCGAGCTGAGCCGGATCGTTGATGTCCGCCTCGGGCATATCCACCCCGGGCAGCATGATCTGCTTCTTGTTGCGGTCGCGGCGACGGGTGGGGATGGTGAGCCTGACGCCCTGTTCGGAGAGCCGGTTGGCGATGTAAGTTCCGACAAAACCGCTGCCTCCTAGCAGCAAGACTTTCTTGTGTTCCATGACGATCCCGTGCGGAATGGTTGGGGTGATGGCAAGGCCCGGATTTTACGGCAAATCCGGGGTCTTGGGCGTATCGACGGCGGGCCGTGCCGGAACGATGCCCAGGCGCGCGCGCAGCGAAGCCGGTTGGCCGTTGAACAGCACCGCGTAATAGACGGCGTTGCTCATGACCTTCTTCACGTAATCGCGGGTTTCGGAAAAGGGGATGGTCTCGGCGTAGATGGCGCCCTCCAGGGGCACTTCGGCCCGCCACTTGCGCGCCCGGCCGGGACCGGCGTTGTACGCGGCCGAGGCCAGCACCGGATGGTTGTCGAGGTCCTCCATCACCATGCGCATGTAAGAGGTGCCGAGCAGGAGATTGATCTCGGGGTCGTTCACCCGGCGGTGGTCGTAATCCTTGAGACCGATTTTCTTCGCCACCCACTTGGCCGTGGCCGGCATGAGCTGCATCAAGCCGGAAGCGCCGACGGAGGACCTGGCATTGCTGATAAAGCGGCTTTCCTGGCGCATGAGGCCATAGACCCAGGCCTCATCGAGCGCCTGCTCACGCGCCGCCGGCCGCACCTGGTCATCGAACGGCGCGAGAAAGCGCAAGCCATAGTCATGCTGGCTGCGCGTCCGGTCTGCGGTATTAATGGCTCGGTCATAGATCTGATGGCGCCGCGCCAACTCGGCGGCGGCCAACAACTGCCGATCGTCCATGTCGCGGATGCTCCAGTTCCATTCGCGCACGGCTTCGAGGCGCATGTCGAGGCGGAACAACGTGAGCGCGCGCGCCAAGCCCGGGTGCGCCCGCGCTTCGGCCAGCTCTTCCGGCGTGACCGGCTGCGCCCGCGGCGGGATGGTGATGCGCCGCCCAAGCTCTTCGTCCGCCAAGTTGCCGTAGAAATTCGGTTGCCCAGCGATGCGCTCGAACAATTGCCGCGCCGGCTCTTGACGGCCGCCGGCCTGATAGGCGCGGCCCAGCCAGTAAATCCATTCGGGCTTATCCTTGAGGCTGGCCGGCATCGTCTCGATGCTGCGCCGCACCTCGCCCCAATCGCGGTTGCGCAGCGCCGCCCGCACGCGCCATTCGCGCGCCTCATCCGAGAGCGCGGCCGGGTCGCTATGCCGATACCAGTCCGTCGCATTCGCTAGATGGCGGCGCGCGCCTTGCAAGCCGATCTGGCCCCAGGCCCAGGCTCGCTCCGGCGCTTCCAGATACGCCTGCCAGCGCTGCAATTGTTCCGCGGCGAAAGCCGGATCGTTGCGCGCCAAACGCTGAATGGCGAGCGCCACCAGTTCGCGTTCGGTACGCGTCTTGAGGCTGGCCGGCGCCAGGCGCGCCAACCACGCCGCGCTCTTGTCGAGCGCCTGATCGAGCTGCTTCGGGTCGGGCTGGCGCGCCGGCGGCAGGCTAGCCAGCACCTGGCGCGCCGGCGCCAGCTTGTTCGCCTCTACCAGCAGGCGCACCCGCGCCCAGAGCTGGTCCGTGCTGACTCGGTCCGCCATCAGGGCCATGAGCGGCCGGCAGCCGTCGGGCACGTCGTGGAGCGTCAGCCACAGGCTTTCGGCCTCGCCCAAGGCCGCCGCATCACGTAACTGCAAGCGCGCCAGGAGCCCCAGGCAGCGCGCTTCCTGATCCGGCGCTTTGAGTTGCGCATAGTGCTGCAACAGCCCCTGCCAGTCCTCGCGCTTGGCGAGCACCCTGAGCCAGTCGGCGCGTAGCCGCTCGCTGAGATACTGGCCGGCCTGGCGCTGAATGAACGCTTCGATACTGGCCGCATCCTGCTGCTCGATGCCCTGGCGCAGCAGGTAATAATCGACATAATCGGCCAGCGGATGGCCGCGCAGCTCTGTCGCCAAAGCCTCGAGCCGGGGGCGATTGCCGACCCGGAACGCCTCCCGAGCCGCGATGAACTGCGCATCCCCGGGCATTTCCTGCGCCCGAAGCGGCATGACGAGACAAACGGCAAGGCCAAGTCCGGCCCCAAGCACGCGCAACTTCATGTGGTAGATTCAAAAGATGGACAGCAAGCGCGAGGATACCACGCCCCCCCCCAGCCGCTGCCCGCCGGATCGGGATGCGCTGCGGCGCGACATGGTCGCCGCCCGGCGCGCTCTGCCCGCCGCTACCGTAGCGGCCTGGTCGGCGCAGATCGTGGCGCACCTGCTCGCCCGCTTCGCCCGCCCGCCGGGCGCGTGCGTCGCCTTTTGCTGGCCGATCCAGCACGAACCCGACGTGCGAGCGGCGCTCGCGGCTTGGGCCCGGCAAGGCAGTCGTGCCGCCCTGCCGGTCGTGATAGCGCCAGGTAAGCCGCTGGGCTTTCGCCCATGGGCCCGGGACACCCGCCTGGAACCCGACCGTTATGGCATCCCCACGCCGGTAACCGGCCCCTGGGTACGCCCGGATGCGCTGCTCTTACCGCTCAATGCCTTCGATGCCGCCGGCTACCGGCTTGGCTATGGCGGCGGCTTCTTCGACCGCACCCTGGCCAGCCTCGATCCGCGGCCGCTTGCCATTGGCGTCGGCTTCGAGCTGAACCGGGTCGAGAGCATCGGCCCACAAGCGCACGATCAACCGCTCGACTGGATCGTCACCGAGGCCGGCTGTTTCCGGCCGCGCTAACCCATCAGAATCGCTGCACACGCTCTTGAGTATGAAAGCGGCGCGCCGCCCTTGTCCCCCAACCTCATCCCGATAAGGGGCAGCGAGATGCCCCAAAACAACTTAGCCGTTTTGCCGACTCGCAGCCACGGCGCGGCGCAGCAACAGGCTAAGGCCGGGCATGGCGAGCAGGAACAGAAAAGAAACGGCAAACGCGAGTAACGCCTGGGAAAAATCGTAAAGGCCGGTGCTCAAGGTGAGCTCGAGCGCGAGCCAACGGCGCGGCACCATGCCCACCAGCGCCAGCGTGAAGGCAGCCCAAGGCAGCCAGAACGGGCCGGCGCGCCAAAGACGCAAGAGCGCCCAAGCGGCCGCCCACACCTGCATACCCAAGGCGATGAAGAGACAGAGGATGGTCAGGTGCAAGAGGGGCCAGTCAGACATGGGCGGATTCGACAGCGGCCCGCAACCGGACCAGGGCGGTGGCGAGGGTAGCAGCAGTGCAGCCGAAATTGAAGCGCACCCAGCCCGGGGCGCCGAATTCGGCGCCGTCCGACAGGCCCAGGCCGTGGGCCTCGAAGTGGGCCGCCGGATCTGCCAGCCCCAGGCCCCGGGCGTCGATCCAGCCCAGATAAGTCGCCTCTACGTGGCTCATGGCGAGCCCGGGCAGCCCGGCCACGGCGGCTTCGAGCTGGTCTCGGTTCTGGCGCAGCTGGGCCAAGAGAGCCCGGTGCCAGTCGCCGCAGTCCCGGTACGCGGCTTCGCAGGCCGCTAGCCCGAGCACATTCACATGCGGCACGATGCCGGCCATGGCCCGGCTGAAACGGCGGCGCAGGGCGGCATCGGGAATCACCGCGAAGGCGCAGCCCAGGCCGGGAATGTTGAAGGTTTTCGAGGGCGCCATTAGGGTAATACTGCGCGCCGCCAGTTCGGGAGCTAGGGTGGCAAAAGGCAGGTGCCGCCGCCCCTCGTCCAGCACCAGACCGCAATGGATCTCGTCGGAGCAGACGATCAGCTCGCGCTGCAGGGCGAATTCGGCCAGCTGCTCCAGTTCCTCCCGGCGCCAGCAGCGGCCCACCGGGTTGTGAGGATGACAGAACAGCAGCAGCTCCGTGCTTGGGGTAGAAGCGGCTTCGAGCGCCGCCCAGTCGATTTGCCAGCAGCCATCGCGCAACGCCAGTTCAGCCCGTTGCAGCCGCCGCTCAGCAAAGGCAGGCGCGGAGAAAAAAGGCGGGTAGACCGGCGGGGTGGTCAGCACGTCGCCCGCCACCGTGCGGCAGGCCACGTTAAGACCGGTGACCAGCCCCGGCAGCCAGACGAGCCAATCCGGCTCCACCTGCCAGCCATACTCACGCTCGAGATGCGCGAGCACCGACTCCATCAGGGCAGGCGAAGGCGCGCCGTAGCCGAACACGCCGTGCTCGATGCGCGCGCGCAATGCATCGAGCACAGCAGGCGGGGCGGGGAAATCCATGTCGGCCACCCACAGGGGCAGCACGTCCCGACCGGCGTATTTACCCCATTTGATGGAGACGGTGCCGCGCCGCGCGGGCGCCGGCGCGAAGTCGAAATCCGCCAAGTCAGACTTCCAGATGGGAGTACAGGGCGGTGGACAGATAGCGCTCGCCAAACGAGGGCAGGAGGGTCACGATCAGCTTGCCGGCATTTTCCGGGCGCTTCGCCAGCTCCAGGGCGGCACTCACGGCGGCGCCGGAGGAAATGCCGGCGAGCAGCCCCTCCTCGGTAGCCAGACGGCGGGCGATGGCAAAGGCATCCTCATTACGCACCGCAATCACCTCGTCGTAAATGTGGGTATTGAGAATGGCAGGCACGAAACCGGCGCCGATGCCCTGGATCGGATGGGGCCCCTTCTCGCCGCCGGAGAGTACCGGAGAGGCAGCGGGCTCGACCGCCACCACCCTGACGCCCGGTTTCCTCGCCTTGAGGACTTCACCCACGCCGGTCACCGTGCCGCCGGTGCCCACCCCGGCCACGAAGATGTCCACTTGGCCATCCGTATCCCGCCAGATTTCCTCGGCCGTGGTCTTGCGGTGCACTTCCGGGTTGGCCGGGTTCTCGAACTGCTGCAAGATCAGGTAGCGGCCATCCGCCTCGGCCAGTTCCCGGGCCTTCTTGATGGCGCCCCCCATGCCCTCCGGGCCGGGGGTGAGGATCAGCTCGGCACCGTAGGCCTTCAAGAGCAGGCGCCGCTCGCGGCTCATGGTCTCGGGCATCACGAAGGCGCACTTGATGCCCCGGGCGGCGCAGACCATGGCCAGGCCGATGCCGGTGTTGCCCGAGGTGGGTTCCAAAATCACCGTGTCGGGGCCAATCTTGCCGGCGGCCAGGGCCGCGTCGATCATGGCCACGGCGATGCGATCCTTGACGCTGTGCGCCGGGTTGAGGAATTCCAGCTTCACGACGACACGGGCGCCGCAATCCCGGGTCAATCGATTCAGGCGGACGAGCGGGGTGTTGCCCACCAGCTCAGTCACATCGTTGGCTATCTGCATCGCACGCTCCAGCAAGGCAAAAGCGACAGTCTAGCGGCAAGCGCCACGCCTCCAAAGATCAGCGCGCCAGATCGTTATGCCGCGCCGCGATAAGCCGGGTCAACCCAAAAAGAGCTTATAGACCGGATTCTCGGTCTCGTTCCAAAAGCGGTAGCCGAGCTTGTCGAGAAACGCCTGGAAATCGTCCATCTCCGTCGGCGGCACCTGCATCCCCACCAGCACCCGAGCGGTATCGGCGCCATGGTTGCGGTAGTGAAACAAGCTGATGTTCCAGCCGGCGCTCATGTGGTTGAGAAAATTCATCAGCGCGCCGGGCCGCTCCGGGAACTCGAAGCGGTATACCAATTCACGCATTCCACCCTCGCGCACCTGGGGCGCATGGCCGCCCACCATGTGGCGCACGTGCAGCTTGGCGGTTTCGTCCTCGGACAGATCGAGCGTGGGATAGCCGTGCTTCTTTAAGCTGTCCACGAGCTTTAGCGATTCGGCCCGGCTCGCCACCTGGATGCCGACATAGACATGCGCCTCGGCGCGATGGTGGTAGCGGTAGTTGAATTCGGTGATGTTGTGCTTGCCGATCAGGGCGACGAATTTCTTGTAGGCGCCGGGCTGCTCGGGCAGGGTCACGGCGAGCACCGCCTCGCGCTGCTCGCCGATCTCGGCCCGCTCGGCCACGAAGCGCAGCCGGTCGAAATTGGTATTGGCGCCGGAAGCGACCGCCACCAGCACCTTGTCCTTGAGCCGGTGCTGACGGGCATATTCCTTGGCCCCGGCAATGGCGAGCGCGCCAGAGGGTTCGAGGATCGAACGGGTATCTTCGAACACGTCCTTGATGGCGGCGCAGATGGCGTCCGTATCCACCAAAACGATGTCGTCGAGCAGCTCCTTGCAAAGGCGAAAGGTTTCCTCGCCGACGAATTTCACCGCGGTGCCATCGGCGAACAGTCCCACTTGTTCGAGGCGCACCCGCTTGCCGGCGGCAATGGAGCGCCGCATGGCATCCGCATCGAAGGTCTCGACGCCGATTACCTTGACCTCGGGCCGCACCGCCTTGATGTAGGCAGCCACCCCAGCCGCCAGCCCGCCACCACCGATGGCGACGAACACCGCATGCACCCTGCCGTCGTGGCGCGGATGCTGGCGCAGGATTTCCATGCCGATGGTGCCCTGGCCGGCAATCACGTCCGGATCGTCGAACGGATGCACGAAGGTGAGCCTATCGCGCTTTTCCAGTTCCAGGGCGTGGGCATAGGCTTCGTCGTAGGAATCCCCGGCCAGCACCACTTCGCCGCCGCGCTTCTTCACCGCCTCCACCTTGATGGCGGGGGTCGTGGTGGGCATCACGATCACCGCCCGGCACCCCAAGTGCGCGGCGGACATGGCAACGCCCTGGGCATGGTTGCCGGCGGAGGCGCAGATCACGCCGCGCTTTAGCTTCTCGGCCGAGAGGTTGGCGATCTTGTTGTAAGCGCCCCGAAGTTTGAACGAGAACACCGGCTGCATGTCCTCGCGCTTCAAATAAATGCGGTTGCCGACCCGGGCGGAGAGATTGGAGGCAAAATCGAGCGGCGTCTCAACCGCCAGGTCGTACACCTGGGCATTGAGGATTTTTTGCAGATAATCCGGGGGCATGGCGCGGTTCTTGTTCGAGGCAAAGAAGGGATTCTAAAGGGTGGAATGGTTAAACGTCACCGTTGAACACGGGCTCTGGGGGATTTTCGTCGCTAGCTTTCTCGCCGCCACGATCTTGCCGGGCGGCTCGGAATTGCTGCTGTTCGGCTTTCTCAAGCTGCACCCGGCAGAGTTCTGGCCCGCCCTGGGGCTAGCCACCCTGGGCAACACCCTGGGCGGCATGAGCACCTATGCCTGTGGCCGCTTCTTGCCGAAGTGGCAGCGTCTCGACACCCTGCCGCACAAGGCACGCCTAGCGCGCTGGGGCCCAGCCGCCTTGCTACTGTCTTGGGTCCCGCTAAGCGGCGATGCCCTCTGCCTGGCCGCCGGCTGGCTGAAGCTCCCCTGGCTGCCCTGCCTGCTGCTGATGGCCCTGGGCAAGGCCCTGCGCTACACCCTGATCGGCCAAAGCGCGCTCCTTTGAGATCCACCGCCGGGCCTTGCCAGGCACGGCGAAAACTGGGAGCATCGCCAGCGCATCATGACGATAGAATGGCGCCGCAACCTAAGCGGCCAACCGACAAATCAGCGGAGGAGACATTGGCATGGACGTGATCACCTGGAAGCCTGAATACGAAATCGGCATTCAAGAAATCGACGAGCAGCACAAAAAATTGGTCGGTCTCATCAACGATTTCTACATGGCGCTCGTGCGCAAGCACGCCAACGAGGAAATCGGCCGGATCATCCACGAAGTGGTGGATTACACGCGCATCCACTTCGCCATCGAGGAGTGCCTGCTACGCCTATTCGAATACGAGGATTACGCTGCCCACAAGAAGGGGCACGACCTGTTCGTGGAAAAAGTCTTGCACATCAAGCAACGCTTCTTGCAGGGCGACAGCAACGTCGGCATGGAGCTCTTCAACCTGCTGCGCGACTGGCTGATCCAGCACATTCAGGAGAAGGACGCGCAGTATGCCCCAGTGCTGCTCAAGCGCGGGGTCAAGAAAAGCTGGCTACATAAGTTCTGGTAAGGCCGGCCGCACCCTACGGCAGCCTCAGGCAGCCGGGCTCGACGCCGCTTCCACCCGGTTGCGGCCTTGCTGTTTGGCGCGATAGAGGGCGGCATCGGCGCGCTCGATCAGTTCGTCCCGGTGCGCGCCGTGCTCCGGGTAGCAGGCCACCCCAGCGGAAAAGCTGACCTGCATCGAGACATCGCCGAAACGGATGACCCTCGCCGCGAATCGCTGGCGCCACAGGTCGGCCCGCGCCACGGCCGCGGCCAAGGGCATATTGGGGAACACCAAGCAAAATTCCTCGCCACCGTAGCGACACAGAATGTCACCCTCGCGGGAATCCTCGCGCAGCATGGCGCCCAGACTCTTGAGCACCTCGTCGCCGGCCTGATGGCCATAGGTATCGTTGATTTGCTTGAAATGGTCGAGGTCGAGCATCACCACCGCAAGCGGATGGCCCTGGCGCCGGGCCTGGGCGATTTCCAGCTCCAGGGTTTCGTCGAGGTAGCGACGGTTGAACAATCCCGTCAGCGCGTCTCGAATCGCCTGTTGCTGCAAGCGCATCTCGCTTTCGCGTAGGCGCGCCTGAACGGCCACCATCTCGGCCATGGTTCTGCGCAAGCGTCGGTTGAGCCGGGCGATCTGCACCGCCACGCCCAGGAAAATGGCGGCAAGCGCGCCCAACAGCACTAGCCCTAAGCGCAAGTTGGGCTGTGGCGCCGCTTCTGGCGCCGGGCCGTAGAGAAAGCCCTGGAGGGAAAAGTCCGTCGGCAACAGCCCCAGATCGGCATAGATCTCGGCGATATGCCGCCAGCGCCCTGGATGCATATAACCCAGCTCCACCACATCGGCCTGGATCAGGGGCGCCAGCGCCTGCGCCTCCTGCATCAGGTCAGCGCGGTCAAGGCGTGCGTCGTAGCGGCTCGAGATCAGCTCGGCGATCGCTTCCGGGTGGCGCATGGCATACTGCCAGCCCTTGAGGCTCGCCTGCCGGAAGGCAGCAACGCGCTCGGGATGACGGCGGAGCTCGGCGGCACTGGTAAACAGGTTGTCGCCGTAAAAATCGATGCCGGCCGCGCGTGGCGTGAAGCTGAGGAAGGGCAGGCTAGCCGACTCGAAGCGGAACGGGAGCGCCGTGACATCGGCGGAGCAGGCATCGACTGCGTCCGACAAGACATCCTGGGGCTTGAAATCCGGCGCCGGCTCGACCACGGCAGCCGGCACGACCCCCTCGGCGCGCAAATAAGCGCGCAGTTCGGCGGCTTCGGGCGCGATCAGCACCCGCCGCCCGGCGAGGTCATGCACCGAGGCGATCTGCGCATCGTGCCGGCTCAAGAACACCCAAGGCGAATGCTGGAAAATCACGGCCAGCACGACCACAGGCGCGCCACGCTGACGACGCAGCAGCAGACTGCTCGTGCCGACACCATACTGGGCCTCGCCCGCCAGCACGGCGCTGACCGGATCCTGGCCAGGCTGGGCTGCGCGGATGTCCACGTCCAAACCCGCCTCGCGGTAGTAGCCCTGCGCCAAGGCCGCGTAGTAGCCAGCAAACGCGAAACGACGCGGCCCCTTGAGCTGCAGCACGACCGCTTCCAGCGGCCGGGCCCAGGCCGCGCCGCCAGCGGCCAGCCCAACAGCGAGACAAAGCCACGCCAAGCGCGACCCGAAGGCGGATGAGATGTGCCGCTTCATGATGCGCATCATAACCGGCAAGCTCTGATTGTCCAGCAGCTAAACCAATCGCACCGGCACCTGTCCAAGTTCGGCATGACCCGGCCCAGGGCCGGTAAGTTAGAATTCCTTTTTTGCAGGAACGGCTCCGCCGCCAACCACGATGACCGCACGCCTTCGAGAAATCCCCTATAACTACACTTCCTTTTCCGACCGGGAAATCGTCATCCGCCTGCTGGGCGAGGAAAATTGGCAGCTCCTCGACGAGCTGCGCAGCGAGCGGGTCACCGGTCGTTCCGCCCGAATGCTGTACGAAGTGCTAGGCGATATCTGGGTGGTGCAGCGCAACCCCTATCTCGAAGACGATCTGCTCGCCAACCGCGAGCGGCGTCACGCCCTGATCGACGCCTTGCATCATCGTCTGGCGGAGGTGGAAAAGCGCCGCGAAGCGACGCGCAATGAGGATCCCGAACGCAGCGCCCGAGTCGCCCGGCTGGTAGAGGCGGCGCGCGCAGCCGTCGGCCGCTTCGAGGCGTGGTTCCTAGAAACCGCGCAACTACGCCGGAAGGTGCAGAAAATCCTGGGCCGCCATACCCGCCGCGACAACATCGCCTTCGATGGCCTGGCGCGGGTCGCGCACGTCACTGACGCCACCGACTGGCGCGTCGAATATCCGTTCGTGGTGCTTTATCCCGACACCGAGGAAGAAGTCGCGCCGCTCGTGCGCGGCTGCATCGAGGCAGGCCTCACCATCATCCCGCGCGGCGGTGGCACCGGCTACACTGGCGGCGCCGTGCCGCTCACGCGCTACTCGGCAGTGATCAACACGGAAAAGCTGATCGATCTGGGCCCGGTGGAAGAGCTCGTCCTGCCTGGCCACACCGAGCCCTATGCCACCATCCGCACCGGCGCCGGCGTCGTCACCGAGCGGGTGGCCGAGGCGGCGAGCAAGGCCGGCCGAGTATTCGCCGTAGACCCCACATCGGCCTCGGCCTCCTGCATCGGCGGCAACATTGCCATGAACGCCGGCGGCAAGAAGGCGGTGCTCTGGGGCACGGCGCTCGACAATCTGGCATGGTGGAAAATGGTCACGCCCGACGGCAATTGGCTCGAAGTCGAGCGGCTCAACCACAATCTCGGCAAGATCCACGAGCAAGAGCACGTGCAATTCCGCCTCAAACGCTTCGATGCGGAAGGCAAGAAGCTCATCGCCGAAGAAATCCTGGAAATGCCCGGCGCCCGCTGCCGCAAGACGGGCCTCGGCAAAGATGTGACCGACAAGTTCTTGGGCGGCGTGCCGGGGGTGCAGAAGGAAGGCACCGACGGCATCATCGTCGCCGCCCGCTGGGTGCTGCACAAGATGCCCCCGGTCACCCGCACTGTCTGCCTGGAATTCTTCGGCCAGGTGCGCGAAGCCGTGCCCTCCATCGTCGAGATCACCGATTACTTCAAGCCGGGCGGTGCCGGTCACGCCGCAGGGGTGCAGCTGGCGGGCCTGGAACACCTGGACGAACGCTACGTGAAGGCCGTGGGCTACGCCACCAAGGCCAAGCGCCACGGTAGGCCGAAGATGGTGCTGATCGGCGACATCGTCGGCCATGACGAGAACGCGGTGATGGCCGCCGCCTCGGAAGTGGTGCGCATGACCAACAGCCGCGGCGCCGAGGGTTTCATCGCCGTCACCCCGGAGACGCGCAAGAAGTTCTGGCTCGATCGCTCCCGCACCGCCGCCATCTCGCGCCACACCAACGCCTTCAAGGTCAATGAAGACGTGGTGATTCCTCTTGCGCGCATGGGCGAGTATTGCGATGGCATCGAGCGCATCAACATCGAGCTGTCGCTGCAAAACAAGCTGGCGCTGTGCGATGCGCTCACACAGTTCTTCCAGGGCGATCTGCCGGTGAAGGTGGGCGACTCCAAGCTCGACAAGGCCGAGCTGATCGGTGAGCGACGCGACCAGGCGCTCGAGCACATCGCCAGCGTGCGCGCCCGTTGGCAGTGGCTGCTTGACAATCTCGACCTACCCTTGGCCGAGGCCGAGACCCGCTTCGCTGAATTCGGCATCGTCGCCGGCGAGCTCACCAACAAGGCGGCGCAACCCACCCTGTTCCACCGCCTGCAAGATTATTCGGTACGCGCTTCCTGGAAGAAAGAGCTGAAGGAGCCGCTCGACATCATCTTCGACGGCCCCGTATTCCGCCCCCTGTCAGAAAAAATGGAGGCGGTGCAGAAGGAAGTGCTGCGCGGCCGGGTGTTCGTCGCCCTGCACATGCACGCCGGTGATGGCAACGTGCATACCAACATCCCCGTCAATTCCGACAACTACGAGATGTTGCAGACCGCCAACCGGGCGGTGGAGCGCATCATGAAGCTGGCGCGCAGCCTGGATGGCGTCATTTCCGGCGAGCACGGCATCGGCATCACCAAGCTGGAATTCCTCACCGAAGACGAGATCCGCCCGTTCCGCGACTACAAGGCGAAAGTCGACCCGGAAGGCCGCTTCAACAAGGGCAAGCTCATGCCCGGCGGCGACCTCACCAACGCCTACACGCCGTCTTTTAGCCTGCTCGGCACCGAGTCGCTCATCATGGAGCAGTCCGAAGTCGGGCGCATCTCGCACATGATCAAGGACTGCTTGCGCTGCGGCAAATGCAAGCCGGTCTGCTCGACGCACGTACCGCGCGCCAATCTGCTCTACAGCCCACGCAACAAGATCCTCGCCACCAGCCTATTGATCGAAGCCTTCCTCTACGAGGAACAGACCCGGCGCGGCATCAGCCTGCAGCACTTCGACGAATTCAACGACGTGGCCGACCACTGTACGGTCTGCCACAAGTGCTTCAACCCCTGCCCGGTGGACATCGACTTCGGCGATGTCACCATCGCCATGCGCAATTTCCTAAGGAAACAGGGCAAAAAGAAGTTCGTGCCCGGCACCGCGGCCGCCATGGCCTTTCTCACCATGAAGGATCCGGCCACCATCAAGCTGGTCAGGAAGGTGATGATCGAGTGGGGCTACAAGGCCCAGCGCCTGGGCCACGTCATCGGCAAGTCCCTGGGCCTGATCCAGGACTCGGTGCAGCACCCGCCCGCCACCCTGGGCCGACCGGAAATCAAGGCGCAAGTCATCCATTTCATCAACAAGCCCATGCCGGGCAACCTGCCCAAACGCACGGCACGCGCCTTGCTCGACATCGAGGACGACACGGTGATCCCGGTGATCCGCAACCCGGAAAAGACCAGCGAGGATTCCGAAGCGGTGTTCTACTTCCCCGGCTGCGGCTCCGAGCGTCTATTCAGCCAGGTGGGCCTGGCCACCCAGGCCATGCTCTATGAAGTCGGCGCCATCACCGTGCTGCCCCCCGGCTACCTGTGCTGCGGCTACCCCCAGACTTCGGCGGGCGAGGAGGACAAGGGCCAGAAGATCACCACCGACAACCGCGTGCTCTTTCACCGCGTCGCCAACACCCTGAACTACTTGGACATCAAGACCGTGGTGGTGTCCTGCGGCACCTGCATGGACCAGCTCCTGAAGTACGAATTCGAGAAGATCTTCCCCGGCTGCCGGCTCATGGACATCCACGAATACCTGATGGAGAAGGGCTTGAAGCTCGATGGCGTCACCGGCCGCCGCTACCTGTACCACGACCCCTGCCACACGCCGATGAAGACCCACGCTGGCATCAAGGTCGTCAATGCGCTGATGGGCCAATCCGTCGAGCTCTCCGACCGCTGCTGCGGCGAATCCGGCACCCTGGCCGTGACCCGGCCCGACATCTCCACCCAGGTCCGCTTCAGAAAGCAGCAGGAAATCGAGCAGGGCGCCGCCCGGCTGCGCCGCGATGGCTTTGCCGGCGCGGTGAAGATCCTCACCTCCTGCCCATCCTGCCTACAAGGCCTATCGCGCTACCAAGGCGATGCCAACGTCGAGGCCGATTACATCGTCGTCGAAATGGCCCGCTACCTGCTCGGAGAAAACTGGCTCGTCGATTATGTGAACAAGGTCAACAACGGCGGCATCGAGCGAGTCCTGCTCTAAAGCCGCCACGCGGGCCCGTCACGGCGGGCCCGCAGTCTTTTTCCGCGCCGGGCTGCGCCTTGTCCTGTCAGGCGCCGGGCAAGGCTGATAAACTCGGCCTTATGCAGTTGTCCCATTCGCTGCTCCGGAGTAAGCCTCATGACCGCCAACCCTGTCATCCCCGACCTGGAAACCGGTGTCGGCCTCATCGCCCAATTGCCGTTGGCCAATCCCGCTGTAGCGCTCGAGCAGATCGACTTGATGCTCGACGGCCTCAAGGCCACCCCGCCCAGCGCCGATGTCTATCTCGCCATCCTCGAACAGATCCGCATCCCGCTCTGTTTCGTCGCTGAGGAAATCGCCCGCAGCTATCACAACAAACCGCTGCCGCTCGGCGAGTTCGAGGAGAGCCGCTTTCAGAGCGTGGTCAATACCTTTCGCAAGATGAGCCGGGCCTATAACCACTGCGCCCAGGGCGTCCATGCCGACCCCAACGATCCGCAGTTCGCCCCTTATATGGCCGGCATCTTGCACCGCAACCTCTATTACACCGGCGCCATCATCCATGAGCATTACCGCGCCCGCCAGGAATTGCCGCGGGGTATCTGGCTCGACCTGCACGGCTATTACGAAACCGCCGAGGAATGGGGCATCGCCACCGTGCCGGTGCCCGACCCGCTCGAAGGAGAGCAGCATTCGACGCACTGCGCCGCCACCTACATCACCTTGCTGCTGATCGACAGCGCTAGCCCCTACAGCCATAGCGTCCGCGACCAGAATCTGATCCGCCGCTGGGCCTATCTGTGGGCGCCGCTGGTGAGCATCGAGCCGGTCGATTCCGACCTCGAAATCCCGCCTTTCATCGTCGATCTGATGCAGGACAAGCCCTTGCATCCGGCCAGCAACAGCATGGTCGGCAATTCCGCCCGGCGGCTCGACACGAGCCGGCTGGCAGTGCATATCGCCAACATCCAGCATCAACTCGAACAGCGCATGTTGCCTTCCCAGCTCGGCTTAGGAGAAGAGACCAACAGTCATGTCCGCAAGCTCCTCGCCCGGCTAGTCGGCCCCTGGACGCAGCACGCCATTCCCCGCCGCTTCCGCCGCTATGCCGCGACCGGCCACGTGAAGCTGTGCAGCGGCTTCGAGGCCATGCATCTGGCCATTTCCGGCAAGGCATTCGTCCAGCCCGAGGCGGCCCGCACCTACTCCCGCAAGGACTTCGAAGACCTTGCCACCTTCCGCCATATGGTCGAGCCGGAAAAAGGCCTGCACATCCGCCAGTGCAATCTCGACTTTCCCGAGGATCAGTGGGAAGTCATCAACCACTCGGCCAACGGCTTTCGCCTGAGCCGCTCGATAGCCGGCCAAGCCTTGATCCACGGCCAGCTCCTGGCGCTTTGCCCGCACGATGGCGAGCACTATCTGCTCGGGGTGGCGAGCTGGCTGATGCAGGAGACGAGCGAAGGCAATTTGATCCTCGGGGTGTCAGTGCTACCCGGCCTGCCCCAGGCCGTCGCCCTACGTCCCGACGAAGGCGCCCGCGGCAATGGCGAGCCTTATGTGCGCGCCTTCCTCCTGCCTGGCGTAGAAGCCATCGGCGCGCCCGCCTCGCTGGTCATCCCAACCGGCATCTACCGCGCCGAACGTCCAGCCTCGCTGGCCTGCGGCGACAGCATCCAGCCGGTGATTCTGAAACACCTGCTTGATCGCGGCCCGGATTTCGACCGCGTCAGCTACGAACCGGCCGGGTGATGCCCGCGCCCGGCCAGGGTGGCGCGCCATTCTGCGCGTGCCGCAAGCGGCTGGCAGGAAAACGGGCCGCGAACCGGCTGCCCTTGCCCGGCTGACTCTCCACTTCGAGCACGGCCTGATGATGGCTGAGCACATGCTTGACGATGGCCAACCCTAAGCCCGTCCCCCCGGTCTCCCGCGAGCGGCCACGATCTACGCGGTAAAAGCGCTCGGTAAGCCGGGGGATGTGCTCGGCGGCGATGCCGATGCCGGTATCGGTGACGGCGAACACCCCAGCCGCGGCCGTGCCTTGCCATTCGATGCGAATCTCGCCCCCGGCTGGGGTATAGCGAATGGCATTGCTGATGAGATTGCCGAAAGCGCTACGCAGCTCTTGCGGGTTGCCTTCGAGCTGGATGTAGCCCTCGAGTTTCAGGCTGATGTGATGGCGTCCGGCAGAGAGCACTTCGGCATCGCGCACCAGGGCGTGGCACAGGGCTTCGAGGTCGACCACCTCCTCGCGCTGCGCCACGGCGGTGGATTCGAGCACCGACAGCGTCAGCAAGTCTTCGATGAGGCGCTGCATCCGTTGCGTCTGCTCGGCGATCAAACCCATGTAATGCCGGACCTGAGCAGGATCGGGGTCTAGATCCGGGTCGGCCAGCATTTCCGCGAAGCCGGCCACCACGGTCAGGGGCGTCTTCAGTTCGTGGGAAACGTTGGCCACGAAATCGCGGCGCATCACATCCAGGCGCTCCTGGTCGCTCACATCGCGGGACAGGAGCAAGTTTTCCCCAAGCGCGTAGCTCACCACCTGGACGAGCAGGGTCTGGCCGGGACAGCGCGGATTGGGAAAGACCACCGGCGCAGCGTACTCCCCGCGCTCGAGGTAGGCGACGAAATCGGGCTGACGGATCAAGTTGGTGAGCGGCTGCCCCCGGTCGCCCTGCGGGTCGAGGCGAAAATGGCTGGCAGCGCGAGCATTCACCCATTCGATCTGGTGATGTTGGTTGAAGATGATGAGGCCGTCGGGAAAGGCTTGCACGGCGCGCCGGAAACGCTCCAAGGCATCGGACAAGAGGCGTTGCTGCTCGGCGCGCTGCCGGGCGCGGCGGTGCAGGCTGGCAAAGATTCGATTCCATAGACCGCGGCCTTGCGGCACCGGCTGCTCCGGCGGGCCTTCGAGCCAAGCATAAAGGCGCAGCAGATAGACGAAGTGAAACAAAGAAAGGCACGCCAAGCCGGCCGCCAAGGCCGCCATGCCCCAAAAGGCCCCGGCCATGATCCAGACGGGCAAGACCACGCACAGCCCGAACAGGGCCAAGACGAAGAACGCGTGCAACCCGAGTGCGATCAAGGGCGATCCGCGTCAATCCGGATGCACGGAGAAACGGTAGCCGCTACCCCGCACCGTCTGTACCAGCCGATCATGCCCGGTCGCCTCGAGCGCGCCGCGCAGGCGGCGGATGTGCACATCGACGGTACGCTCCTCGACAAAGACATGGTCGCCCCAGACCTGGTCGAGTAGCTGGGTACGGCTATGCACCCGCTCGGGATGCGTCATGAAGAAATGCAACAGACGGAACTCTGTCGGCCCCAGCACGATATTCTGGCCATGACCGCTGACGCGGTGAGTGAGCGGATCGAGCACCAGGCCCGCCACCTCGACCCGGTCTTCGGTCATTTGCGGCGCGCGGCGGCGCAACACGGCCTTGATGCGCGCCATCAGTTCCTTGGGCGAAAACGGCTTGGTGACGTAGTCGTCGGCCCCCGCCTCCAAGCCCGTCACCTTGTCCACCTCCTCGGCCCGGGCGGTGAGCATGATGATCGGCACATCACGCGTGCGCTCGTCGGCCCGAAACCGCCGGGCCAGCTGGATGCCGGATACGCCGGGCAGCATCCAATCGAGCAAGATCACGTCCGGCACTTGCTCACGCACGCGCAGCACGGCCTGCTCGCCATCATCGGCCCGCAGCACCCGGTGCCCGGCCATCTGCAGGTTGGCGGCGATCAACTCCTGAATCGCCGGTTCGTCTTCGACCACGAGAATACTGGCAGGCATGGTTAGGGGACTCCTCGGATATTGCTTTTTCGGGAGAAGTCTATGAAGACAAGATTACCGCATGATGACAGGCCGCAAGAGGCCGGGCAACTGAGTTAAACTAGTTCCCCCGTGAAGGAGAGCCCCCATGGCCGGTCTCGACGACGCCACGCCCATTCCCACCGATATTCTCTTGCATCAGCAATCGCGCATCCTCGAACTCGTCTACCCAAACGGCGAGCGCCATCGGCTAAGCTGCGAATTCCTGCGCGTCTTCACCCCCTCGGCCGAAGCCCGCGGCCACGGGCCCGGCCAGGAAAAGCTACAAGCGGGCAAGAAGGACGTCAGCATCTTACGCATCGAGCCGGTGGGTCATTACGCCTTGCGCTTCGTGTTCTCGGACGGGCATGACTCGGGCCTTTATTCCTGGGATCTGCTCTACAACCTGGGCCGGCATCGGGACGCGCTGTGGCAAGAATACCTGCATCAACTCGAACGCCAGGGCCTCTCTCGGGACTCGGCCCCGGCAGCGCCCTGCCCGACCCCCTCTTGTGAAGAGCATTGAGCCATGCCAGATAACACCACCCATTTCGGTTTTCAAAAGGTCAATGAGCGCGACAAGGCGCGCAAGGTGGCCGACGTGTTCGATTCCGTCGCGAGCCGCTATGACCTGATGAACGATCTCATGTCCGGCGGCCTGCACCGGCTCTGGAAGGCCTTCACCATCGCCCAGAGTGGCGTGCGGCCGGGATCCCGGGTGCTCGATATCGCGGGCGGCACCGGCGACCTGGCCCTGGCCTTCGTGAAAAAAGTCGGCCCCAGCGGCCTCGTGGTGCACACCGACATCAACAACGCCATGCTCACCCGCGGCCGCGACCGTCTGCTGGACAAGGGGCATCCCACCCCGGCGGTCCAGTGCGATGCGGAATTCATTCCCTTTCCCGACGATTCCTTTGACTGCGTCAGCGTCGCGTTTGGCCTGCGCAACATGACTCACAAGGAACAGGCGCTAGCCGAGATGCGGCGCGTGCTCAGGCCTGGCGGTCGGCTGCTGGTGCTGGAGTTCTCGCAGATTTGGAAGCCGCTCGCGCCGCTCTACGACTTCTACTCCTTTCAAGTCATTCCGCGGGTAGGTCAGCTCGTCGCCCAGGATGCGGCGAGTTACCAGTATCTGGCCGAGTCGATCCGTATGCACCCCGACCAAGAGACGCTTAAGCAAATGATGGAAGACGCGGGGCTGGAGCGCGTCGATTACTTCAACCTTAGTCTTGGCATCGTCGCCTTGCACCGGGGTTATAAATTCTGACCGCGCTAGCGCACGCCATGCTCACGGCCACCCTTATCAGCCGTATCCTCGATCATCTACTCGCCGAGGCCGAGTGGGCTCGGATGCGGCTGCATCCGTTCGCAGGCCAGGTGCTACGCCTCGAACTCGGTCCGGTTCGGCTCACTTTCAGCATCACGGCCGCAGGTGGCTTTGCCGCGGCGAGCGCCGATGCTACGCCGCAAGTCTGCATCAGCCTGCCCACCACCCCGCTCGATCTGCTGCAAGGCCCGGAAAGACTACTACAGCAGGCCCGGGTGAGCGGCAATGCCGACTTCGCCGAGACCCTCAGCTTCGTCTTCCGTCACCTCGAATGGGATGTGGAGGCAGAGCTCGCCCCCTGGCTGGGCGACATCCTGGCGCACCGAATCGCGCGCAGCGGACGCGCCCTCAAGGCGCGCCTATCCGACCACGGCCGCCGCCTGGCCGAGCAGTGCTGCGAATATCTGCGCGATGAAATCGAACTGCTCACGCCACGCCAGCGCCAGCAGGGATTCGCCACCGATTTGCTGCGCTTGCGCGATGACCTCGCGCGCCTGGAAAAGCGGGTGCAGCGCTTAGAGCACGGCTAAGCCCTCCTATTCGCCCCGCTTACCGCACGCAGAAAAAATGGCAGCCCGAAGGCTGCCATTTCACCATGCGGCTTAGCCGAGGCTTCAGTGGATGGCGTTTTTCATCTTCTTGATGGCTTGCAGCTGGGCGATAGCCTGGGCCAGCTCGGCTTCGGCGGAAGCGAAATCCATTTCGCCCTTTCTGTTGGCGAGCGCCTCTTCGGCACGCTTCTTGGCTTCCAGCGCCTTGGCCTCGTCCAGATCGGCGGCACGGATGGCGGTATCGGCCAACACGGTGATCATGTGTGGCTGCACCTCCAACATGCCACCCGAGACATAGACCATCTCGAAGCGATCCTCGTCGGGCACCTTCAAACGGACGGTACCCGGCTTGATCCGAGTCAAGAGCGGCGTGTGCCGCGGCATGATGCCCAGTTCACCGGACTCACCGGGGAATACGGCGAACTCGACGAGGCCGGAGAAAATCTCTTCTTCGGCGCTCACCACGTCCACATGTACAGTCATTGCCATAAGCGGCTCCCTTTCTCAAAGAGCTGCATCACTGCAGCGTCTTGGCTTTCTCGACCGCTTCCTCGATGGTGCCGACCATGTAGAAAGCCTGCTCGGGCAGATGGTCGTACTCGCCATTGACGATGCCCTTGAAGCCCTTGATGGTTTCCTTGAGCGGCACATACTTGCCCGGAGAGCCGGTAAATACTTCGGCCACGTGGAAGGGCTGGGACAAGAAGCGCTGGATCTTCCGGGCGCGAGCCACGACCAGCTTGTCTTCCGGCGACAGTTCGTCCATGCCGAGAATGGCGATGATGTCGCGCAGCTCCTTGTAGCGCTGCAGGGTCTGCTGCACGGCGCGGGCCACCGAGTAGTGCTCCTCGCCGACGATCTGCGGATCGAGCTGCCGGCTGGTGGAGTCGAGCGGATCGACGGCAGGATAGATCCCCAGCGCGGCAATGTCACGGCTCAACACAACGGTGGAGTCGAGGTGCAAGAAGGTGGTGGCGGGAGACGGGTCGGTCAAGTCGTCCGCCGGCACATACACGGCCTGGATGGAGGTGATGGAGCCCACCTTGGTGGAGGTGATGCGCTCTTGCAGACGGCCCATTTCTTCGGCCAGCGTCGGCTGATAACCCACCGCGGACGGCATCCGGCCCAAGAGCGCGGACACTTCGGTACCGGCCAGGGTGTAGCGATAGATGTTGTCCACGAAGAACAGGATGTCACGCCCTTCGTCACGGAAGCGCTCGGCCATGGTAAGCCCCGTGAGCGCCACGCGCAGACGGTTGCCCGGGGGTTCGTTCATCTGACCGAACACCATGGACACCTTGTCCAGCACGTTGGAGTCCTTCATTTCATGGTAGAAGTCGTTCCCTTCACGGGTACGCTCACCCACGCCGGCAAACACCGAGAGACCGGAGTGCTGCTTGGCGATGTTGTTGATGAGCTCCATCATGTTTACGGTCTTGCCCACGCCGGCGCCGCCAAAGAGGCCAACCTTACCGCCCTTGGCAAACGGGCAGATCAGGTCGATCACCTTGATGCCGGTTTCGAGCAGCTCCACGGAAGGAGACAGCTCGTCGAACTTGGGCGCAGCCTGGTGAATGGAGCGCTTTTCATCGGTGGCGATGGGGCCGGCTTCGTCGATGGGACGGCCTAGCACGTCCATGATGCGGCCCAGGGTGCCGTGGCCGACGGGCACGGAGATGGGCGCGCCGGTGTTATTCACCTTCATGCCGCGGCGCAGGCCGTCGGAAGAGCCCATGGCGATGGTACGGACGATGCCGTCACCCAGCTGTTGTTGCACTTCGAAGGTCAGACCCTTCTCGACGTTCTCGTGTTCGCAGGAGGCGTCGAGCATCAGGGCATCATAAACCTTGGGCATGGCATCGCGGGGGAACTGGATGTCCACCACGGCGCCGATGCACTGCACGATTGAACCTTGACTCATATTAAATCCCCAATATCAAAAAGCTTAAACCGCTGCCGCGCCGCTGACGATCTCGGACAGTTCCTTGGTGATGGCGGCTTGACGGGCCTTGTTGTAGACCAGCTTCAACTCACCAATCACGTTCTTGGCATTGTCGGAGGCCGACTTCATGGCCACCATCCGAGCGGATTGCTCGGAGGCCATGTTCTCAGCGACGGCCTGATAGATGAGCGCTTCCACGTAACGCACGAGCAGATCGTCGATCACGGTCTGGGCATCCGGCTCGTACACGTAGTCCCACTTGGTCTGGGTGGAGCCCACGGCTTCGCCGGACAGGGGCAGTAGCTGCTCGATGACCGGTTCCTGCTTCATGGTGTTGATGAAGCGGGTCGAGGCGACATAAACGGCGTCGATCTCGCCGGCAACGAAGGCATCGAGCAGCACTTTGATGGGCCCGATCAGCTTTTCGAGGTGCGGCGTGTCGCCCAGACCTACGACATGGGAGACGATGTTCGCACCGGCACGCTGCATGAAGCCGAAACCCTTGTTGCCGATGCAGGTGGCGCGCAGCTTGATGCCGGCGGCTTCCCATTCCTTCATCCGGTTGAGAACCAGGCGCAGCACATTGCTGTTGAGGCCGCCGCACAAGCCCTTGTCGGAGGTGATGACGATGATGCCGACGCTCTTGAGCTCGCGCCGCATCAGGAAGGGATGCTTGTACTCGGTAAGCGCATGGGACAGATTGCCCGCCACGCGCCGGATCTTCTCGCCATAGGGGCGGGCAGCACGCATCCGGTCCTGCGCCTTGCGCATCTTGGATGCGGCCACCATTTCCATGGCCTTGGTGATCTTGCGCGTGTTTTCCACGCTCTTGATCTTGTTGCGAATTTCCTTGCCGCTAGGCATGGCACTCTCCCCGTTGGATTAGACCCAGGTGCCCTTGAAGGCGGTGATGGCGGCAGCCAACTGCTTCTCGGTCTCGCCGTCCAATTCCTTGGTCGTCTCCATCTTGTTCATCACATCGGCAGCGTTCTGTTTCAGGTAAGCGAGCAGTGCCTTCTCGAACTCGAGCGCGCGCTTCACATCCACGTCGTCGTAGAAGCCCTTATCGGCCGCGTACAGCGTCACTGCCATTTCGGAGACGCTCATCGGCGAGTATTGGGGCTGCTTCATCAGCTCGGTCACCATGCGGCCGCGTTCGAGTTGCTTGCGGGTGGCTTCATCGAGGTCGGAAGCGAACTGGGCGAAAGCCGCAAGCTCGCGGTACTGGGCAAGCGCCAGACGCACACCGCCGCCGAGTTTCTTGATGATCTTGGTCTGAGCGGCGCCGCCGACGCGGGACACGGAAATACCGGCGTTGATGGCGGGACGGATACCGGCGTTGAACAGATCGGTTTCCAGGAAGATCTGGCCGTCGGTAATCGAGATCACGTTGGTCGGCACGAACGCGGACACGTCACCGGCTTGGGTCTCGATCACCGGCAAGGCGGTAAGCGATCCGGTCTTGCCCTTGACCTCACCATTGGTGAACTTCTCGACCCAGGCTTCAGAGACGCGCGCAGCGCGTTCGAGCAGGCGAGAGTGCAGATAGAAAACGTCGCCCGGGTAGGCTTCGCGGCCCGGCGGACGGCGCAGCAGCAGGGAAACCTGACGGTAGGCCCAAGCTTGCTTGGTCAGGTCGTCATAGATGATCAGCGCATCTTCACCGCGGTCGCGGAAGTACTCGCCCATGGTGCAACCGGCATAGGGGGCGATGAACTGCAGCGCAGCGGTTTCAGAAGCGGAAGCGGCGACGACGATGGTGTATTCCAGGGCGCCATGCTCTTCCAGCTTGCGCACCACGTTGGCGATGGTGGAGGCCTTTTGGCCCACGGCCACGTAAATACACTTAACGCCAGTGCCCTTCTGATTGATGATGGCATCGACGGCCACGGCGGTCTTGCCCGTCTGACGGTCGCCGATGATCAGCTCGCGCTGGCCGCGGCCGACAGGCACCATGGAGTCGATGGCCTTCAAACCGGTCTGCACCGGCTGGGACACCGACTTCCGCCAGATCACGCCGGGAGCGACCTTCTCGATCTTGTCGGTCAGCTTGTTGTTCAGGGGGCCCTTGCCGTCGATGGGCTGGCCCAAGGAGTTCACCACGCGGCCGAGCAGTTCGGGACCCACGGGAACTTCCAGGATGCGACCGGTGCACTTGACGGTGTCGCCTTCGGAAATGTGCTCATATTCACCCAGGACCACGGCACCGACGGAGTCGCGTTCGAGGTTGAGCGCCATGCCGAAGGTGTTGCCGGGGAACTCGAGCATTTCGCCCTGCATCACGTCGGCGAGGCCATGGATGCGGCAGATGCCGTCGGTCACGGAAACAACGGTACCCTGCGTGCGGGTTTCAGCGCCCACTTGCAGGTTTTGAATCTTGCTTTTGATCAGTTCGCTGATCTCGGACGGATTCAACTGCATTTAAATCTCCTAATTCTTGAGCGCGATGGCCATGGCTTCGAGCTTGCCGCGCACGGAAGCATCCAGAACCTGGTCACCCACCGCCACCCGCACGCCACCGATCAGCTCGGGGTCTACCACCACGGTAGGATCGAGCTTGGTCTTGAAATGGGCTTCCAACTGGGGCATCAGGGCCGCGATGTCGGCATCGGTGAGAGGGAATGCGGTCTGGACCACAGCCTCCTTGACGCCTTCCTCGGCCGCCTTCAGGGCCTCGAACAGGGAAGAAATTTCCGGCAGCAGCGACAGGCGCTCATTGTCCGCGAGGACGCGAATGAAATTGCCGAGCACGGCATCTTGGTCTTCCGCCAGCGCAACGAAGAGCTGGGCGACCTGCTCGGCGGACAGTTTGGGATTGCCGATCACCTCGGCCATCTCCGGGTCCTGGGCAATCAAGGCCAGACGCTGAAGGCGTCCAGACCAGGCACCCAGTGCCCCCGCTTCCTTGGCGATGCGGAACACGGCCTCGGCATAGGGGCGGGCGATGGTGACAGTTTCAGCCATAAGCGTTACAGATCCTGTTTGATGGCGGACAGCAATTCAGCATGGGCCTTGGCATCGATCTCGCGGCGCAGGATCTTCTCGGCGCCCGCCACCGCCAGGGCAGCAACGGCTTCCCGCAGCTGTTCCTTGGCGCGCACGGCTTCTTGCTCGGCATCGGCCTTGCCGGCAGCGACGATGCGATCGGCCTCGATCTTCGCCTGGGCCTTGGCCTCGTCGATGATCTGGGCCGCACGCTTCTCGGCTTGGGCAATCAGTTCGGCCGCTTTTTCCTTGCCTTCGCGCAGAGCTTCCGCAGAGCGCTTGGTGGCCAGTTCGAGATCATGTTTGCCGCGTTCGGCGGCAGCCAGACCATCCGCGATCTTTTTCGCACGCTCGTCGAGTGCCTTCACGATGGGCGGCCACACGAATTTCATCGTGAACCACGCCAGAATGAAGAACACAACGAGCTGGGCGAACAGCGTTGCGTTCAGATTCACGGTATCAGTCCCCTTCTAAAGAGTTGATGGGGAGCCGATTAAAGCTTGAAGGGGTTGGCGAAGGCGAACATCATCGCGATACCCACGCCGATCAGGAAGGCGGCGTCGATCAGACCGGCCAGCAGGAACATCTTGGTCTGCAGTTCGTTCATCAGCTCAGGCTGACGAGCGGAGGCTTCGATGTACTTGCCCCCCATCAGGCCGATGCCGATACAAGCACCGATAGCACCCAGACCGATGATCAGACCGGCAGCCAGCGCGACAAAACCCAAAACTTGTTCCATGACGACTCCTTGCTAAGTTAAAAGTAAAACAAAGTTGAAAAAACGCGGAACTACAAAACCTTAGTGCGACTCGTGCGCCTGACCGATATACACCAGGGTCAGCATCATGAAGATGAAGGCCTGCAAGGTGATGATCAGAATGTGGAAGATTGCCCAGATCGAACCGGCGATGACATGACCAATGAAGCCAAATGCAGTCGCAGTACCGCCCAACAGCGCAATCAG
>JAOAIO010000141.1 GCA_026414665.1 Azovibrio sp.
GAACAAGACATCGAAGTTCTCACCCGAGGTACGCGAGCGCGCCGTGCGCATGGTGCAAGAGCACCGGGGCGAGTACCCCTCGCTGTGGGCGGCGGTGGAGTCGATTGCGCCCAAGATTGGCTGCGTGCCGCAGACGCTGCTCGAATGGGTCAAGCGCCAGCAAGTCGATGCCGGCCAGCGCGAGGGACTGACCAGCGGCGAGCGCGAGCGGCTGCGGCAACTGGAACGCGAGAACCGGGAACTGCGCCAGGCGAACGAGATCCTTCGCAAGGCGTCCGCGTATTTTGCGATGGCGGAGCTCGACCGCCGGTCGAAGTGATGGTGGGGTTCATCGACGCGCATCGGGATGCGCACGGGGTCGAGCCGATCTGCACAGCGCTGCAGGTCGCCCCGTCGGCGTACCGGCGCCATGCCGCGCGCGTGCGCGAGCCCGCGCTGCTGAGCGCGCGTGCGCAGCGTGACGCCCAGTTGCTGCCGCAGGTGCAGCGCGTGTTCGACGCCAACCTGCGGGCGTACGGCGCCGACAAGGTCTGGCGGCAACTGGTGCGCGAAGGCGTGGCGGTGGCGCGCTGCACGGTCGAGCGGCTGATGCGCCGGCTCGGGCTGCAAGGCGCACGTCGCGGCAAGGGCGTGCGCACGACGGTGCCC
>JAOAIO010000142.1 GCA_026414665.1 Azovibrio sp.
GGGCATTGACCATGACCAGATCGCCGACGCTTAATTGACCAGACACCACCCCTTGCGCCGCCAAGACCATGATCAGGGTGACACCGAGCGCGATGATCGCCCCCTGACCGAGATTTAAAAGCGACATCGAGGTCTGGCTGGCAACCGCCATCTCCTCCCATTCGGCAAGGGTCTGGTCATAGCGTTTAAGCTCCAGGCGCTCGTTGTTGAAATATTTGACCGTCTCGTAATTGATCAGGCTGTCAAAGGCCTGGGTATTTGACTGCGAATCCAGATAATTCATGCGATGGCGATAATCCATCCGCCACTCGGTGATGGCAAAGGTAAAGGCGAAATAGACCAAGACCGTGCCAAAGGTGACGACCAGGAAGGCGAGCGGATAGCGCCCTGTCATGATCGCTGCCACTAGCGCAAACTCGACCGCCACCGGCAGCACGCTAAAGACCAGATAGTTCAATAGGGTAGCGACCGACCGGGTGCCCCGTTCGAGGTCGCGGCTGATCGCCCCGCTTTGACGCTCCAGGTGATAACGCAAAGACAACCGATGGAGGTGCTCAAGCACCCGCGTAGAGAGCCGGCGCATGGCCCGATAGCGCACCCGCGCAAAGACCATATCGCGCAGCTCGCTAAACAAGGCAC
>JAOAIO010000143.1 GCA_026414665.1 Azovibrio sp.
GGCGATTGGCGTGCAGCGCATGGTCAAGCGCAATGCGCTCATGCGCCGCTTGCCGGCGGTCGAAACTCTGGGCAGCACGTCGGTGATCTGCACCGATAAGACCGGCACTTTGACCAAAGATGAAATGACTGCCCGCCGGTTGTTTGTGGCCGGCCAATGGTGGGATATTACCGGTTCGGGGTATGCGCCAGAAGGTGAGTTTCGCCGTGACGATCAACCAGCGCCTCCCGATGATGCGGTGCGCTGGTTGTTGCGCGGCGCGGCGCTGGCTTCCGATGCCCGTGTTGTCTTCCGCGACGACCGCTGGCGGGCGCAAGGTGATCCGACCGAGGCGGCGTTGGTGGTGGCGGCGGCGAAGGCTGGGTTAGCGGTTGATGAACTCGTCGCGCAAGCGCCGCGCGTGGCCGAGATCCCGTTTTCGTCTGAGACCAAGCGCATGACGACGCTGCACGATGAAGATGGCGTCACGGTGGCTTATGCTAAGGGTGCGCCGGAGGTGATTGTGCCGGCGTGTAGCCATTGGTTATCGCCCACCGGCCCTGCGCCGTTCACTGCTGTCGATCAGGCGAGAGTGCTTGACGCGGCGCAAACGATGGCCGGCGCTGCCCTGCGGGTGCTAGCC
>JAOAIO010000144.1 GCA_026414665.1 Azovibrio sp.
CTAAGCCTAAGCTTAAGCTCCTCCTGAGCAGGGGCACGGATGAACCTGGAGGCCTCAGTGCTTGCAGCGATCTGGATCTCACCGAAGCGCTTGGCCTCAGCGAGCGCCTTCTTTGACCAGGAGCCGGTGACAAGATAATCAGCGCGCCCCTTATCGCCTAAGAGGTTCAAGGGGACCATCGCAAACTGAAGCGAGGCGCCGCCTTGTAAAAAGAGCACCTTGTAATTGGCCGGGATGGCGAGCAGCTCGCGCAGATCGGCCTCGGCCTCCTCGGCGATAGACATAAACTCCTTGCCGCGATGGCTCATCTCGGCGACACACATCCCGGTTCCATGCCAGTCGAGCATCTCATCGCGCGCCTGCATCAAGACCGGCTCAGGCAGCATGGCAGGGCCGGCGCTGAAGTTATAGACACGGGCCATTGGTTAAAACCCCTTTCATCATAAGGCAGATAGTGGAATACGCCCCGAACTTAGGGTGGATGAGCAAACTGAAACCCCAAGACTCACTGCTCGTTGCTTTGGTCTTTGCTCCCTTTAAAGTAATTGGTGGACTTCGCTTCGCTCGTCCACCCTACGCTTCGCTTGTCCAGCCTACGCTTCGCTCGTCCAGCCTACAC
>JAOAIO010000145.1 GCA_026414665.1 Azovibrio sp.
GTGCCGATGAGGCTTGCCCGATTGACGATCACTGGCGGCAGCACTTCCTGGGAGCCGTGCTCCTGGGGTTGGACGTCCAGCATGAAGCTGATGAGCGCCCGCTCCAGCCGGGCGGCCCAGCCGCGCAGGAGCACGAAGCGGCTGCCGGTGATCTTGGCTGCGGTCTCGAAGTCGAGCCCGCCCAGAAGCGCGCCGATTTCCCAATGTTCTTTGGGAGTAAAGGAGAACTGCGGGGGTATGCCCCAGCGGCGCACCTCGGGCGATTCGAGGATGCTCATGATCGCCGCGGGCGTCAGCACATGGCAGCACAGCACGCTGAAATTCTCGAGCCCGCGCGCCGCCGCCTGCTGGATGACGAAGGCCGTCGGTGGCGTCGTCGTCTCGAAGCCGATGGCGAAGAACACCACCTCGCGGGTGGGATTGTCCTCGGCGAGCTTGAGCGCATCGGCGGCGGAATACACCATGCGCACATCAGCGCCTTGCGACTTGGCCTTCAGGAGCGACAGGCCCTCGGAAGCCGGCACGCGCAGGCAATCGCCATAGCTCGTCACGATCGCCCGATGCTGCAAAGCCAGCTCGATCGCCATGTCGATGCGGCCGATCGGCAACACGCACAC
>JAOAIO010000146.1:0-332 GCA_026414665.1 Azovibrio sp.
TCGACCACCCGGATCGAGAGGATCGGGGCCAGATATTCAGTATCCCAGTCGGCCTCGGTCGCGGGGATAACATCAGGTAGGATCGATCGGGCACGCGGGCAACCGCGCAGCTCCACCCCTTTCTCGCGATAGGCCAGGGCTAGCCGCGGTAGAATGGCCTTAGCGATCGCGACATCGACCAAGAGTGTCTCCATCGTATTACAGGTGCCATAGCGCTGGGTCTTGGCATTTAAGGCGATGGCGAATGCCTTCTCGAGATCGGCATATTCATCGATATAGACGTGACAGATGCCATCGAGATGCTTAAGGACCGGCACCCGGGCCTCGCGGCT
>JAOAIO010000146.1:350-604 GCA_026414665.1 Azovibrio sp.
CCTGGATGCAGCGCGCGATCGCTTGGTTGGAGGCGAATGATTCCGAACCGCCCCGCAGGATGACAGCATTGCCCGATTTGATACAAAGCGCTGCGGCATCGGCGGTCACATTGGGACGCGATTCATAGATGATCCCAATCACCCCCAAGGGCACGCGCATGCGCCCAACCTGGATACCGCTCGGGCGATAATTGAGATCGGTGATGGCGCCCACCGGGTCGGGCAGGGCCGCGACCTGACGCACGCCCTCGATC
>JAOAIO010000147.1 GCA_026414665.1 Azovibrio sp.
ATCGACGGCAAGGTAACCGTCGGCTCGCAGGGCGGGACGGCCGGCACCAACCAGATCACCATCAACCTCACCCAGGGCACCACGGGTACCGGGAACAACTTCGGTGAACGGGGACGGACGCCGGAGACGATTTCCATCCGCGACTTCTTCGCTCTCTTCCAAACCGCCCCGGAGAAGACACCCCATACCTTTGCCGAGACGGTCGAGAAGGATCATGGCCGGCTGGAAATTCGCCGTTGCTATGCCTTCGATCAACTGGACTGTCTGGCCAAGCCTGAAGTCTGGCCCGGTCTGCGTTCCTTTGCCGTGATTGAGACTGAACGCTCATCGAACGGCAAGGTCTCCATCGAGCGGCGCCTCTACATCTCCAGCCTGGCGCCCGACGCCCAACGTCTCGCCCAGGCGATCCGTTCGCACTGGGGCATCGAGAACCGCTTGCACTGGTGCCTGGATGTCGCCTTCGCAGACGACCAGATGCGCGCCAGAACCCTGCATGCCGCTCACAACCTCGCCGTCCTCAAGCGTATCACCATGAATCTCATCCGCCTCGACCCCATTCAGCGCAAGGGCGGCATCAAGGCACGCCGCCTCATCGCTTCT
>JAOAIO010000148.1 GCA_026414665.1 Azovibrio sp.
CAGCCCTGGTCCTGATGGGGTTTAAGAGAGGCGACCGAGCCGTCATCTGTCTTGATAATTCGCCGGAGGCAGTCATCTCCATTTACGGCATCCTTAAAGCCGGTGGAGTTTTTATCATCCTTGAACCCAAGAGCCCCTGGCCGGTCATCAATTCCATAATTGAAGACTCGGGTGCCAGCATCATTATCACTTACAGGCGAAAACTTTTTCAGAAAGAAGCTTTTATACCACCCACAGAAGACCTGCAAATTATCATTGTCGATGGCAGCCAGTCTCCGCCCCGAACCTATCCCAGGGCCCTGAATTTTGCCGGCCTGACTGAAAAGCTTTCCGTTGACGTTCATTTGCCGCGGCTTCTGGAAAACGACCTGGCCTGTTTGATTTATACCTCCGGTTCCACCGGCAAGCCCAAGGGCATAATCTGCACCCATCACAACATGGTCACCGCCTCCCGCAGCATCATTCAGTACCTGGGAAATGCCAGCGATGACACCATACTTAACGTCCTGCCGCTTTCCTTCGATTACGGGCTTTACCAGGTCTTAATGTGCTTTATGTTTGGCGGGACAGTAGTTCTGG
>JAOAIO010000149.1:0-281 GCA_026414665.1 Azovibrio sp.
CCTCGTAATGGCGCAACTGTGCCTGCAAGGCGGCGGCCATCTGGGGGCCTTCGGTCTTCAGCACCGACGGATAGTTTTCGATGGCCAGCGTATCGTTGACCTGCCCGCCGATGCGCTCGGCCAGCAGGCCGGTGCGGATGCCTTTGCGCGCCGCATAGAGCGCGGCTGCCGCCCCAGCCGGCCCACCGCCGACCACCAGCACATCGAAGGGCTCTTTGGACGCCAGGGCTTGCGCTGCCCGCGCGCCGGCGGCGTCATCGAGCTTGGCCAGCAGCTCCTGC
>JAOAIO010000149.1:291-578 GCA_026414665.1 Azovibrio sp.
GCCAAATCTGGCCGTTGCGCAGCACCAGGGGCACCGCCATCACGCCGCGTTCTTGCACCTCGTGCTGAAACAGCGCGCCGTCGATCACCGTCGTGCGCACCCGCGGGTTGACCAGGGCCAGCAACGCCAACGCCTGCACCACGTCCGGGCAGTTGTGGCACGACAAGGACATGTACACTTCGAAATCGTGCTCACCCGGCAGCTCGCGCGCCTGTTGCAACAGCTCGGGTTCCACCTTCGGCGGGTGTCCGCCGGCCCACAACAGGGCCAGCACGAGCGAGGTGAAC
>JAOAIO010000150.1 GCA_026414665.1 Azovibrio sp.
ACATAATGGAGACCGATCGTAAGCTCCACGACCCCAAGCCCAGCCGCCAGGTGTCCTCCGGTCTTGGAGACGCATTCGATCAAAAAGCTGCGCAGCTCAGAAGCAAGCTGCGGGAGCAGGTGCTCTGGCAGGCGTCGAAGGTCGGCTGGGCTGTCGATCGACTCCGACAGCGAACGGCGAGCACCTGGGTGAGTCAGGTCAGGCTGTGGCATGGTTTTATGCGCATCTCGTTTGCCAAAGGGTTATCTTAGTCCAACCGTTGCGGGGCGGGCCAAGCGATTTCGTGTCCCTTAAGCCCTCTTGGGGCCCATCTTTGCTAACATGGCAACCTAGATTTGATCGTACCAATTGCCGCTATGTTACACATCTATAACAGCCTCACCCGCCAAAAAGAACCCCTTCAGCCGATCGAACCCGGTAGGGTCCGGATGTATGTCTGCGGCATGACGGTCTATGACTATTGTCACCTCGGGCATGCGCGGGTCTTGGTGGTCTTCGATGTCGTCTATCGCTATCTGCGCGCCCTGGGCTACGAGGTGACCTATGTGCGCACTGTCTCTTATACACATCTCCGAG
>JAOAIO010000014.1 GCA_026414665.1 Azovibrio sp.
GTGTATAAGAGACAGGGCCTGGGTCATGTCTCGGGCAGCCACACGGTGAAGCGGACGTTACCTTCCGGCGTGTCGTATTCGACCCGTCCGCCTAGCAGTTCGGCGAAGCCGCGCACGAGGTAGAGTCCCAGGCCGGAGCCGGTCTGGTGGCGGGCATGGGGGCTGCGGTAATACTTGCCGAACACCTGGCCGGGGTCGGGCAGTCCGGCGTCGCCGGGGCGGTTTTCGACGCCGATGCGCACCATGGGCTGGCCATCCTCCGACGTCCGGTCGAGCCGGATGCGGATCGTGGAGTCCGGCGCGGAATACTTGAGGGCGTTGTCCGCCAGGTTTCCCAGGATCGCGCGCAGCAGCTGGGGGTCGGAGAGGATGTCCGGCACCGGCTCGGCCTCTATGGAGAATCGTTCCGGCGACTCGCCGGCATGGCAGGCTTCCTCCAGCAGCTCGCGCAGGCGGCAGGGGCCCCGTTGCGGCGTCCATTGCGTCTGTTCGAGCCGGTCGGCCTGGCGGCAGCGTTCGACGACGGCGTTCATGTCGTGGAGGGCTTTTTGCGCATGGCGCCTCGCACCCGGCGAGGCCCTTTCCATCCCGAGCACCATGCGCATGACCGAGATGGGCGTTTTGAGTTCGTGCACCAGCATCGCCATGAATCGGTTCTGCTTGTCGTGGTGCTCCCGCTCCAGCGTCAGGCGCTGCTGCGCCAACTCCAGCTGCCGCACGGCCCGCCGATTTTCCTCGATCAGAAGGCGGGTGCGCCGGCTCATGATGTAGAGCATCAGAAGGGCGGACGCCATGACGTGCGCCAGAGGCATGTCGAGATGCCATTCGGTCCCCCTTCCCCATCCCTGAATGGAGAATTGCGTCGCCAACAGGATCGACGCCTGGATGGCGAAGACGGTCCGCAACGCGCGCCGCGTGGTGAACGCATCCTTTTGGGTCGTCCAGGACAGGATCGGCAGCAACAACGAGGCCGCCAAGGCCGCTTGCGCGTTGAGTTGCAGCGCGAGACGCGTGTGGCCCGCAGCCATCAGGACCAGTCCCGCGGGGAATACCAGCATCATCGCCGCCAGAATGGCCAGCAGGCCTCGATGCGCTTCGTAGGGCCGGTACAGCGCGTACATAAACGGAATGGCGAAGAACAACGCGGCCATCACGAACAGGCTGGTCAGGGTGTCCGCCCATTCGGGGCGGGACGACGGCACGAGCGGCATCAGGTAGCCGTTGAGGGCCAGAATGTAAAGCATGTGGCTGAGCTCGTAGAGCACGAACAGCAGCGACAAGCCCTGGCGATGGGCGAGGTAGTCGTGGGCGGCCCAGATCACGATCCACAGCATGACGGCGAAGAACGCTCCGTGGAGAAACAAGAGCCGCAAGTCCTTGAGTTGCGCTTCGCGGGGTTCGAGTCCCTCGATGTCGAGGAGTGAGGTGCTGGCGGTCTTGAGGCGGAGATAATAGACGGTTTCCGCATCGCGGGGATGCACCACGAAACCCAGGGTGACGGCAGTCCGGTCGCGCACGCCGTAACCGTGGCGGTCGCCGCTGACGTGCTCGATCCAGCCGCCGGCGCCGTCGGGCTCGTAAAGCCGGAGGTCGTCCAGGTAGGTGGGCCGCACGCGCAATTCCACCGGCCCGGGCCTGGCGGGCGCACGCAGGACGATGCGCAGCCAGAAGGCCGAATCGCTGTAGCCCCTGGCCAGCGTCTTGTCGACCGGCCGGAAGTCGGCATCGACTACGTCGGCCAGGGTCAGCGCGTTCGTCCTGTCTTCCAGCAGGCCGCGGGCGACGATGAGATCGCCGCCCCAGGCGAAAGCGAACGGGGCCAGTCCCAGCCACAACAGACAACAACGAGTGAGAGAAATCAGCCTCATTTGAAAATCGAGTGGGTAGTGGGGTTGCCGGGGCCGCGGGTCAAGGGCGGGCGCAGCCCGGCGGAGCGCACCCTTGACGCGCGGGATCGGGAGATACGCTGGCCCATGGCTGGATGCGGCGCACTCTCGCATCGAGCCATGGAAACCCTGGCGAGGGTTGGGTAGCATGCGCGCCCGTTTGATCGCTGCGAGGAAGAGGAATGAGCGCCAAGCTGTTTGAAGCCGCCCTGGGCATTCGTGACCCCTGGTTCATTCAGGGAATCGATTTCGATGCGGGCAAGAAGACGCTGACCATCGGCGTTGATTTCGTTGCCGGCAGCCGGTTTGCGGTTCCGGGCGTCGAAGGCGGCCACCCGGCCCACGATACCGTCACCAAGCGCTACCGGCATCTGAACTTCTTCCAGCATGAGTGCTACCTGGAAGTGCGCATGCCGCGAGTCCGCCTGCCCGACGGCGGCATTCGTCTGGTCGAGCCCGACTGGGCGGGCAAGCTGGCCGGCTTCACGCTGCTGTTCGAGGCGCTGGTCATCATGCTGTGCCGTGAAATGCCATTTGCCGCCGTGGCTCGGCTGGTCAATCTGTCCTGGCATCGGGTGGCTGCCATCTGCGAGCGCTACGTCGATCTGGCGCTCTCTGAAGCCGATTTCTCCGAGGTCAGGCGCCTGGCCGTGGATGAAACCTCGCGCGCCAAGGGGCACGACTACATCAACCTGTTTGCCGATGCCGACGAACGCCGTGTGCTCTTTGTCGCCGAGGGGCGGGGCGCCGACACGGTCGAGGCATTTGCCGGCGATCTGAAGGTCCATGGCGGCGATCCGGAAGCCATCGAGTCGGCCTCCATCGACATGTCGCCAGCCTTCATCAAGGGGGTAGGCGAGCATCTGCCCAATGCCCGCATCACCTTCGACAAGTTCCACGTCGTCGCCCATGCAAGCGCAGCGGTGGATAAGACCCGGCGCATCGAACAGAAGACCGACCCCAGCCTCAAGGGTCTGCGCTGGGCGCTGCTGAAGGACAGAGAGAAGCTGAATCCGAGCGCACAGGCTGATCTCGATGCCTTGGTCGCCCAGCTCACCACCAAGCGCACGGCCCGGGCCTGGCTCTACCGTGAGCAACTGCGCGACATCCTGGAGCGCAAGCAGATCAATGTCGTGCGCGGCATGCTGTCCCAGTGGTGCACCAACGTGATGCGCTCGAAGGTCGAGCCGATGAAGGACGTTGCCAATCTCATCCGCAACCACATGGAGAGTATCGTCGCCTGGGCGCAGACGCGGCAGACCAACGGCTTCCTCGAAGCCTTGAACGGCCTGTTCCAGGCCGCCAAGCGCAAGGCCCGCGGATACCGACGATTCTCCACCATCCGCACCGTGATCTTCCTCATCGCCGGCAAGCTCGACTTCGCCCACTTCAACCCACATGCCTCTTAACCCACTCGAAATTCAAAAGAGCCGTTTTTCATCTTCCAACTCATCGGCATTATGCCGCCAATTTCTGGCTGTTCACGGGTTTCCTACGGCAGACAAGGATGCTGACTGCGATGCTGTCCACATCCTGCTGTAGTAGAGGAACGACGGGGTGTCCTTGGTGTTGAGCTGGAAGATCTTGAGGTCGGATGCAAATCGTAGAGTGCAACGGTTCAAGCGGCCACCTGTTTTGCATAGTATTGCTGACTGAAAGCGGCGGGCGACAGATGGCCGAGTCGAGCCTGCTTTCGAATCCTGTTGTAGAAGATCTCGATGTATTCCGTGATCTCGCTCGTAGCCTGCTTGCGGGTGGCGAAGCGGCGGTGATGCACCCGTTCGGTCTTCAATGAGCCCCAGCAACTTTCCATCGGTGCGTTATCCCAGCAATTCCCCTTGCGACTCATGGAAGGCTGCATGCCGAACTGGCGGAGCAGTTGTTGGTAGGCATGTGAGCAATACTGGCTGCCGCGATCCGAATGGTGGATGAGCCCCTTCCCCGGTCGCTTGGAGGCAACGGCACGGAATAGCGCCTGCATGACCAACTGCTGCGTCATCCGGGCATCGAGGGCGTAGCCCACCAGTTCGCCGTTGAACAGATCCTTGATGCCGGCGAGGTAGCGCCAGCCCTCATCGGTGGCGATGTAGGTGATGTCCGTGACCCACGCCTTGTTGGGGGCCGTGACGGCAAACTGGCGATCCAGCAGATTCGGCGCGACGGGCAGTCGATGGCTCGAATCCGTGGTGGCCTTGAATTTCCGTTTCTGCCGGCAACGCAGACCGAGTTTGCTGCGGATGCGCTTGATGCGGTGAATGCCTACCTGAACGCCGTTGTCGGCCAAGTCGGCTTGCAGGCGCTCGGGGCCGTAGGTCTGCCGCGTCCGCTCGTGCGCCGCCTTGATATCGATTTCCAGACGTGCGTTCGCCTGTGCCAGGCGTGATACCCGCTCTCCGAAACACCCAGCACATAGCAGCAATGGGGTAGGTTTGTCGCAGTTCGTGAATCCGTCCGTATTTCACCGCGACTCCTTCGCGAAATACGTCGCAAACTTTTTTAGCAGATCCCGCTCCATCTTCACTTCGGCCAGTTCCTTGCGGGTCCGCGCGAGCTCAAGTTCCAATTCACTCGGCAACCGTTGCCCTTTGCCCACTTCCGCCAGCTTGCCTTCGCGTGCCGCGCGCAACCAGTTATCCAGGCTGCTCTTCGGCAGCGATAGCTGCTTCGCCGCTCGCGCCACCGACATCCCCGTCGTTTCAACCAGCTTGACCGCCTCCGCCCGAAATTCCGGCGTGTAGATCCCCTTCGGTGTCCGTTCCATTTTCATCCTCCAGATCGTCAAATTACACGATCCGTTGGACTCCATTATTTCCAGCCTACCTCAACCTACCTCACGTTTGATCTGGCAAAGACCGAGATGGGGCAGGCCCTTTGAGATTGTGCGCGATGTCGTAGCGACACTACGACTGCGCAGATCAGGCGAAAATCGATTCTTGTAGTCTGTGCCTCACCGGAAACCGCTCAGCCCGCTTGACGGATTCTGCAATACGGAACACAATGCGCCATGATCCACTCGTTCGCCTGTTCCGACACCGAGGCGCTTTTCCATTGCCGGCCCGTGCTGCGGTTCAGAAACATCGAGCGGGTGGCGCGGCGCAAGTTGCTGCAACTCCATGCGGCCACCGAACTGGCGAGCCTGCGTATTCCTCCGGGAAACCAGCTCGAAGCCCTGAAAGGGGACCGCAAGGGGCAGCACAGCATCCGGGTCAACGACCAGTGGCGCATCTGCTTCGTCTGGCGAAAAGACGGGGCATATCAGGTCGAGATCGTAGACTATCACTGAGAGGAACGGAACATGGCGAAACTGCTCGATGAGATTCATCCCGGCGAAATACTGCTGGAGGAATTCATGAAGCCGCTGGGCATCACGGCGCGCCAGCTTGCCGCCGATATCGATGTTTCTCCCAGTCGCATCAGCGAGATCGTTCATGGTCGCCGGCCGATTACCGCCGACACCGCTTTGCGTCTGGGCCTGTATTTCGGCATGGAGCCACGGTTCTGGATCAACCTACAGGCGGAACACGACATGCGTATCGCGATGCGCGAGCTGCGTGACAAGGTCGCGCCCCGCATCCGGGCATTTCATCCTGCCGTCGCGTGAAAGTTCAGGTCTGGCAAAGACCGGCAACGACAGGCAAGAGCAAGAATTTTTTCGGCAGGGTATACAGCAGGGTATTGCGAAAATCGATGTGGAAAAACAATAGACAAATCAAGGCGCTTACTGCGTCATTGATGATAGAGTGGGAGTGACTTGGCAACGATAGGCGCCTGCTGGCCAGGCTTCGCAGTGACGCGCGGCTATGTCAAGGCAACTTAGAGATGTCGTAGGGGCAAATTAGAAATATCCGCCTTTGAGCAGAAGAGGCTGGATTGGTAATGGGGTGCTGGCGCTAGGGATGGTTAGGGCTGGGACGCGTATTTCTGGGCGGGCGGCGGCGCTTCAGGATGTCGTCCACCCCGCGCGTTGAGTGTTTCGTCATCCACGGCCGTTACGACGCCTTGCGTGGAGCCAAAGCGTTGGTAGGGCCGTACCGCAGGCCGCGTCTCTCGCACCCATCATGCAGACTGCCGTTGCACCCGCTCACCCCGCCGTGGGCGGGGTGGGTGTAAGCCCGGTGCGCTTGCGCTTGGGCTGCCAGAGGCCGGCCTCGATCATCCAGCTGCGCAGCGCCTCCTTGGAGAGCATGAAACCCTCCGCCCGCAGATACTCGGCCGCCAGGGTGGGGCCGAAGTCCGCATAACGCGCCTCGACCCGCTCCATGACCTCAGACTTGACCGCCTCGGCAATGCGCCGGTTCGAGGGCTTGCCCCGCCGGCGGCTGACCAGACCCGCCGCTCCTTCACGTCGGTAGCGCTGCAAGAGTCTGCGCACCTGCCGATCCGTGATCCCCAGCATCGCCGCCGCGTGCCGCTGCGTGATCAACCCAGTCTCCACCCGCTCCAGCAAGTAGAGCCGCTCAACTTCTCGGTCGCTCATCTTCCAAAGCCGACTTTTCTAACTGGGCTCTTGCGCTTACACGCTCCGCCTGCGCTAAGGCGAGGTGGTAGCGGCCTTAGGTTCGGTAGGCTGCCAGGCGCGTCAGGCAGGCTTCCCGACCGATTAGGTGGATCAATGCGTCTACCGAGGGGGTCTGGGTCTGGCCGGTGAGCAAGATGCGTAATGGCATCGCCAATTTTGGCATTTTCAGGCCGTGTTGCGCGAGGGTGTCCTTAAGCAAGGCCGCAATTGCTGGAATTTCCCAGCTGACTTGGGTCAGCCCACGGGTGAAATCGATTAGTGCGGGCAATGCCGCCTCGCTCAAATGTTGGGCTAGGAGAGCTGGGTTGGGGGGGATGTCCTTGTATAGCGTTTCGAGCGCGTCGGCAAGCGCGTTCAAAGTATTACAGCGCTCGACGTAAAGCGCGATGGCTTGTGTGAGATCGGGGCCTTGGTCGGGATCGAGGCCGCGCGCGGCAAGGCGTTGGGCGATTTTCGGGGCGAGCTCTGCCGCTGGGGTTTGTTTCAGGTAGTGTTGGTTCAGCCACAGCAGTTTTTCAGTGTTGAACTGGGCCGCCGAAGGCGTGATGTGATCCAGGTCGAACCACTGCACGAATTGTTCACGACTGAAAATTTCGTCATCGCCGTGCGACCAGCCGAGCCGAGCCAGATAGTTGATGACGGCTTCGGGTAAAAAGCCGTCTGCCTCGTACTGCATGACTGAAACGGCGCCGTGCCGTTTGGATAGCTTGGTGCCGTCATCGCCGAGAATCATGGAGAGGTGGGCGTATTGGGGAATCTGCGCGCCCAGGGCCGTAAGGATGTTGATTTGGCGTGGGGTATTGTTGACGTGATCGTCGCCGCGGATCACGTGGGTAATGCCCATGCCCAATCGTCTACGACCACGCAGAAGTTATAGGTGGGGGTGCCATCCGCTCTGGCGATGATGAGGTCGTCGAGTTCGGCATTGGCGAATTCGATGCGTCCCTTGACCAAATCGTGCCAGGCGACGACGCCGTCGCGGGGGTTCTTGAAACGGATGACAGGTGCCACACCGGCCGGCGGTTGCGGCAGGACCTTTCCGGGTTCGGGGCGCCAACGGCCGTCGTAGCGCGGCTTCTCGCCGCGGGCGCGTTGGGCTTCGCGTAGGGCGTCGAGCTCTTCTGGGGTGGTATAGCAGGGGTAGGCCGTGCCTTGGGCAAGCATGTCCTGGATCACCTGCTTGTAGCGGTCCATGCGCTGCATCTGGTAGAACGGGCCTTCATCGTGGTCGAGGCCAAGCCATTTCATGCCGTCGAGAATGGCTTGCACGGCTTCTGGAGTGGAGCGGGCTACGTCGGTATCTTCGATGCGCAGGATGAAACGTCCGCCGTGACGACGGGCATAAGCCCAGGAGAAGAGGGCGGTACGGGCGCCACCGATGTGCAGAAAACCGGTGGGACTAGGGGCAAAACGGGTGCGAACCATGGATCAATGAGCAGGTGAGAAAAGCGAGCCATTGTATACGAGCAAAAAAGTTTGACGAAAGTATTTGGACGTGTTCTAATAGCGCTCTTCCAAGCAAATGGGTGGTTAGCTCAGTTGGTACGAGCACTGCCTTCACACGGCAGGGGTCACTGGTTCGAGTCCAGTACCACCCACCACAGCATCAGGTTGCGATAAGCCGCCAAGATAGCCGAGCGCAATGCTCGGCTTATTTTTTGCTCGCGTGATCTCTGCGCGGGACCGTCCAGCTTTGTCTGTGAGGGCGCGGCGAGCGTGTGCCGCGTTTCGTGCTTGTGCTCGGCCGGACGTGGCTCACTCGTTCGGCTGTGGTGCGCGCGGGGAGATCACCGATTTTCCATAATTCCATTTCGGCTACGAAAAAGTTGAGATCGTGTTCTCGTCGAGGAATTGCAGCGCGGCGGCGTGCACGGGGCGGAAGGATTCCGCCATCCCAATCTCAATAGTGACGAGTACCCGCTCGTCTATGCCCAACGCGTCGGCGAGTGTGTCGAGGTTCTCGGCTTTCGCAAGCCAAGAGGGAGGTCACAGGCTTCGTGGCGATTGCAAATCGCCGGGGGCGGGCTGAAGATAGCGCTCATGCTTTGTCGATGGGAGTTGTTGTCCATGATTGTGTCGCTATGGCGCGCGGTTGCGCGCTTATCTTTTTGCCGGCGCCTAGTGCTGGGGGGCGCGCTCATGCTCGCCGGGGTGGCATGGGGGCAGCAGAGCCTCGAGATCATCCCGCTTCGGCATCGCCCCGCGGCTGAGGTGCTGCCGACCTTGCAGCCTTTGCTCGAACCCGGGGCCAGTCTGACGGGGAGCGGCTATCAGTTATTCTTGCGTGCTTCGCCGCGCAACCGGGCGGAAATCAAAGAGGTGTTGGCCGTGCTCGATGCGCCGCAACGGCGTTTGCTCATTCGCGTGAGCACCGATGTGAGCGAGGTGGAGCGGGATCGTGCCGCCCGCTTGGCGCTGGCGGCCCGGATGGGCGGCGAAAGTCGCGCCAACGTCAAGATTTACGATAGCCGCAGCGCCAGTTCCGCGAGCCAGATGCAAATGGTGCAAACGGTGGACGGCGGCCGTGCCTTCATCCAGGTGGGAACGTCGGTGGCCGTACCTTTGCGTCAAGTGGTGCTGACACCCGGCGGTGCCGTGCTAAGCGACCGAGTCGAATACCGCGACATCGCCCAAGGCTTTTATGTCGAGCCGCGCTTGGCAGGCGACCGCGTGACGCTCGAAATCAGTCAGCAGCAGGAGCAGCCAGCGCAGTGGGGGCCGGGGAGTGCGCACGTCCAGCGCTTGTCTACGACCGTATCCGGTAGGTTGGGTGAATGGTTGCAGTTGGGGGGCAGCGGTGAGTCGGCCATAGCGCGGGAGCGCGGTATCGTTTCGCTTTCCAGCGGCGCAGTGCGTTCCGAGCGCGGCATCTGGCTGCTGGTTGAAGAAGCGCCCTGATGCAACGGGAACCCTGAAGGCTGCGGCGCGGTCTTCCTGTCGTTCATGGATACACCGACGCCCATGCTTAGTTTTGACAACCGTTTCCGGCGTGAGCTGCCGGGCGATGGAGAAACCCGTAACCAGGTGCGTGAGGTGTATGGCGCATGGCGCATGGCGCATGGCGCTGCCTGGTCTGCGGTTTTGCCGACGCCTGTGGCGGCGCCCGGTCTGCTTGCGCATTCGCCTGAGATGGCGGCGGCGCTGGGCTTGCCTGAGGGCTGGGAGCGTAAGCCAGAGTGGGCTGAAGTGTTAGCCGGCAATGCCATCTTGCCGGGCATGGAGCCCTATGCAAGCTGCTATGGTGGGCATCAGTTCGGTCACTGGGCGGGCCAGCTCGGCGATGGGCGCGCCATCAGCCTGGGCGAAGTCGTCGCCAAGGACGGGCAGCGCTGGGAATTGCAGCTCAAAGGGGCAGGGCGGACGCCTTATTCCCGCCGTGGCGATGGCCGTGCCGTCCTGCGCTCCTGTCTGCGGGAGTTCCTTTGCAGCGAGGCCATGCACCACCTGGGCGTGCCCACGACCCGGGCTTTGAGCCTCGTGAGCACGGGCGAGACGGTTTGGCGCGATATGTTTTATGACGGCAACCCGGCGCCCGAGCCCGGAGCTATCGTCTGCCGGGTGGCGCCGTCCTTCATTCGCTTTGGGCACTTCGAACTTCCGGCGGCGCGCCAGGATCGAGTGTTGCTACAGCGGCTCGTGGATTTCACCATCGCCCGTTATTTTCCTGAACTCACGACAGCCGCTGATCCGCTCGCAGCCTGGTTTTTGGCGGTCTGTGAGCGTACCGGCCGCCTGCTGGCACGTTGGATGCAAGTGGGCTTCGTACATGGGGTGATGAATACCGACAACATGTCGATCCTGGGGCTTACCATCGACTATGGGCCGTATGGTTGGTTAGAAGATTACGATCCCGGTTGGACCCCCAATACCACCGACGCGGCAGGGCGCCGCTACTGTTTCGCGCGGCAGCCGGAGGTGGCGCGTTGGAACCTCGAGCGCTTGGCGGATGCCCTCGTCGGCTTACGCCCCGGAGGCGATCTGGCAGAACTGCTGCCCGCTTACGACGCGGCCTATGCCGATGAAATGACGCGCTTGTTTGCCGGCAAGTTTGGTTTCGTTGCCTGGCAAGACGGTGACGCGGCATTGGTGGCAGATGCGCTCACGCTGTTGCACCGAGCCGAGCTCGATATGACCGAGTTTTTCCGTCAGCTTGCCTGGGTCGATGCAGGGAGTGATCCGCTTGCCTATCTCGAGTGGGCTGCCTATCGGCCCCGCTCCTGGCGCGACTGCCGTGCTGGCTGGCTGGCCTGGCTCGAGCGCTATGTGCAGCGCTTGCAGCAAGACGGCTTGCCGCCCGAGCAGCGCCGCGCCCGGATGAATGCGCACAACCCGCGCTATGTGCTGCGCAATTACCTGGCGCAGCAAGCCATCGATGCAGCCGAAGCTGGCGACACAGGCCCGATTCTGGCGTTGCAGGAAGTCTTGCGTCGTCCTTATGAAGAGCAGCCCGGTAAGGCAGCCTTCGCCGCCAAGCGGCCCGAGTGGGCCCGGCACCGTGCCGGCTGCTCGATGCTCTCGTGCAGTTCCTAGGCGTTGCCGTGAAAGTCGATAAGTGACCCGCGTAGTCCCCTTTGCCTTTGTGGGGGAAGAGCTGAGGGAGAAAGGATGGCGCGCCGCTTTCATGTTTAGCGGCGTGCGAACCGATCAGGCTGGGTTAGGCCGCTCGGGTGCAAGCCATCAGGTAATTGACGCTGATGTCGGGCCCCAGGCTGTAGGTCTTGCGCAAGGGGTTGTAGCTTAGGCCGATCGGCGCTGCTGGCGTGAGGCCGGCTTCCCGACTCCAGCGTGCCAGTTCCGAGGGCTTCAGAAAGCGGGCGTACTCGTGCGTGCCCTTGGGCAGAAGGCGCAGCACGTACTCGGCGCCGATGATGGCAAAGAGGTAGGCCTTGGGGTTGCGGTTGATCGTGGAAAAGAAAACCGTACCACCCGGCTTCACGAGCTGGGCGCAGGCACGGATGGTGCTGGCCGGGTCGGGCACATGCTCGAGCATTTCCAAGCAGGTGACGACATCGAAAGCGCCGGGCTCGGCAGCGGCCATGGCTTCGGCGGCAATTTGCCGGTAATCCACCGTGAGGCCGCTCTCGAGCAGATGCAGGCGTGCCACGCCCAGCGCTTTTTCGGATAGGTCGATGCCGGTGACCTGAGCGCCACGCGCGGCCATGCCTTCTGCGAGCAGGCCGCCACCGCAGCCGACGTCGATGACGCGCTTGCCGGCTAGGCCGACCTGACGCTCGATCCAGTCCAGGCGCAAGGGGTTGATGTCGTGCAAGGGGCGAAATTCGCTATTCGGGTCCCACCAGCGATGGGCGAGTTCGCCAAATTTGTGCAATTCCTTCGGGTCGGCGTTGGTCATGATGGTTATCCTGCAAAGCGGGAAAAACAAAAAAGCCCTGCTGCTGCAGGGCTTTCGTGCGGCACGAGACGAATTACTTGGTGCCGATCACTTCGATGTCGACGCGACGGTCGGGTTGCAGGCACTCGACCAGCTTCTTGTTGCGGCCGTTTTCGGGGCCCATGTTCTTGCACTTGTCACCGGTCACGGGCTGGCTTTCGCCCTTGCCTTCGGTATAGACGCGGTTGGCTTCGATGCCCTTGGCAACCAGGTATTCCTTCACCGCGGCAGCGCGCTTTTCAGACAATTTCTGGTTGTAGGCTTCCTTGCCGATGCGGTCGGTATGGCCGACGGCGAGAATCACTTCGAGCTTGAGCTCCTTGGCCTTGGCGACGACTTCGTCGAGCTTGGCCTTGCCTTCGGGACGCAGCACGGCCTTGTCGAAGTCGAACAGCGCATCGGCGGCCAGGGTGATCTTGTCGCCAGAGGGCTTCACGCCGGAAACGGGAGCCTTGGCGGCAGTGGCGTCACACTTTTCTTTGGGCAGCAGGTCCTTGTCGCACTGGCAGCCAGCGGGATCGTTGGCGGCGGCAGCCGGCGTCCAGTAGCCGGTGCGCCAGCACAGGCCGGCGCCGCTGGTGGCGACTTCACCGCGCTGGTCGATCACATACACGCGTTCTTGGGCCTGGGCCATGCCGGCGACGGCGCCCAGGCTGGCGAGCAGGGCGACAGCGATAGAATTCTTGGCAAATTTTTTGATCATCTCGTTTTTCCTCGCAAATATAAAAGTCGAAACACTGACATCAGGCCTCTGCCATGCGGACAAGGGGTTGTACTCATGACACGATCTTCAGGCTAGACCTGATCCTATTCTGCCATAGGCGCGCCGAGTTTTTCAAACTCGCCACGTCGATCTGCGTCAGTATTCTGTCCGAAACGCAACACTTGCCTTCTACCCAAACATGGCTGACATCGTCACGGCTGACGCAGTGCACCAAATGCGAGATGGGGTCGAAGCAGGGCGCGAGTTCGAGCCGTTCCATGTCGATGGCGCAGAGGTCAGCGAGTTTGCCGATGCGGATCGAGCCAATTTCCGTTTCCAGGCCCAGCGCCTTGGCGCCGTGGAGGGTGGCCATGCGTAGGGCCTCCCAGGCAGGGATGCTATCGGCGTGGCCGCTCACGCCTTTGGCGAGGAGGCTGGCTAGCCGCATTTCCTGCAGCAGATCGAGGCGATTGTTGCTCGCGGCGCCATCGCTGCCCAGGCCGACGTTGATGCCGAGTTCGAGCATGGCGGTGATGGGGGCGATGCCGCTGGCTAGCTTGAGGTTGGAGGTTGGGCAGTGGGCGATGTGGCAGCCATGACGGGCGAGGCGTTCCAAGTCCGCCGCGTCGACATGTACGCCGTGCACGCCGATGGTCTGAGGGCCGAGCAGGCCGAGGCGCTCGAGGCGGTATAAGGGGCTGCAGCCGTAGCGGGCGCGGTGGCTTTCTAGCTCCTCGCGGGTTTCGTGGATGTGTAAGTGAATGGGGAGTTCGAGTTGCGCGGCCAGGGTGCGGATGCGTTCGAAACCGCTGTCGCCGACGGTGTAAGGGGCGTGCGGCGCTAGGCTGAAATGGATGCGCGGGTCGTGCTGCCAGCGCTCGCAGATGGCTAGCCCTTTGGTCAGGTAATCCTCGATGTCGCTGGCGTAGCGAGAGGGAAAGTCGATGGCGATGATGCCGAGCACGGCGCGCATTCCCGTTTCCGCGACGGCTGCGGCGGCGGCATCGGGAAAGAAATACATGTCGTTAAAGCAGGTAATGCCGCTTTTGAGCATTTCGGCGCAGGCTAGGCGGGTGCCGTCGCGCACGAACTGGGACGAGACGTGCGTGGCTTCGGCGGGCCAGATGTGCTGTTCGAGCCAGGTCTTGAGCGGCAGATCGTCGGCCAAGCCGCGCATCAGGCTCATGGCCGCGTGGGTGTGCAGATTGATGAGGCCTGGGATGAGCAGGTGCGTGCCGAGTTCGACGTTGTCGTGGGGGGTATAGCGCTCGCGGGCCAGCGCCGAAGGCAAGATGTCGACGATGCGGCCGGCGCGGACGGCGACGGCGTGCTGCGCGAGCAGCGTGCAGGTGTCGACATCGGCGATCCAGCGGGCGTGGATCAGCGTATCCGGCTGACGTAGGGCATGGGCTTCCGGCATGGCGGGTCTGGGTGTCATTGGACATGCTAAAATAGCAAATTCCGTCTACATCAACCAATAAGCAGCTGTCGGCCTCCTTGTCCGGGCAGTGGAGAGACTATGGATCAATTCGCCAAGGAAATCCTTCCCGTCAGTCTGGAAGACGAGATGCGCCGTTCCTATCTCGATTACGCCATGAGCGTGATCGTCGGGCGGGCCCTACCGGACGTGCGTGACGGTCTCAAGCCGGTGCATCGTCGCGTCCTCTATGCGATGCATGAGCTTGGCAACGATTGGAACAAGGCGTACAAAAAATCGGCGCGCATCGTCGGCGATGTGATCGGTAAATACCACCCGCACGGCGACACGGCGGTGTACGACACCATCGTGCGCATGGCGCAGGATTTTTCCTTGCGCTACATGCTCGTGGATGGGCAGGGTAATTTTGGCTCGGTTGATGGCGATAACGCGGCGGCGATGCGTTATACCGAAGTGCGCATGGCCCGCATCGGGCATCAATTGCTCGAAGATATCGACAAGGAAACCGTTGACTTCGGGCCTAACTACGACGGCTCCGAGCAGGAGCCGCTCATTTTGCCGGCGCGTATTCCCAATCTGCTCATCAACGGCTCCTCGGGCATCGCCGTGGGCATGGCCACCAACATTCCGCCGCACAATTTGAACGAAGTGGTGGCCGGCTGCCTGGCGCTGCTACAGAACCCGGATATGGCGATTGAGGATTTGCTCGACCTCATTCCGGCCCCCGATTTTCCCACAGCTGGCATCATCTATGGGCTGGCCGGAGTGCGCGAGGGGTATCTCACCGGTCGCGGGCGGGTGGTGATGCGCGCCAAGACCCACTTCGAGGATATCGACAAGGGGAATCGGCAGGCCATCATCGTCGATGAGCTGCCGTATCAGGTGAATAAGCGGGCGTTGCTTGAAAAAATCGGCGAATTGGTCAACGAAAAGCGCATCGAGGGGATTTCCGATCTGCGGGATGAGTCCGACAAATCCGGTATGCGCGTGGTGATCGAGCTCAAGCGCGGCGAGGTGCCCGAAGTGGTGCTCAACAAGCTGTTCAAGATGACACAGCTGCAAGACACCTTCGGCATGAACATGGTGGCCTTGGTCGAAGGCCAGCCGCGCTTGTTGAATCTGAAGCAGATGCTCGAATGCTTCCTCGCGCACCGCCGGGAAGTGGTCACGCGCCGTACTGTTTTCGAGCTGCGCAAGGCGCGTGAGCGCGGCCACATCCTCGAAGGCCTGGCTGTCGCGCTCTCCAACGTCGATGAGATCATCGCCTTGATCAAGGCGGCGCCCACCCCGGCCGATGCCAAGCGCGAGCTGATGGCGCGCCTATGGAAGAGCCCGGTGGTGGAGGACATGCTGCGCCGCGCCGCGGCGGACGCGTCTCGCCCGGACGGGCTGGCGCCTGAGTTCGGGCTCTCTGCCCAAGGCTATAGGCTCTCCGATGTTCAGGCGCAGGCCATTCTCGATCTGCGCTTGCAACGCCTCACCGGCCTCGAGCAAGACAAGATCGTGGCTGAGTACAAGGAAGTGATGGCGAAAATCGCCGATCTCCTCGACATTCTTGCGCGGCCGGAGCGCATTACCGAGATCATTGCCGAGGAGCTCGTGGCCATCCGCGACCAGTTCGGCGACGCGCGCCGTTCCGAAATCGTTGCCCATGCCCAGGACTTGGGCATTGAGGATTTGATTACGCCGCAGGATTTGGTCGTTACCTTGTCCCATGCGGGCTACATCAAGTCGCAGCCTCTGGCTGACTACCGCGCGCAGCGCCGCGGCGGGCGCGGCAAGCAGGCCACGGCGACGAAGGACGACGATTTCATCGATCATCTGTTCGTGGCCAATACCCACGACTACATCCTTTGCTTTTCCAACCGGGGGCGCTGTTACTGGCTCAAAGTCTACGAAGTGCCGCAGGGTAGCCGCAACAGCCGCGGCAAGCCGATCATCAACATGTTCCCCTTGGAAGAGGGCGAGAAGATCAACGCCATCTTGCCGGTCAAGGAATTTTCCGACGACAAATACGTGTTTATGTGTACGGTCCAAGGCGTGGTCAAGAAGACCGCTTTGGCCAATTTCGCCAACCCACGCAAGGCCGGCATCATCGCCGTGGACTTGGATGAGGGCGATTACCTGATCGGCGCCGAGCTGACTACGGGGCAAAGCGACATCGTGTTGGTTTCGGATGGCGGCAAGGCCGTGTGGTTTGGCGAGGATCAGGTGCGTCCGATGGGGCGGCAGTCGCGTGGCGTGCGCGGCATGACGCTGCTGGAGGGGCAGCGCGTGATTGCCTTGCTCGTGGCCGAGAGCGAAGAGCAGACCGTGCTCGTGGCCACCGAAAATGGCTACGGCAAGCGCACGCGTCTGGGCGACTTCCGTCGTTCCAGCCGTGGCACCCAAGGTGTCATGGCGATCGCCGCGAGCGAGCGCAACGGCAAGGTGGTGGCTGCCAAGCTCGTCACCGATCACGATGAGGTGATGTTGATCACGACCGGTGGCGTGTTGATTCGCACGCGGGTGGCCGAGATCAGGGAGCTGGGGCGGGCGACGCAAGGGGTGACGCTGATTGCCCTTGATGCCGGTGAGAAATTGAGTGGCCTGGAGAAGGTGGCCGAAACCGGCGAGGAAGAAGATGTCGGGGATGAAGCCGGCCGCGATGGCGAGGATGCGAGCGAGGTCGGCATGAGCGCAGGCCAGGAAGGAGAAGCCTGATGCATCGGGTCTGGAATTTCAGCGCGGGGCCGGCGACGCTGCCGACCGAGGTCTTGCTGCAAGTGCAAGCGGAATTGCTCGACTGGCAAGGCGCCGGCTGCGGCGTCATGGAGATGAGCCACCGCGGCAAGGAGTTTACGCGCATCATCGCCGCTGCCGAGGCCGATTTGCGCGAACTCATCGGCATCCCTGCCGACTACAAGGTGCTCTTTTTACAAGGCGGCGCCACGCAACAGTTCGCCCAGGTGCCGATGAACCTGCTAGGCCGGGGGGCGGCGCGCAAGTCGGCCGATTACATCGTCACCGGCGCGTGGTCGAAGAAGGCCTGGAAAGAGGCCCAGCGCATCGCGCCGGTGCGGCTAGCGGCCTCTGTCGAGGCCAGGGGCGAGGCGGCTGACGGTTTCACCCGCCTGCCTCGCCCCGATGAACTCGATCTCGATGCCCAGGCAGCCTATCTACACGTCTGCACCAACGAAACCATCCACGGTGTCGAGTGCCATGACGATGCGGCCTTGGCCGCGCAACTGCCGGCCGGGGTGCCGCTGGTGGCGGACATGAGCTCGCATATCCTCTCCCGCCCGTTGGATGTGCGCCGCTATGGCCTCATTTATGCCGGCGCGCAAAAGAATATCGGCCCTTCCGGCGTTACCCTGGTCATCGTGCGCGAGGATCTGCTCGGTCGGGCTCCGGCCGACATCCCAAGCGTGATGGATTACCAGGTGATGGCGGATAACGGCTCGATGCTCAACACGCCGCCTACCTTCGCCATTTACGTGGCGGGCTTGGTGTTCCAGTGGCTCAAGCGCCAGGGGGGCTTAGCCGGCATTCAGGCCGTCAATCGGCAGAAGGCGGAGCTCGTCTATGCTGCCATCGACGCGAGTCAGGGCTTCTACCGGAACCCGGTGGCGGCCGATTGCCGCTCGTGTATGAACATTCCCTTCACCCTGGCACGCCCTGAACTCGATGGCGTTTTCCTCGCCGCGGCCGAAGCGGCTGGGCTCGTCGGCCTGAAAGGGCACAAATCCGTCGGTGGGATGCGCGCCTCCCTTTACAACGCCATGCCGCTGGACGGTGTCCGAGCCTTGGTGGATTTCATGAACGACTTTGCCGCCAAGCACGCATGAGCGACACTTTGCAACAAGCACTGGCCGGAGTGCGCCAGGAAATCGACAGCATCGACGCGCAATTGCTCGAACTCCTCAACCGGCGCGCCCGTTGCGCTCAGCAGGTGGGCGAGATCAAGGCCCGCTATGGCGAAGCCGGCCACATCTATCGCCCCGAGCGCGAGGCGCAGGTGTTGCGCCGTCTGCAAGCGTTGAACCGGGGACCTTTGCCGGATGAGCGCATCACGTTCTTCTTCCGCGAAGTGATGTCTGCCTGCTTGTCGCTCGAACAGCCTTTGCAGGTGGCCTTTCTCGGCCCTTTAGGCACTTTTTCCGAATCCGCTGCGGTGAAGCACTTCGGACATGCCGCCCGGCTCCTGCCCTGCGCTTCAATCGATGATGTGTTCCGCGAAGTCGAGGCTGGCCATGCCGAGTACGCGGTAGTGCCCGTGGAAAACTCCACCGAAGGGGCGGTGGGCCGTACCATGGACCTGCTCTTGCAGACGCCCTTGCAGATCTGCGGCGAGGTGGTGGTGCGCATTCACCAGAACCTGCTTTCCAAAGCGCCCGACCTGCAAGCGGTGCGGAAGGTCTATTCGCACGCCCAGTCCCTCGCCCAGTGCCATGAATGGTTGAACCGCATGTTGCCCAGCGTCGAGCGCATCGCCGTGGCCAGCAACGCCTTGGCAGCGCAGATGGCCGCGGCAGAAACCGAGGCCGCGGCGATTGCCGGGGAGGCCGCCGGTGAGCGTTACCAGCTCCAGGTGCTAGCGGCCTGCATCGAGGATGAACCCAACAACACCACGCGGTTTTTAGTGCTCGGTCGGCATGATGCCGGGATTTCTGGGCGTGACAAGACATCGCTCATCATGTCCGCGCCGAACCGTTCCGGCGCCTTGCACGACCTGCTGAAACCCTTTGCCGAGGCGGGCGTCTCCATGACTCGGCTGGAGTCGCGGCCGGCGCGTCACGGCCTTTGGGAGTATGTCTATTACGTCGATGTCGAAGGTCATCGGCTTTCCCCCGCGCTCGCCAGCGCTTTAGAGCAGCTCGCGGCGCGGGCCGCCTACTTGAAAGTGCTGGGCTCTTATCCCGCCGCCGTCTATTGATCTCTTGTCGAGGTTGCCATGTCCTTAGTCGATCAAGCCTTGCCGCATGTGCGCGTCCTTTCTCCGTATCAGCCCGGTAAGCCCATCACCGAGTTGGCGCGGGAAATGGGCTTGCCCGTGGCGCGCATTGTCAAGCTCGCCTCCAACGAGAATCCGCTCGGCATGAGTCCACGCGCCAGGCTCGCCGTGCAAGCGGCCATCGCTGGCATCGAGCGCTACCCGGATCCGTTCGCGCTGATCCAGGCGCTGGCCGAGCGCCATGCCGTCGAGCCCGGCCAGATCGTACTCGGCAACGGCTCTAACGATGTGCTCGACCTGGTGGCACGGGCCTTTCTCGATAGTGGCCGTTCCGCCGTGTTTTCCCAGCACGCCTTCGCGGTTTATCCGATTGCCACGTTGTCGGCAGGCGCCGAGGGCATCATCGTTCCGGCGCGACATTTCGGTCATGATCTCGACGCCATGGCTGCCGCCATCCGTCCTGATACCCGCGTCGTGTGGATCGCCAATCCCAACAACCCGACCGGCACTTTCTTGCCGCATCCGCTGCTACACGCCTTCCTCGCCAAGGTTCCGGCGGATGTGCTCGTGGTGTTGGACGAAGCCTACAACGAATATCTGGAGCCTGCCGATCGGCACGATACCATCGCTTGGATCAAGGATTTTCCCAACCTCGTCGTTTGCCGTACCTTCTCGAAGATTTATGGGTTGGCGGGCTTACGCATTGGCTACGGCGTGGCTTCGGCCGGCGTGGCCGAGCTCATGAACCGGGTGCGGCAGCCTTTCAACTGTAACAACCTGGCGCTCGCCGCGGCGCAGGCGGCGCTGGACGATCACGTGTTCGTGGCCGAAAGCTACGCGCTCAACCGCCAGGGCATGGAGCAGCTCGTTTCCGGCTTAAAGCGTCTGGGGCTCGAGCACATTCCCTCGCACGCCAACTTCGTTACCTTCAAGGCCGGCGATGCCAAGGCCGTAAACCAGAAGCTGCTCCGGCAGGGGGTGATCGTGCGCCCCATCGACGGCTACGGCATGCCTGAGTGGCTGCGCGTGAGCATCGGGACCGAGCCCGAGAATGCCCGCTTCCTGGAGGCGCTGGCGCAGGCCCTCTGAATCCAACCCGTTCCGTCCGGCGTTTCGGGCGGGCGCAGCCAGCCCTCCAAGGGCGTGGCGCATGGTGAGCGACATGAGCGAACTTTCCACGGTTCCTGAACAGCAGCCCGAATTCGGCAAGGTGGTGATCTTTGGCGTCGGCCTGATTGGCGGCTCTTTTGCGCTCGCCTTGAAATCGGCGCGGGCCGTCGGTGAAGTGGTCGGCTTCGGCCGCCGGCCTGCCAGTCTGCGCGAAGCGTTGGAGCTTGGCGTCATCGACCGAGCCGGCATCAATCCCGCGCATGAGCTAGGCGATGCCGACTTGATCTTGGTGGCTACTCCGGTCGGGCAGATGCCCGATGTCTTTGCTCAGATCGCGTCCTATATGGGGTCAGAGACCGTCGTTACGGATGGCGGCAGCACCAAGGCTGACGTGGCCAGCGCCGCCCGCGCCGCGTTTGGCGAGCGGCTTGGCCAATTCGTGCCTGCCCACCCCATCGCTGGGGCCGAGCACAGCGGCGCCGCGGCCTCGCGCAGTGACTTGTATCAAGGCCGCAAAGTGGTGGTCACGCCTTTGCCGGAAAATACGGATGCAGCGCTTGACCGCGTCAAACGGGCCTGGGCCCTGTGTGGCGCCGACATCTACGAGCTCACGCCGGAACTGCACGACCGGGTTTTCGCCGCCGTTAGTCACCTGCCGCATCTGCTCGCTTTCGCCTTGGTGCGGGACCTGGCCGAGCGCTCCGATGCCGCGCTCTTTTTCGACTTTGCCGCCTCCGGCTTCCGCGATTTCACCCGCATCGCCGCCAGCCACCCGGAAATGTGGCGCGACATTTGCCTGGCCAACCGGCAAGCGCTCTTGGCCGAAATCGAGGCCTACCAGGCGCAACTGAACGACCTCAAAGCGGCGTTGGCGCGTAACGACGGCGATTACCTACAGCAAAGCTTCGCCGTCGCCCGCGCGGCCCGCCGGGCTTGGGGCGACAAGCAGGCGCGTTGATTTCAACTTTTCGATCCGGATACATGGCATGGAATTCATCGACTTGCCCCAGATGATCGCGGCGCGCGGCACGGTCCGCCTGCCGGGCTCCAAAAGCATTTCCAACCGGGTGCTGCTGCTGGCCGCCCTGGCCGAAGGCGAGACCGAGGTGCGCGATTTGCTCGCTTCCGACGATACGGCGCGCATGTTGGAGGCGCTGGCGCGCTTGGGAATCACCGTCACCGAACTCGGTGCGGGCGCCTGGCGCATCGGCGGCTGCGCCGGCAGGATTCCTGTCAAGCAAGCGGAGCTCTTTCTCGGCAATGCCGGCACGGCTTTTCGGCCGCTGACCGCGGCGCTCGCGCTCGCTGGCGGCGACTATGTGCTCAAGGGCGTGGCGCGTATGCATGAGCGGCCGATCGGCGATTTGGTCGATGCGCTGTGCCAACTCGGCGCGGATATCACGTATCTCGGTAATACCGGCTATCCCCCCTTGCAGCTGAAGCCGGCGGCCATTCGTTCCGGCGGCCTGGTGCGAGTGCGCGGCGACGTGTCTAGCCAGTTCCTGACGGGTTTGCTGATGGCGCTCCCCTTGACCGGGGTAGAAACGACCGTGGAAGTGGTGGGCGAGCTCATTTCCAAGCCCTACATTGAAATCACGCTAGCCACCATGGCGCGCTTCGGCGTGCAGGTCGAGCGTCAGGGCTGGCAGCGCTTTACCGTGCCGGCAGCCGCGCAATATGTCTCGCCGGGCGTCATCTACGTCGAAGGGGATGCTTCCTCGGCCTCCTATTTCCTTGCTTTGGGCGCCATTGGCGGCGGCCCGGTGCGGGTCGAAGGGGTAGGGCGGGATTCCATCCAGGGTGATGTGCGCTTCGCCGAAGCCTTGGCGCAGATGGGCGCCGTGATTGCCATGGGGCCGAATTGGATCGAGGCGAGCGCGCCGGCCGGTGGTCTTCAAGGTATCCGCCTCGATTGCAACCACATCCCGGATGCGGCTATGACCCTGGCGACCACCGCCTTGTTCGCCCAAGGCGAAACTCGGCTCGACAACATTGCGAGCTGGCGGGTCAAGGAAACTGATCGGATCGCCGCGATGGCGAAAGAGCTTGGCAAGCTCGGCGTGCAAGTCGAGGAGGGGGCGGATTACTTGCGCATCGTGCCGCCAGCGCCGGGGGCGGCACTTAGTGCCGCGACCATCGATACCTATGATGACCATCGCATGGCCATGTGCTTTTCTCTGGCGGCCTTCGGTACCCCTTTGCGCATCAACGACCCGGGGTGTACGGCAAAGACCTTTCCCGATTATTTCGAGCGTTTTGCCGATGTCACGGAGCCCGCGCCGGTGATCGCCATCGACGGTCCCACGGCCTCCGGCAAAGGTACGGTGTCGGCCCGAGTGGCGGCGGCGCTCGGCTTTCATTACCTCGATTCCGGCGCCTTGTACCGGGTTACGGCCTTGGCGGCGCAAAAGGCCGGCATCGATTGGGACGATGCCGCCGGTGTCGCCCAAGTCGCGGCAACTCTCGATGTGGTGTTCCGTGCCGGTAGCGTGTTGCTCGACGGCGAGGAGGTCGGCGAAGCCATCCGCACCGAGACGATTTCCACTGGCGCATCCCGGGTGGCAGCGCTGCCGGCCGTGCGCGCCGCCTTGCTGTTTCGGCAGCGGGCTTTCCATCGGGCCCCGGGTCTGGTCGGAGACGGGCGGGACATGGGTGCGGTGGTGTTTCCCAAGGCTTGTCTCAAAGTGTTTCTCACCGCCAGCGCCCAGGTGCGGGCCGAGCGGCGCTACAAGCAGCTATTGGCCGCAGGCCAGCCGGCCGACCTGGCTCTCATCTTGGCTGATCTCGAAGCCCGGGATGCGCGCGATAGCCAGCGCAGTGTCGCGCCCCTGCGTCAGGAGGCCGATGCCGTGCGGCTCGACACGGACGCGCTTAGCATCGAAGCGGCGGTGCAGCAGGTGCTCGACTGGTATGCCGAAGCTGCCAAAAAACGGGCAATAAGCGTTTGATCGATAAACTTTTTTTCTGCTATCATGCGCACCTTTCCGGGAAGCCCGGAAAAACGGGGTGCTGCTAGGACTCGTCTTTTCCTACAGTGTTCATCAACCAACCGCTGCTTTGCAGCACAAATGGCTTTATCCCTCATGGAATCTTTTGCTCAACTTTTTGAAGAAAGCCTGGCTCGCCAGGAAATGCGTCAAGGCGAAGTCATCACCGCTGAGGTGGTGCGCGTGGACCAGAATTTCGTCGTGGTCAACGCCGGCCTGAAATCCGAGTCCTACATCCCCGTTGAAGAATTCTTGAGCGACCAGGGCGAGGTAGAAGTCCAGCCCGGCGATTTCGTCCAAGTCGCCATCGAAATGCTCGAGGACGGCTATGGCGAGACCCGCCTGTCGCGCGACCGCGCCAAGCGCATCGCCTCCTGGAATTTCCTGGAACAAGCCTTGAACGACGGCTCCCTGGTGCAAGGCACCATCACCGGCAAGGTGAAGGGCGGCTTGACCGTCATGACTAACGGCGTGCGTGCCTTCCTGCCGGGTTCCCTCGTCGATATGCGTCCGATCAAGGACACCACGCCTTACGAGGGCAAGACCCTGGAATTCAAGGTCATCAAGCTGGATCGCAAGCGCAACAACGTCGTGCTGTCCCGTCGCGCCGTGCTGGAAGCTTCCGCCGGTGAAGAGCGTGAGAAGCTGCTGGAAAACCTCAAGGAAGGCACTGTCGTCAAGGGCATCGTCAAGAACATCACCGACTACGGCGCCTTCGTCGATCTGGGCGGTATCGACGGCCTGTTGCACATCACCGATCTGGCCTGGCGCCGCGTGCGTCACCCCAGCGAAGTGCTGGCCGTGGGCGACGAGATCGAAGCCAAGGTGCTCAAGTTCGACGCTGAGAAAAACCGCGTTTCCCTCGGCTTGAAGCAGCTCGGCGAAGATCCGTGGGTCGGCATCGCCCGCCGTTATCCGCCGGGTACCCGCCTATTCGGCAAGGTCACGAACTTGACCGATTACGGCGCCTTCGTCGAGATCGAGCAGGGCATCGAAGGTCTGGTGCACGTCTCCGAAATGGATTGGACCAACAAGAACGTGCATCCCTCCAAGGTCGTCCAGCTCGGCGACGAGGTGGAAGTCATGATCCTCGAGATCGACGAAGACCGCCGCCGCATTTCGCTCGGCATGAAGCAGTGCCAGCCCAATCCCTGGGAAGAGTTCAGCCAGAACTTCAAGAAGGGCGATAAGGTCAAGGGCGCCATCAAGTCGATCACCGACTTCGGCATCTTCATCGGCCTGCCGGGCGGCATCGACGGTCTGGTGCATCTGTCTGATTTGTCCTGGAACCTGCCCGGCGAAGAAGCCATCCGCAACTTCAAGAAGGGCGACGAGGTGGAAGCCGTGGTGCTGGCCATCGACGTGGAGAAGGAGCGCATCTCGCTCGGCATCAAGCAGCTCGAGGGCGATCCCTATACCAACTACATCGCCACCCACGAGAAGAACAGCATCGTGCGCGGCACGGTCAAGTCCGTGGATGCCAAGGGTGCCGTGATTGCGCTCGAAGGCGAGGTAGAGGGCTATCTGCGTGCTTCCGACTACTCGCGTGACCGTGTCGATGACTTGAGCCAAGTGCTCAAGGTCGGCGACGAAGTCGAGGCGATGGTCATCAACGTCGACCGTAAGGCGCGCTCCATCAATCTCTCCATCAAGGCCAAGGATCAAGCCGAGCAGGCGGAAGCCCTGCAAAAGTTCAGCGCCGATTCGGCCGGCTCCGCTGGGACCACCAACCTCGGCGCGCTGCTGAAGGCGAAGCTGAACCAGCAAGGCTGAGCCTTTGAGCATGACCAAATCCGAACTGATCGACCGGCTGGCGGCGCGTTTTCCACAGTTGGTGGCGAAGGATGCGGATTTTGCGGTCAAGATGATCCTCGATGCGATGTCCGGCGCGCTTGCCGCCGGGGATCGCATCGAAATCCGCGGATTCGGCAGCTTTGCCCTCAATTACCGTCCGCCGCGCATGGGCAGGAACCCAAAATCTGGCGAAAAGGTACACGTTCCAGAAAAATGGGTGCCGCACTTCAAGGCGGGCAAGGAATTGCGGGAGCGGGTGGATAACAAACCACGCTAAAGCACGAGCTGTGGTAGATTTCGGGGCGGCAACGTGAGTTGCCGCCTTTTCGTTTGCGGTTTTTGCCGATCTCCCACGGTTTCCTCATGCGCATCCTGACCTGGCTTCTTCGCCTGTCCTTGTTCGGCTTCATGTTTGTTTTCGCGCTCAAGAATACGGCGCTCGTGAATTTGCAGTTTTTCTTCGGCCAGGTCTGGCAGGTGCCGCTGGTGCTGCTGCTGCTCGGCTTTTTTGCCGTCGGCGTGCTGCTCGGCATCCTCGCCGTGGTCGGCGCGCTGTTCCGTGAGCGGCGGCTTTCGGCCGCTTTGCGGCGCGAGCTTGCCCGACTTTCCGCCGCGCCGGCATCTGAACCGGTGCGGGAGTCTTGATGGAACTCGAATACTGGCAGCTCTTGCTGCTGCCCCTGTTTTTCGGCCTAGGCTGGGTGGCGGCCCGCATCGACATCCGTCACGTGGTGCAAGAGTCGCGGGTATTGCCTCGCTCTTATTTCCAGGGGCTCAATTTCCTGCTCAACGAACAGCCCGACAAGGCCATCGATGCTTTCTTGGAAGTCGCCAAGGGCGATTCTCAGACGGTCGAATTGCACTTTGCGTTGGGCGGGCTATTCCGCCGCCGGGGCGAGATCGAACGGGCTATCCGTATGCACCAGAGCCTGGTGGAGCGTGACGACTTGGGCGGCGAGATACGTCTGCAGGCGCTCTCCGAACTCGGCCAGGATTATCTCAAGGCGGGCCTCTTGGATCGGGCTGAAGAGGTTTTCGTCAAGCTACTCGACTCGTCCCTCAAGGACGAGGCTCAGCGGCACCTGCTCGAAATCTATCAGCAGGAAAAGGACTGGCAGAAGGCCATCGCCGCGGCGAGCAAGCTGCCAGATCTTTATTCCGGCAAAGAGGTCGCTCATTTCCATTGCGAGCTGGCGGTGGGCGAGCTGATGCGCTCGCGCTTCGAAGCGGCCGAGGCTTGCCTGGCCGAAGCCCTGCGCCTGCACCGCCGTTGCGTGCGCGCGAGTCTATTGCAAGGCGATATGGCCTTGCAGCAAAACCGTCCCGAGGCCGCGATTGCCGCTTGGCAACGCATCGAGCAGCAAGATCCCGCCTATCTTTCCCTGGTGGCGCAGCGCTTGCTCGATGCCTACCGGCGCTTGGGGCAGCCGGAGGCCGGCCTTGCCCTGCTGCGCGCTTATCTCGAACATTATCCGTCGCTCGATCTGCTAGATAGCGTCTATCAGCTCGAACTCGAAAGCGAGGGGAGCGAGGCGGCTTACCGACTGGTGCGCGCCGAATTGCAACGCAATCCCTCGCTCTTGGGCCTGGAAAAGCTCATGAGCGCCCGACTGCCCTTGGTGGCCCCCGAGGCACGCGCCGATCTGGAGTTGGCGCGCTCCATCGTGCAAGGCTATACGCGCAGGCTGGCGCGCTATCGGTGCGATAATTGCGGCTTCAGGGCGCGCCAATTCCACTGGCGTTGTCCAGCCTGCGGCGGCTGGGAAACCTATCCTCCTCGCCGTACCGAAGAATTCGATCCCGTACTTTGATTTCATGTTTGATCTGAACAAACTCGCACAGGTCCGCCTGCTGGTGGTGGGGGACGTGATGCTCGACCGCTATTGGTTTGGCGAGGTGAGCCGCATTTCGCCCGAGGCGCCGGTGCCGGTGGTGAAGGTGGAGCGTCTGGAAGAGCGTCTAGGTGGCGCGGCCAACGTGGCGCGCAACATCGTGGCCTTGGGCGCGACCTGCACGTTGCTGTCGGTCGTCGGACCCGACGAGGCTGGGCGCTGCTTGATGCGCCTGCTCGATGCCGAAGCGATCGATGCTGGCCTGCACGTCGATGCCGGCATCGATACCACGGTGAAGCTCCGCGTCATTGGTCGGCAGCAGCAGCTATTGCGCATCGATTTCGAGACTTCGCCTTCACATGAGGTGCTGCGCGCCAAATTGGCCGATTTCGAGCGTCGTGTCGCGGATTGCGATGCCGTCGTGCTGTCTGACTACGGCAAGGGCGGGCTGACCCACATCGCCGACATGATCCGCTTGGCGCAGGCGGCCGATAAGCCGGTGCTGGTCGATCCCAAGGGGGATGATTTTTCCAAATACGCCGGCGCGACGGCGATCACGCCCAACCGTAGCGAATTGCAAGCCGTAGTCGGGCGCTGGCGCTCCGAGGCCGAACTGGAAGAGAAGGCGCGGCGCTTGCGCGGCGAGCTCGGCCTCGAGGCGCTCCTCGTGACGCGTAGCGAGGAGGGCATGAGCCTGTTCGGCGAAGGTGAGACCTTGCACGAAGCGGCCGTGGCGCGGGAAGTGTTCGACGTCTCCGGCGCCGGCGATACCGTGATTGCCACCCTGGCCGCCATGCTCGCGGCAGGGGCCTCCTGGGCCGATGCCATCCACGTGGCCAATGTCGCCGCTGGCATTGTCGTGGGCAAGCTAGGGACTGCCGTAGCTACGCGCCAGGAGCTCCTGGCGGCATTAAAGTAAGGGAGAGTAGCCATGTATATCGTCGTGACCGGGGCCGCGGGCTTCATCGGCTCTAACATCGTCAAGGCGCTGAACGAGCGCGGCATGACCCGCATCATCGCCGTGGATAATCTGGCCAAGGCCGACAAGTTCAAAAATCTGGTCGATTGCGAAATTGCCGATTATCTGGACAAGGAAGACTTCATCCAGCGCATTCAGCACGGGCATTTCGACGGCGAGGTGGAGGCCGTCTTCCACGAAGGCGCCTGTTCCGACACCATGGAGACCGATGGGCGCTACATGATGGAGAACAACTACCGTTATTCCATGATTCTGCTCGATTGGTGTCTAGAGCAGGATGTGCAGTTCATCTATGCCTCTTCCGCCGCCACTTACGGGGGGGGCAGCGTGTTCAAGGAAGAGCGCCAGTACGAGGCGCCCTTGAATGTGTATGGCTATTCCAAATTTCTGTTTGACCAGATCGTGCGCCAACGCCTGCCTGAGGCATCCTCCCAAATCGTCGGGCTGCGCTATTTCAACGTCTATGGCCCGCGGGAAAACCACAAAGGACGCATGGCATCCGTGGCTTGGCACCACTTCCAGCAGTTCAGGAGCGAGGGCAAGGTAAAGCTGTTCGAAGGCTCGCATGGTTATCCTGATGGCGGCCAGCAGCGTGACTTCGTCTATGTCGGGGATGTGACCAAGGTGAATCTGTTCTTCCTCGACCATCCAGAAAAGTCCGGCATCTTCAATCTTGGCACCGGTCGGGCTCAGAGCTTCAACGATGTGGCCTTGGCCACGGTCAACGGCTGCCGCGCGTTGGCGGGTGAGGCGCCGTTGACGCTGGCCGAGATCAGGGCGCGTGGCCTGCTCGAATACGTGACCTTCCCCGAGGCGCTGAAAGGAAAATACCAGGCTTTCACGCAGGCCGACCTCACGCGCTTGCGGGCGGCCGGCTATACCGCACCGTTCGCCAGCGTGGAAGAGGGGGTGACCGAATACGTTCAATGGCTGGCACGCGCATGACTACGCTTAATCGACCTGTTTTTAAGACCCTCGAGGATTTTGTCGGCAATACGCCGCTCGTGCAGTTGCAGCGCCTGCCAGGACCGGAAAACGCGGCACGCAACAACGCCATCCTGGTCAAGCTCGAGGGCAACAACCCTGCCGGATCGGTCAAGGACCGGCCGGCGCTGTCTATGATTCGCCAGGCCGAAGCCCGAGGCGAGATCAAGCCCGGCGACACGCTGATCGAAGCGACTTCCGGCAATACCGGCATCGCGCTCGCCATGGTGGCGGCCATGCGCGGCTATCGGATGATTCTGGTCATGCCGGAAAACCAGAGTGTCGAGCGGCGCCAGTCGATGCGGGCCTACGGCGCCGAGCTGGTGCTCACGCCGAAGGAGGGCGGCATGGAGCTCGCCCGGGATGTGGCCGAGAAGCTGCGTGCCGAAGGCAAGGGCATCATCCTCGACCAGTTCGCCAATCCGGACAATCCACTGGCGCACGTGCAAGGCACGGGACCGGAAATCTGGCGCGACACCGCCGGCAGCATCACGCATTTCGTGTCGAGCATGGGGACAACCGGCACGATCATGGGCACATCGCGCTACCTCAAGGCGCAGAACCCGGCCATTCAGGTGATCGGCTGCCAGCCGGAAGAGGGGAGCCAGATCCCCGGCATTCGCAAGTGGCCGGAAGCCTATCTGCCGAAAATCTACGAGCGCCAGTGGGTCGATCGGCTCGAGTACGTCTCCCAGGCCGATGCCGAGGAGATGACCCGGCGCCTGGCGCGTGAGGAGGGTATCTTCGCCGGCATCTCTTCCGGCGGGGCGCTTAGCGTGGCGCTACGCATCGCCGCTCAGCTCGACAATGCGGTGATCGTCGCCATCGTCTGCGACCGCGGCGACCGCTATCTGTCGACCGGCGTGTTTCCGGCCTGATGCTCGGCATGGTTCCCATTTTAGTCTTCGACATCGAAACCATCCCCGACGTGGCGGGCTTGCGCCGCTTGCATGGTCTCGATTCGGTGTTGTCTGACGCCGAGGTGGCCGAACTGGCCTTCCAACAGCGTCGCGCTCTGGCTGGCCATGACTTTTTACCGCTACATCTACAACGGGTCGTGACGATTTCCTGCGTGTTGCGCACGCGGGAGGGCCTCAAAGTCTGGTCTCTAGCCGCCCCGGCCCTGTCGGAAGCCGAGATCATCCAGCGTTTCTTCGACGGCATCGAGAAATTTACGCCCCAGATCGTGTCCTGGAACGGCGGCGGCTTTGATTTGCCGGTTTTGCACTACCGCGCGCTCATCCATGGGGTGAGCGCGCCGCGCTATTGGGACTTGGGCGATGGTAACTATGCCGACTCCCGCGACTTCAAGTGGAACAACTACATCAGCCGCTATCACACGCGCCATCTCGATTTGATGGACCTGCTCGCGCTCTACCAGCCGCGCGCCAATGCGCCTTTGGATGAGCTAGCCAAGCTCATGGGCTTTCCCGGCAAGCTGGGCATGGACGGCGGCAAGGTCTGGGAGGCTTGGCAGGCCGGCCAGGCCGACGCAATTCGCAACTATTGCGAAACCGACGTGGTGAATACCTATCTCGTCTTCAACCGCTTTCGCTTGCTGCGCGGCGAGCAGGATCTGGCAGCGGCCAAGGCCGAAGAAGCCTTCGTACGGGCCGAGCTTACCCGGCTGGATCTGCCGCATTGGCGTGAATACCTGGCAGCTTGGACCGGCGAAGCGGCGCCTTGGGAGCGGCGTGAGTGAATCCATGGCAAGGCGCGTGGCGCGAGTGAGGCACGTTCGCTGGACGCGGGAGCGCAGCGCGCGTAACGTAGTCATTCGGCGGCGCGGGTCGTATATTCGGGCAGCCCCAAGGAGGATGCGATGTGGACCTGGCTGATACTGGCCGGCATATTGCTGGCGCTGGAAATGCTCACCGGCACCCTGGCCTTGCTGTTTGCCGGCAGTGGCGCGCTCGCGGCTGCGGCGCTGGCCTACGCAATGCCCGATAGTCTGACGTGGCAGATAGCCGTTTTTGCCCTAGCCACGATGAGTGGCACGCTATGGGCCTGGCGCCGGTTTCTCCATCGCAGCTCAGGCGGCGGCGATACGGAGCTGGTCGGACAGAGCGTCGTGGCGGTGACTCCCGCCGATGCTTTGGGACAGTTGCGGGTCAGGTACCGCGGTAGCGAGTGGCCAGCGCGGCTCGCCGCCACCGGATCGGTGGAAACCGGAGAAACCCTGGTGCTGCTCGCCCAGGAAGGCTCGTTTTTGGTGGTAGGTAAGCGCAGCTAAGGAGGGTTGAACATGGATGGTTTCTTTTTTTCGCTGGTGCTGGGGGTAGTGGCCTTGGTGTTCGTCGCTAAGGCCGTGCAAGTGGTGCCGCAACAGTCCGCCTACGTCGTCGAGCGGCTTGGCCGTTACCATGAGACGCTGATGGCAGGCTTGCACTTCCTCGTGCCGATGATCGACCGAGTGGCCTATCGTCATTCGCTCAAGGAGGTGCCTTACGATGTCGATCCACAGGTCTGCATCACCCGCGACAATACCCAGGTGCAGATCGACGGCATCCTTTACTACCAAGTCACCGACCCGCGCCAAGCCTCCTATGGCACGTCGGATTTCGAGCTTGCGATCGAGCAGTTGGCCAAGACCGCGTTGCGTTCCGAGGCGGGCAAGCGCGATTTAGATCGGCTGCTGGAAGACCGGGAGACTATCAACCGCACCGTGGTTGCAGCCCTGGACGAAGCCAGTCTGACTTGGGGCGTCAAGGTCTTGCGCTACGAGATCAAAGACATCGTGCCGCCCGATTCCGTGCTGCGGGCGATGCAGCTGCAAATCACGGCGGAACGCGAAAAGCGCGCCAAAATCGCCGAATCCGAAGGCGAGCGCCAGAAGGAGATCAATCTTGCCGAGGGCGAGAAGCAGGCGGCCATCGCGATGTCCGAAGGTGAGATGACCGCGGCCATCAACAAGGCGCGCGGCGAGGCGGAAGCCGTGCGACTCGTGGCCGAAGCCACTGCCGATGCCATTCGCCAGGTGGCAGCCGCGATCAGTAGCCCCGGTGGCATGGAAGCGGTCAATCTCAAAGTGGCCGAGCAATATGTCGGGGCATTCGCCAATATCGCCAAGCAGGGTACGACGCTGATCGTGCCCGGCAACATGGCCGATATGTCCTCTCTCGTGGCCACAGCGCTCAAGGTCGTCAAATCCGAGGGCCAGGCCAAGGCCTGATCATCCCGAAAACGCAATCGGCCGGTAAGGACCGGTTTGGGGGCGCGAGAATGCCGTTACCGTGAAAGTCGGCAAGCCGCCTGCGCGGCTGCTTTTTTCTTGTGGGGCAGGAGGGTAGCGCGCCGCTTTCATGTTCAGCCGTGCACGGGCCGATCATGCTGGCTTAGTGGCTGTGATGGCTCATGATCTGCTTCAAGCCGGGAATGTCGAGGATGCGGATGTGTTTTTGCTGCACGGCGATCAAGCCTTCTTCCTGAAAGCGGGAGAAGGCGCGCGACACGGTTTCGAGCTTGAGACCCAGATAGCTGCCGATTTCCTCGCGGGTCATGCGTAGATTGAATTCGGAGTGAGAGAAGCCACGGGCGGTAAAGCGTTGTGACAGGTTGAGCAAGAATGCGGCCAGTCGTTCCTCGGCGCGCATGGTGCCAAGCAGCATCATGACGCCGTGGTCGCGCACGATCTCGCGGCTCATGACCTTGTGGAAATGGTGCTGCAAGGCCTGAATCTCACGTGAGAGTTGTTCGAGGCGGGAGAAGGGAATGTAGCAGACCTCGCTGTCTTCCAAGGCGACGGCATTGCAAGAATGATGTTCCGTGCTGATGCCATCGAGCCCAAGCAGTTCGCCGGCCATTTGGAAGCCTGTGACCTGGTCGCGGCCGTCCTCGAGTAGCACATCGGTTTTGAAGAAGCCGGAGCGGATGGCGAAGATGGACTCGAAGGGCTGGCCGGCGCGGTAGAGATGCTCGCCTCGCTTGACCCGCTTCCTGACATTGATGAGCTCGTCGAGCCGGGCCATTTCTTCCTCGGAAAGGCCAAAGGGCAGGCACAGCTCACGCAGATTGCAGTTCGAGCAGGCGGTCTTGATGACCGGGATGGAGAGTTCCTTGGCTACCGGGCTCAGGGACATCGATTTTCCTCGTCACGCCGTTATCGGGGGGTTTGATCCATGTCAACCGCAGCGGGCTGGCTTGCAAACATAATCCGCACAACCTTAAGGCCCTGTGTTTCAATGAATTTCTCTACTGCCAATCTGGTTTTCGACCCTCAGATCATTCGCCGTTTCGACGTGAATGGTCCCCGCTACACGTCTTACCCCACCGCAGACCGTTTCGTGGAGGCTTTTGGCGCCGAGGCCGCCAAACTATGGCTGGGTAAGCGCAATATCGGCGGCATTAGCCGACCGCTGTCATTATACTTCCACATCCCTTTCTGCAACACCATCTGCTATTACTGCGCCTGCAACAAGATCATTACCAAGGATCATGGGCGTAGCGCCAAGTATTTGAAATACATGGAAAAAGAGCTTGCCCTCCAGAGCGCTTGCTTAGATGGCGAGCACGAGGTGATGCAATTGCACTGGGGCGGCGGCACACCTACTTTTCTGTCACATGCCGAGATGCGTCAGTTGATGGCGGCTACCCGCCGCCATTTCACTTTGGTGGAAGGCGGAGAATTTTCCATCGAGGTGGACCCCCGCAAGGTGGATGACGCCACCGTGGCCCTGCTGGGAGAGCTGGGCTTTAACCGCATGAGCGTCGGGGTGCAGGACTTCGATGAGGCCGTGCAGCGCGCCATCAACCGCATTCAGAGCGAAGCCGAGACAGCGAGTGTCATCCGTGCCGCTCGCGCCAATGGTTTCAAATCGATTTCGATCGATTTGATCTATGGGTTGCCCAAGCAAACCGTGATGGGCTTCAACCGCACTCTGGAGCGGGTCATCGCCATGGATCCAGACCGGCTTTCAATCTATAACTACGCTCACCTGCCTAGCCTATTCAAGCCCCAGCGTCGCATTGCCGAAGCAGACATGCCCACGGCGGATACCCGTTTGCAGATTCTCGCCTTGGCCATCAAAAAGCTTACCGATGCCGGTTACGTTTATATCGGCATGGACCATTTCGCCAAGCCCGATGACGAGTTGGCCGTGGCCCAGCGCCAGGGCCGCCTGCACCGCAATTTCCAGGGCTATTCCACCCATGCGGACTGCGACATGCTGGCCTTTGGCATTTCTTCGATCAGCAAGGTAGGGCCGACGTACTACCAGAACGTCAAGACCCTCGACGACTATTACGACCGGCTCGATGCGCAGATCCTGCCGGTGTTTCGCGGCATCGAGTTAAATGCCGACGATATTCTGCGGCGGGCCATCATCCAGGCTTTGATGTGCCATTTCGAGCTGTCCATCGAATCCATCGAGAGCGCGCATCTGATCGACTTCAAGAAGTACTTCGCTTCCGAACTGGAGGACCTGAAGGAGATGCAGGCGGCCGGCCTCGTGAAGGTGGACGATGAGTGGATCACCGTCGAGCCGCCGGGACGGATGTTGGTGCGTGCCATTTCCATGGTGTTCGACCGCTATTTACGCGCCGATCGGCAGCGCACGCGCTATTCGAAAGTCATCTGATTTTTCTTGTCGCCGCACGCAGGGGCCGGGCTTCCGGCCCTTTTCGCTCGCGGCGAGTGGTGTTTTGCGAGGTTCTTATGCCCGAATCCGTTTTTCTTGCCCTATTTTTGGTCGGTCTGTTGGGAGGGAGCCACTGCGTCGGCATGTGCGGCGGCATCGTCGGCGCCTTGTCGCTGGGTGGGCCGCAGCGTTTTACCCTGCATTTGGCCTACAACCTGGGACGCATCTTGTCTTATGGGCTGGCTGGGGCGTTAGTGGGGGCGCTGGGTGCGGGCAGCATGGCGCTCGCGGAACAATTGCCCTTGCGTCTGGTCTTGATGGTATTCGCCAACTTGATGCTGGTGGCGCTGGGGTTTTACCTGCTTGGCGCCACCCGGGCTTTGGCCGTGACCGAGCAGATCGGACAAAAACTGTGGCGCCGCATTCAGCCCTTCGGCAAGCGATTCTTGCCAGTGCGCAGCGTGGCGCAAGCCTTTCCGCTCGGCCTGCTGTGGGGCTGGCTGCCTTGCGGTTTGGTCTATAGCGCGCTCGCCACGGCCCTGGGGGCGGGCTCAGCGCTCGCCGGCGCCTTGCAAATGCTGGCTTTTGGCCTGGGTACGCTGCCTAACTTGCTGCTCGCCGGCCTCTTGCTGGCTCGTTTCCGTGATTGGGCGCAAAAGCCGTGGGTGCGGGGCCTAGCCGGGTTGTCGATTTTGCTTTTCGGCCTTTATGGACTGTATGGCGCGCTCGATTTGAGTCTGCGCCCTTGAGACGAACATGAGCGAGAAACGCCTGGATTTGCCAATTGCCGGTATGAGCTGCGCAGCTTGCGCCGCTCGCATCGAAAAGGTGCTGAACAACTTGCCTGGCATCGAGGCTAGCGTCAATTTGGCAAGTGAGAAAGCCAGCGTGCGCTTTAGCGGCAACGCCAGTACGACAGCGGATGTGCTCGAAGCCATCGAGAAAGCAGGCTTTCGCGTGCCGCCGCAGACCCTGGAGCTTGCTATTGGCGGCATGCGCTGCGCGGCCTGTGCCGCCCGTATCGAGAAGGTGCTGAACAAACTGCCTGGCGTCGAGGCAGTGGTGAATCTTGCCAGCGAGCGGGCTAAGGTGCGTTGGCAGCCGGGGCTGGCCGATCCCGAGCAGGTGTTGGCGGCCATCGAGCGAGCGGGATTTTCCGCCACCCGGCTAGCAGGGCAGTCTATGGAGGAGGAAAAGGCTAAAAAGGCGGCGGCCTACCGCGCCGAGCTTAGGCGCTTCTGGTTTTCTGCCATGCTGACCCTGCCGCTCGTTGGGCAAATGTTCTTTATGTTCACTGGTGATGGCGCTCACGGCCATCTCGAATTGCCACGCTGGCTACAACTCTTGCTGGCGACGCCGGTGCAATTTTGGATCGGTTGGCGTTTTTATCAGGGAGCCTGGAAGGCGTTGCGCGGCGGCGGCGCCAATATGGACGTGCTGGTGGCCCTGGGTACTTCGATGGCCTGGGGGTTTTCCGCCGTGGTCACGCTCGCCGGGCTGAGCGATTTGCACGTCTATTTCGAAGCGAGCGCAGCGGTCATTAGCCTGGTGCTGCTAGGTAAGCTGCTGGAAGCCCGGGCCAAGGCCCGCACCTCCGAGGCCATCGAATCCCTGGTACGCTTGCAACCGCGCACGGCTCGCATCGAGCGTGCGGGACAATTGTTGGAAGTGCCGGTGGAAAGCCTCATGCCCGGCGATGTCTTCGTGGTGCGCGCTGGTGAGACGGTACCCGTGGATGGCCGCGTGCTCGAGGGGGCTTCGACAGTCGATGAAGCCATGCTGACTGGCGAGAGTATGCCGGTACATAAAGGAGCTGGCGATTCGGTCTATGCCGCTACGCATAATGGCGCCGGGATGTTGCGCTGCCAGGCGACCGGGGTAGGGGAGCAGACCTTGCTGGCAGGCATCATCCGCCTGGTAGCCGAGGCCCAGGGCTCCAAGGCGCCCGTGCAGCGTCTCGCGGACCGGATTTCCGCCCTCTTCGTGCCAGCGGTGTGTGGCATCGCACTGGCCACTTTTCTGGCTTGGTGGGGCTTGGGGAGCGATCTCGCCACAGCCTTGGTGAATGCGGTGGCGGTGCTGGTGATTGCTTGCCCTTGCGCGCTCGGGCTGGCGACGCCGACCGCCATCATGGTTGGCACGGGCCAAGGTGCCCGCGCCGGCATTCTGATCCGCAACGCGGAGGCGCTGGAGCGGGCCGAGCGATTGCAAATCCTGGCCCTAGATAAAACCGGCACTTTGACCTTGGGACAGCCCAGGGTCACCGATGTGCTGCCGCTCGTTGCCGAACGGGCTGAGGTGCTGGCGCTAGCGGCCGCGCTCGAACAGGGCTCTGAACATCCCCTGGCGCGTGCCATTCTGGCCGAGCCAGAGGCAGCCGGGATACCGCCGGCCGCTGCTTTTCAGGCTTATCCTGGCTACGGTGTTGCCGGAGAGGTTGGGGGGCGCGCCTTACGCTTGGGGGCACCGGCCTGGGTGCTGGGCGAAGCGGCAGAGAGTAACCCGGACGTGACGCGGCTCCAGGAGGAGGGCAAGACCGTGGTGATCCTAGCCGAAGCTACCGAGCCGCCTCGGGTGTTAGGCTTGATCGCCATTGCCGATCCCTTGCGCCCGACGACTCCGGCCGCCTTGGGCCGTTTGCTTGCCCAAGGGGTGCGGCCTGTGATGCTGACCGGCGACAATCCGCGCACGGCCAAAGCCATCGCTCACCAGGCCGGCATTGCCGAGTTCCAGGCAGGCATTCTGCCCGAAGCCAAGGCCAAGGCCGTGGCGCACTTAAAGCAGCAGGGCGGAATCGTTGGGATGGTGGGAGATGGCATCAACGATGCCCCGGCGCTGGCCGCAGCCGATGTGAGCTTTGCCATGGGCGCAGGTTCGGATGCCGCCATCAAGACCGCGGATGTCACTTTAATGCGCAACGATCTGGAAGCCTTGGTCGATGCCATAGAGCTGTCTCGCGCTACATTGAGCAAGATTCGGCAGAATCTGTTCTTTGCCTTCATCTACAATGTGCTGGGGATTCCGCTTGCGGCTTTGGGATTCCTCAATCCGGTGGTGGCCGGAGCCGCCATGGCCTTGTCGTCGGTGTCCGTGGTCAGCAACTCCTTGCGCCTCAAGGCTTGGCGGCCGCGTCGCTAAGTGGTGTGTGGTGCGGCGATTCCTCGCCATTCCCCATGGCGGCGGAAGATTGGCGAGGGGACAGCGCCGGCTATGCGCAGGTCATTCGATGAGCCCAAGGAGGAGCTAGACATGGAACACACGGTCATTCAGGTGGGTGGCATGAGCTGCCAGGCTTGCGTCGACAACATCACCCGCTTGCTCAAGGCTCTGGACGGCGTCATGCAGGTCGAGGTTTCACTCGCGGCGGCCGAGGCCCGGGTGAGCTTCGATGCGCACAAAGTGAGCCGCGCCGCGCTGTGCGCGGCGATAGAAGATGCCGGCTTCGATGCCAGCTGATGCGGCCTTTGAGCTAGGACACGACGACTTGCTCACTTTGTTGCCTCGTCTGGGGCCAGAATGGGTATCGTCGGATTTGCTCGAGGCGGCGGCGCATGTCCCGAAAGCCCCGAGCTATCGGCTGCACGACAAGCTCGCCGTCAAGCTCACGGCCCGCTGCTGTCAGCCACCTTTTCAAGACCCTTACGTGTTCGGGCGAGTCGCCGCCGCGCACGCGCTGGGCGGCCTCTATGCCGAAGGATTCCAGCCGGTAGTGGCTCTGGCCTTGCTCAATCTGCCCGAAATGGATGTGCCCGGCCGCACTTTGCAGGAGATGGAAGCGGGCATCGCGCGCTGCTGCTGTGATGCGAAGGTCATGCTTACAGGCGTCCATGTCGAGCCTGCCGCGCGCTTATCGTGTGGATTGCTGGCGCTCGGTCATGCCAACCCGGGGCGGCTCGCGCACGGACATCGAGCACGTCCCGGTGATCGGCTGATCCTCAGCAAGCCCCTAGGACATGGGATTTATCAGGGCCTGCAAGCCAACGGCGCGCTACACCCTCACGACTTACGCGAGTGGATCGCGCTGGCGACCCAACCCAATAGCCCGGGACCGACTTTGTATTGTCTGGCTGGGGTAAGCCAGGTGCTGGAAGTCGGGCCGCAGGGGCTGCTGGGGGCCTTGCAGTCACTGCGACAGGAACACACAGCGATATGTCTCGAAGGTGATGCGCTTCCTCGCATGACCCGAGTTCGCGGACATATGGCGGGCGAGGCGCCCCGGGCGCAAAATCTGGCGCTGCTGCATGATCCGCAGTTGAACGGCGGGCTCGCGGTGCTTTGTAGCGCAAGCAGCGTTACTGAAGTGCTCTCGCTCTTGTTACAGCAGGGCTTTCTCCACGCGGCCGTCATCGGCCGGGTGGTGCCAGAAGCGGCGGAAAGCGCCGATAGGGTGCGGCTCACCTGAAGTGCGCGGGGCCGGTAAGCCCGGCCCCGGTTGCGCCGTGCGGTGGTATCAGTCGGCAGCGTGCATTTGGGATTGCAGATAGTTCTGCAAACCGATCTTTTCGATCAGTTCGAGCTGGGTTTCCAGATAGTCGATGTGCGCTTCGGTGTCTTCGAGGATGGCATCGAGGATGTCACGGGAGACATAGTCCTTGACCGACTCGCAGAGAGCAATCGCCTCCTTCAGCGTGGCGTGCGCGGCCTTCTCCAGCTTCAAGTCGCCCTCGATGCATTCGGGCACGTTTTCACCGATCAGGAGCTTGTCTAGGTTCTGTAAGTTGGGCAGGCCTTCCAGCACGAGGATGCGCTCGATCAGTTTGTCCGCATGTCGCATTTCCTCGATCGATTCCTTGTACTCGTGCTTGCCGAGGCGAGTAAAACCCCAGTTGTCGTACATTCGGGCGTGTAGGAAATACTGGTTGATGGCGGTGAGCTCATGGGTGAGCTGCTTGTTGAGCAGTTTGAGGACTTGCTTATCGCCTTGCATGATGGCCTCCTTGTTGGGGTGTCAAGAGGCGCAGCGTACTACGAAACGCACAGTGTCAAAAGAGTGCGGATAGGCGCATGAGGATCAGCGGCCTGCACGCGGGGAGCGTAAGCCACAGGGCGGCTGCCGCATATCGGTGGGACGGCAGACGTGACCTTGACTTCAGGCAGCTGCCAGTAGGGAAGCCGGAACGGTGTGGCTCTGACAACGGCGAGCCTGTTGCAGGCAAGCATGCGCGCAACTAGCGCAACGGCCGCAATCGCGGGTGACGCCCAATTGTTCGCGCAGATCCTTGAGGCGGCTGGCGCCTTTGCGCGCCGCTTCTTGGATCTGACGCTCGGTAACGGCTTGGCAGACACAGACGTACATCGATCAGGCTCCTGCAGTGGAAGACGACAGAGGCACGAAAGATTCATGCCAAGCTGCCAGGAATTGGAGGGAAAAGAGCGGAATGAGTTCTGCTGCGCTCGGCAAAAAGGGTTTGGCTGGCGAGTGGCTGGCTAAACCAACGAGAGTGCAACAACGGAGAGCCATGCGAAGATTATTTGGTCAAAATCAGCTTGTTTTCTCGGGTCAAGCGCAGGCAGTAGCGTACGTCGCCATGGACGATCTCGACCTGACGCAAGCCGTTCTGGAAGAGCTGACGGGTATCGAGCCGGAAATACGTGGGCGTGCTCGTCGGTGTGGGTGCCGATGTAGGGGGGCTTGGCCTATCCATGCTGATTTCCTGATGCGGTGAAGTTTTATACTACAAATGATAACAGTTCTTATTGTCTTTGTTCCGCTCGGCGGCGTCAACCATTAACTGCGCCAAGGCGCCGTCAGCTTTGGGCGGCTCCTTGAATCTGGGCTTACCGTGCAGGTCGATAAGCGACGCACCCTGCGCCCTTGTGGGGGGGTGTGGTACCGCGCTGCTTTCATGCTCAAGGGCGTGCGGACCGACCATGGTGGGTTAGCGCGAGTTTGGCCGCCATTCCCGGAAATGCGCCCGGTATCGAAAGCCTTGGACCAGGTCGAAGCCGTGCTTGCGTGCGAAGGCCAGGTCGGCGGCGCTTTCGACACCTTCGAGAATGGTCATGACCGACATGGCGCGGGCAGCAGAAAGCGACCAGTGCAGAATCTCTTCGCGGCGAGGCTGCCCGCGTTCGGCGAGCCAGGACATGTCGAACTTGAGATAGGTGGCATCGGCAAGTGATCCGAAAGAAATGAGCCCCTTGGAAACAGCCAGGTCGTCCATGGCGACCTTGAGCCCGTGACTGGAGAAGGCGTCGATCATGCGCCGCGACAGCATGACATCGCGTACGGCAAGATTCTCGATGATCTCGATGACCAGTCTGTCCTTCACGCCGGTCGTTTGGATGAGCTCCAAAAAGGCATTGCTATGCGGATGATCCTGTTCGCCTTGTTCGAAGCTATCCGGGTCCAGGTTCAAGAACAACAAGCCATCCGCAGGAGCGTGGGCGAGTTGGACGCGTTTTGCGCAAAGTTCTAAGTGGTAAAGCAGCAAGGGCTCGACATGCAGGCGCTCAAATAGCGTGTCAGGGGCGATGTGGGCGCCATCCCGCCGGTAGAAACGCGCCAGCGCTTCGTAACCGACGATACGCTCGGTGCGGGCGCAGAGTAGCGGTTGATACTCGACGCCACAGCGACCTTCGATGGCGATATCGAGAATCTCGTGCGGATGGAGCTGATAGGCGTTGATGCACTGCGAGGCGAGCGGGAGACGGGCATTCATGGGGCACTCTTTTCGGCTGCATACGAAATGGGGGGGCTGCTGACGGGTTGAGTCAACTGCTCTAGGCTACGCACGAAAGTGCCAAGGCCTGGTGTTTTCAAATACAGGCAGGGTTTGCCTGTGCGCTTGCACAGCTCTTTCACGCGCCAATAAGCGTTGTGGCTGATACAGCCGGCCTGGCAGATCACGGCATCGGCGGCGGCGATGGAGTCGTCAAGCCGTGCCAGGTTCTCTTCAATGCCGCCGTCGTGGTGCAAGAAGCGTCCGCCCAGGCGCTCTACCAGCTTGCGATAGTGCTGCGCTGCGCTGATACGGCCGCCGACACAGAGCACATTACGGCCGGATAGCGTGTCCGCGCTCTGCTTGAGTTCGGCCGTGGCGGAGGTTGGCGCTGGAGGACGCTGCGCCAAGGCAAGCGCCAGTTGCGCGTTTTCTTTTTGCAGCGCCTCGAGTTGCTGCTCCAATTCCGCGGTACGGGCGCGTAGCGCTGTGTAGCGGCACTCGGCTTGCTGGGCCCGGCGCGAAAGCGCCACGGGCGTTTCCTTGATGCGTAGGAATTCCTTGAGCTGGCTCAACTCCCCCAAAAGGCGAGCGGCATTTTGCTGCTGCCGTAAAGTTTCTTCGCGGCTGGCAGCGAGACGTTGCTTGAGCGTTGCGATGTCCTGGCTATGTTGCTGCCGTAGCTGTTGGAGTTTGTCTTGCAGCGTATTACGCGCCACAAGCAGTTCCGCGTTTTCCTGCTGTAGGCGTCGTAGCGCAGCCAAGTCGGCCCGCTCGCCGGCGCCGACCTGGTGTTGCAGCATATGAATGTCGCCATAGACGCTCTGACTTAGCGCGGGCGTGCAGGCCGGGTGGGTGAGAGTAGCCCAGAGCGGTCCGGCGATGTCATGGATTGCCAGCGCCTCCCTCCATAGCGCGTCGAGTTCGGCGCTGCTGCGGGCTTGCTTGAACTTGCGTAGAGTGAGCGCAAATTTTTTTTCCAGTTCTTTTTGCAATAACTCCGACAAACGGTTGCGGCTGCCGCTTTCCTTCACGGCGGTGACGTGAATTTCGAAATCGGAGGTGTGCGGCGTGATGAGCATGACCTTGGCAACGAGCTGGCGGATGCGTTTTAAGTCAAAGCAAACACCGATGATCGGGCAGTGGCATTTGTGCTCGAGCTCCCAGAGCTTCAAGCGCCGTGCACTCCGGATGGAAGGGGTATCGTGCATGGTCATGCTCTCCAATTTCTCAGGAGGGTAGAGCGGCTAAGAGGCAGCCAAGCATCATGGAGCTGGTCACACGTGCGACGTAGCGATTCGCCGAGTGCCGGATCCTCGGCCAATTGTTCTAGCTGACAGAGAATCGCCTGGGCCAAGCGCGGATTGGGGTGTGTCGGATCGTGTCGTAGTGCATAGCAGTGCAGAAG
>JAOAIO010000151.1 GCA_026414665.1 Azovibrio sp.
CGCCAGGGGCGCGCCGGCCAGTCCTGCGCATCAGGCAGCACCAGGCCGAGCACCAGCGGCGCCAGCAGCACCAGCAAGTAGAAGATGGCAAACACCCAGACCTTGTGCATCGCTTGCTCCTGTCTCCGTCTCTGGCCCTGACTAAGTGGCCCCAGCATACAATTGCCCCTTGATCCGCCGCCGTAGTTCAATGGATAGAACGAGCGCCTCCTAAGCGCTAGATACAGGTTCGATTCCTGTCGGGGGCGCCATCCAGCCGGGTTGGGGCGATGGGCGCGACGGTGCACAACGTGCGCGGCGAGAAGCTGACCCATCCCCGCCGTGCCGGCCAAGGCGCCGTCCAAACGGGCTTGCAAGTCCAGTCGATCCACCGCCCAGTGCCGCGTTGCATTGACGGCATCGGGACTGGTGCCGCAAGCCTTGCTTAGGCGATGGAATCACCCCGTCGCCCAGCAATTCATTGGGGATAGCGCTTCGGAAACCATAGTCGCCGCGGGCATCGACGGGCTGCGCGATCCATCGTCTTGTTGCGCGGGAGCCGGGGCTCCCCCGACGACGCGCAGTCGGAC
>JAOAIO010000152.1:0-229 GCA_026414665.1 Azovibrio sp.
GTGCAGGATTTCGCCGAGATCGGCGAGTACTTCGACCTACCGGTCAAGTCGTATTCCTCGGGCATGCGTTCGCGCCTGGCCTTCGGCCTGAGCATGGCCTTCGAGTTCGACTACTACCTCATCGACGAGGTGATGGCCGTGGGCGACGCGCATTTCCGCACGAAGTGCCAGCAGGTGTTCAAGGAGCGGCTGGAGAGATCGAAGATCATCCTCGTCTCGCACAACATGC
>JAOAIO010000152.1:239-558 GCA_026414665.1 Azovibrio sp.
GGACGTGACCGCCGGCATCGAAGCGTATCTTGCCAAGCCCGTGGCGCCGGCCCCAAAGAACGATCTCCAATGAAATTCGTCAAGAGCCTCACTCCTCGGCGGCTGAAGCTCGCTCTGATTGCGGCGCCGATGGCCATTGCCGTGGTGTATCTCTTCATCTTCGCCGCCGAGCGCTACGTGAGCCAGTCCATCGTCACGGTGCGGCAGGCCAACCAGGAGCCGAGCAACGTGCCCGGCATTGCGATGGTGCTGGGCGGCATCAACCCACCCTCGCGCGAAGACACGCTCTACCTCCAGCAGTACATCCATTCGCTGGAGA
>JAOAIO010000153.1:0-258 GCA_026414665.1 Azovibrio sp.
GTGTGGGTGGGCGATGACCTGCTGCAAGGCGACGACGCGCAGGCTGCACTGGCGCGCCGCCTCGCGCAGGCGTTGCGCCACGTCAGCCAGCAGCGGCCGGTGTGGCTGATGCACGGCAACCGCGACTTTTTGCTTGGCGCGGACTTCGCCGCCGCCAGCGGGGCCACGTTGCTGCCGGACCCAGCCGTGCTGGCACTGGGAGGCTGGCGCTGGCTGCTGTCGCATGGCGACGCCTGGTGCGTGGCGGATCGCGATTAC
>JAOAIO010000153.1:264-552 GCA_026414665.1 Azovibrio sp.
GGGCGCAGCAGTTGCGGGCCCAGAGCCGCCAGCACCAGGCGCAGCGCCAGCAGGCCGGGCACCCTTGGGCCGACGTGGACGAACACGTGGTGGACGAGGCGCGCCGGCGGGCCGGCGCCGACGGCGTCATTCACGGCCACACCCACCGCCCGGCCGTCCATCGCCTGCCCAGCGGTGCGCCGCGGCTCGTGCTCAGCGACTGGGATGCGCAGGCCACGCCACCGCGCCTGCAGGTGCTGCGCCTTGCTCCCGGCGGGGGCTGGAGCACCGTGGTGCCGGGGTCCTGAA
>JAOAIO010000154.1 GCA_026414665.1 Azovibrio sp.
GCACACACAAACAAGCAAGGCAGCAGCCGGTAAGAATTGTGCCTTGAGCAAGAGCGATGGGCGTGAAGCTGAAACCGGACAGAAAACGACCGACATTGTTAGCCACGATGCTTCCAAAAAGCCAAGTTGGAAAAAGGAGAAGAACGGCGCAAGCACGGCGGCAGACTTTGAAGCCACGGGTGTAGCGTGCTGGAAATACGGCTGGAATCCAGAGAGGGGTGGCCAAGGCCGCACCGGCGATAAACCAGAAAACAAGAGTGCTATTCGAGAACTGGTCAGGTTCGGCGGCCCACGAAAAGCCGGCGCCCGAAAGGGCAAAGAAGCCTCCGCAGAGGGCTGCGCTTATAAGTAAGACGACACGCGAAGCCAGCGGCATGAAAACCACCTAACGTCGAAGCTCAGGGGCGCGCCGCTTGCGGCGCGTCCCCTGGAGCGATGGGTTGGGCGGGGATAAACATGTACTCGACGACGGCTTCTGCAGGAGGTGGAGAAAGGCCATCCTCGCGCAGCCCTTCAAGATGGAATTGGATCGCCGCAAG
>JAOAIO010000155.1 GCA_026414665.1 Azovibrio sp.
GAGGTGAGCAGGATGAAGGCGAGAAAGCCGAGCGAGACCATCCCCAGCACCGCCAGCACCCGCGCCTGCAGCGCGCTCGGCAGGCCGCGCCCGAAGCCGGCCACGGCGGCCGAGCAGCCCGCCAGCACCAGCACCCAGAGCACCATGGAGCCCTCGTGATTCCCCCAGGTGCCGGTGATCTTGTAGAGCAGCGGCTTCGCCGAGTGGCTGTTCTGCACCACGTTGATCACCGAGGTGTCGTTCGCCGCATAGGCCCACATCAGCGCCGCGAAGGCGAGGCCGACGGCGACGAGGCCCGCGGTGGCGAGCGGCGCGCCGGCGGCCATCAGCCGCGCATCGCCGCGCTGCGCGCCGATCAGCGGCAGAGCGGACTGCGCCAGCGCCAGCAGCAGCGCGAGGATGAGGGCGAAATGGCCGAGTTCGGGGATCATGAACCGCTCCGCGGGGCTGCCGGCCGGCCGGGGTCGAGCGTGTTCCACTGCGCCGGCGGGGGCGGCGCGCCCTGGGCGGGATTCCAGTGGCCCGCACGCTTCAGC
>JAOAIO010000156.1 GCA_026414665.1 Azovibrio sp.
CGGATGGCGACATATTCCATCTCAGGGGTGATGACCCCCTGGCGGGCATAATGCATCTGGGTCACTGTGCGGCCCGGCTTGGCGCGGCGCGGCCGGCGGGGGTTTGGGAAACGCAGGGGCGCGAGTGCCGGATCCGCAGCTCGGGCGCGGGCAAAGGCCGAGCTTGGGGCCGGCAGCTCTTCGGTGTCGCCGCGCTCCTCGATCCAGGGCGAGCGGATCGGCGGTAGGCCCTTTGTCAGGTCGATATGGGCAGCGGGGTCTGTATAAGGGCCAGAGGTGTCATAGACGGGGATCGGTGGGTTCTCCTCAAGACCTGTGCGGCTGCGGGTCGGGCCTTGGATGACCTCGCGCATCGCAACCCGGAGATCCGGTCTGGAGCCTGTGAAATAGACCTTGCGCGAGCCAGGCAAGGGGCGGGTCACCTCGGCAGAGAGGGTGGCGGTCTTGCGGATCAGGTCAATCGGGGCGCTCATAGATAGACATCTCTCGGCGGCAGTCTTTGGTGCCTGGGACAGGTCGCGAGCGCTGGGGGGGGG
>JAOAIO010000157.1 GCA_026414665.1 Azovibrio sp.
CCCGGCCAGTGCATACCGGCTGGGGGCAGGGCCCACCACTGGCACAAGGGGGCATAAACATGTTAGCGTTTATTAATTTTGAGTATCCAAGAAATCAATCGAGCGATTGGGCCTGATCGATTCGCTTCGCACCAAGGGGTTGGCGGTTACCGCCGCTGGGGATCGCGCGCAAGCGGCACCTACCCAAACCATGCGTGCTGTCGTGCCCATGCACCCCTGTCCGCTGTCTTGCCCGAATGAGCACTGGTCATCGTCCTCGGGTCGAGAGGGGCAGCGCATGCACCGATTTCGTTCGTCACCAACCTGTATCCTTCGCTAGGAGGGGGATTCATGTCCTCACGCAGAGAACTTGCCAATGCTGTCCGGGCGCTCGCCATGGACGCGGTTCAAAAGGCCAATTCGGGTCACCCGGGCGCGCCCATGGGCATGGCGGACATCGCCGAGGTGTTGTGGAATGACTTCATGCGTCACAACCCGGCCAATCCGAAATGGGTCGATCGCGACCGCTTTGTGTTGTCCAACGGTCATGCCTCGAT
>JAOAIO010000158.1:0-241 GCA_026414665.1 Azovibrio sp.
GTCCCAGTGTGGCTGGCCGTCCTCTCAGACCAGCTACGGATCGTCGCCTTGGTAGGCCTTTACCCCACCAACTAGCTAATCCGACATCGGCCGCTCCGATCGCGCGAGGCCCAAAGGGTCCCCCGCTTTCATCCTCAGATCGTATGCGGTATTAGCACAGCTTTCGCTGCGTTATCCCCCACGACCGGGTACGTTCCGATGCTTTACTCACCCGTTCGCCACTCGTCGGCGTCCCGAAGGA
>JAOAIO010000158.1:251-531 GCA_026414665.1 Azovibrio sp.
CCGAAGGCCTGTTACCGTTCGACTTGCATGTGTAAGGCATGCCGCCAGCGTTCAATCTGAGCCAGGATCAAACTCTATCGTTCAAATCCTTGCAAGGCTTTCACCCAAACGGTCATCTCTCAGCACCCAGACCAGCCCGCACGCACTCAAGCCACCTTGCGGCACCAAGCACGCACCCAGCCAGCCCAGCACTGGACCCGTTTGCGCAAAAGGCATTCGCGAGCCCGCGCAGCAGCACCGCGCAGCCACCAGCTTCAAGCCCCCAACAGAGCCCTCCACC
>JAOAIO010000159.1 GCA_026414665.1 Azovibrio sp.
GCATAAAACATGACGGGATGATCCGCTCCTCTGTCCTATTGCGCAGACCCGGGATACGGCAGGGGAGCCGCGGGCATGACCGTTAATCCTGGTTGGCAGGGCTGCTCTTGCGCGCTGCGGCGCTCTGGCGCGCGGCCTCGATTAGGGCCTGTCTAGGGTCAACGCCTTCGCTAACTGGAGGGGTGGTCAGCGCCTTTTGAAGTTGCTGGAAACGCGCCTGACGTTCGCGCGCCTGACGCTCGAGACGTGCTTGCTTGGCCGCATGCCGGGCGCGCGCCTGTTCGGCCTTGCGCCTTTCTTGTTCGCGCGCCCAGATCTCGGTCTTGGCATAGCGATAATACTGCACGAGCGGGATATGGCTTGGGCAGACATAGGCGCAGCAGCCGCATTCGATACAGTCAAATATATGATAATCCTGCACCCGATCGAGGTCCTTGGCCCGCGCATACCAATACAGTTGTTGCGGCAGGAGCCTGGCAGGACAAACCTCAGCGCAGCGCCCGCAGCGGATACAAGGCAGCGCAGGCCCAGGG
>JAOAIO010000160.1 GCA_026414665.1 Azovibrio sp.
GAACTGCGGCGCGACTAGCGCGGCCGCGTCAAGTCGCGTCGGGCGGGTACATGTATCCGGCGGCACCGGCGCCGCGCGCCAAGAAGCGCTTCGGCCAACACTTTCTCGTCGATGCGTCGGTGCTCGACGCCATCGTGCGCGCGATCGATCCGCGGCCCGGTCAGACGATCGTCGAAATCGGCCCCGGACAGGGTGCGCTGACCGAGGGCCTGATCGAGCGCGCCGAGCGCATCATTGCCATCGAACTCGACCGCGATCTTGCGCCGCGCCTGCGCGCGCGCTTCGGCCATCGACTCGAATTGATCGAGGCCGACGTGCTGACGGTCGACTTTGCCGGCCTGGGCGCCGGTGAGCTACGCATCGTCGGCAATCTGCCCTACAACATCTCCACGCCGCTGCTGTTCCATCTGCTGCCGCAGGCCGGCCGTGTGCGCGATCAGTGCTTCATGCTGCAAGCCGAGGTGGTTGATCGCATGCTGGCCACGCGCGGCGCCGACTACGGCCGACTGAGCGTCAGCCTGCAATGGCGCTAT
>JAOAIO010000015.1 GCA_026414665.1 Azovibrio sp.
GTCTATGGCTATGCGGCGCCCTTGCAGCTACCCCTGGAGCTGCAGTACTGGAGCGGTAAATCTTGGGTGACGAATAGCGACGATGTCTGCACGACGCTTTCGGCCAGCCATTTCTCCGCCGGTGGCTGGACGGTGGGAACGCCCACATTGACTGCCGGCAAGGGTAAGGTGGCGCTCACGCCCAATGCCAGCCGCAACGTCAATGTCTGTGTCGACCTGGCTGGCGCGGACCCTGCTGGCCGGGGGAGCTGTGTTGCGGCTGCCCATCCTGCCATGCCCTGGCTCCAGTCGAAGTGGCCGCCGGGCACGGAGTTCGACAACGATCCGGTGGCGCGCGCCAGCTTCGGCATCTTCAGCCCGGAAGGGCGCAAGGGCGTCTATAACCGGGAGATGTATTGATGCGGCGTGGGCAGGCGCGGGCCGCTGGCTTTACCATGGTGGAGCTGGTGCTGGTCATCGTGCTGGTCGGCATACTCGCGTTTGCCGCCTTGCCGCGCATGGAGTCGGGCGCCTTGTTCCGGCAGGCGGCATTCCGGGATCAGGTGGTGGCCACCTTGCGGCACGCCCAGAAAACCGCGGTGTCGCATCGCCGCCTGGTGTGCGCCGATCTGAGCGGTAATCAGATCAACCTGAGCGTGGCAGCGAATTTTGGCGATCTTGCGTGTGGCGCCGGGGCCTTGCCGGGGCCGGATGGGCGCCTGCCCGCCGCGGTAAGCCCGAATGCCGCGATTGCCTTGGCGGCGCTGCCAGGGCCGCTGCTGTTCTTTCAGCCGTCGGGCGCGGTGACGAGCGATGCCGCGGGAATGGTCCCAGCGAATTTCAGCGTGAGCGTGACCGGCCAGGCGCCGGTCCAGGTCTTTGGCGCGACCGGTCATGTGGAGTAAGTGCCGCGGCATCACGCTCGTGGAGCTGATATTGGCCATCGTCGTCATTGGTGCTGGCCTGGCTGGCGTCCTCGTGGCGTTTCAGACCGCCGTGCGCGCTTCCGCCGATCCGCTCGTGCGTAAGCAGATGGCCGCCATTGCCGAAGAAATGGTGGAGGAGATCTCCCTGCGTCCCTTCGCGGCCACCCCGAATGCGGCGCCGGCGCCATGCGCCCGCGATACCTTCAACGACATCGATGACTATAACGGCTATAACGTCGTCGGCATCTGCGACATTGCCGGCAATGCCCTGCCGCAGCTGGCGGATTATCAAGTGGCGGTGGCGGTGACGAATGCCAATCTCGCTGGCCTGACGGCAAAGCGCATCGAGGTCGATGTGCGCATGGGCGGGCAGCGCCTCGCGCTCGTGGCTTACCGCACGAATTGGGCGAATTGATGCGCATGAATCCCAACGCAAAAAACGGCAGGGGCTTCACGTTGGTGGAGCTCGTCCTCGTCATCGCCATTACCGGCATCATCGCGGTGTCGGTCGCCGTTTTTTTTCGGCCTACGCTCGAGGGTTATTTCGATGCGCGGCGCCGCGCCACGTTGAGCGATAACGCCGATACGGCGCTGCGCCGCATGGTGCGCGAGGTGCGCCGCGCGGTGCCCAATTCCATTCGCCTGCCCAACGACCAGTGCTTCGAGTTCGTGCCCAGCCGCATGGGCGGCCTCTACCGCCAGGCCGACGATATCGACAACGCCGGCGCGGACCCGCTCGATCTGACCGCGCCGGATGATCGCTTCGATGTGTTGTCGCCCCTCGTGCCGGCGCCGGCGGCAGGCGATTTCGTGGTGATCGGCAACCAGGTCGCCGACGATGTCTATGGCGGCGCGACGCGGGCCACGCTATCTGCCTGGCAGACGCCGCCTGTGCCGGGGGGCGCTAACGTCGGCGTAGGTCGGCTAGTGCTGACGGCGCCCCAGCAGTTTCCGCCGGCCTATGCTGGCGGCCGCTTTTTCATCGTCGATCAGAATGAGCGCGCGATTTTTTATGAATGCCGCGGGGCGGGCGAGGCGGGCGGCAATGGCACCGGCGAGCTCGTGCGCATCGTGCGCGACTTCAATGCCGCGCCGCCGGCAGCATGTCCGGGGGTCGGTGGCGTGCGCCTGGCAAGCCGGGTGGCGGCTTGCGAGTTTGTCTATGATCCTGCCGCGACCGAGCAGTTCGGCTTCGTCTGGATGCGCCTTGAACTACTCGAGGCCGGCGAGCGGGTCGCGCTTGCCTTCGGCGTGCATGTGAGCAATGTGCCATGAGCAGGCGGCGTGAGCGAGGCTTTGGCGCGATTGCCGCCATTCTGGTGCTGGTCATTCTGGGGGGATTGGCGGCAGCTATCGTCAGTTTTGCGAGTGGCCAGCAGGTGGCTTCGGCGCAGGATATTCAAGCCAGCCGCGCCTGGCTGGCCGCCCATGCCGGCACCGAGTGGGGCTTGGCGCGGGCCTTGCAGGCGAACGACTGCGGCACCACCACGTGGACGCATCCCGACTATGCCGACATGCGCGTCACGGTGGTCTGCACGCGAGGTGTTTATAACGAGGGCGAAACCACGCCCGGCAACCGGCGCGCCATCGCGGTGTTCCGCATCGTGGCAACGGCCTGTAATGGCGCCGGGGCGTGTCCCGATGCCGCGGCGGTCGGCAATCTCTTGTATGTCGAGCGGCAGCGCGTCGCGGTGGCGTTTTGCCAGCTCGATGCAGCCGGCAATTGCCTGCCGGGCTCGTGAGCTTGATGGGCCACCGCCTGGCGAGACCGGGCTGACCTCAAAAAAACATAAGTAAATAATGGGGTTGTGCTTCACTTTTAAAGTGATTTGTGCTGATATTGCACCTGGGCTTACTTTGGCTGCAATTCAACTTTCATGCTTTCCTCGTGGTTCGCCCGACGGCGACGTCTGAAATCCGGTTGGCTCGCCGTCTGCCCGGCGCAAGACGGCGTGGCGCTGGCCGCGCTTGGCGCTGTGTCCGGCCGGCCGCGGCTCGAATGGGCGACGTTCGCGGAAGGGAAGGAACTCGATCTGGCGGCACTGGCCAAGGCGCACGGCTTGTCTGCCTGGCGCCTTGTCACCTTGCTCGCGCCGGGCAGCTATCAGCTCGTGCAGATGAACGCGCCCGCGGTGCCGCGCACGGAGTGGAAAGAAGCCTTGCGCTGGCAGCTCAAGGATTTCATCGATTTTCCGGTCGAGCAGGCAAGCTTCGACGTGCTCGAGATTCCGACCGAAGCCTATGCGCCCGGCCGGCCGACCTCGGTGTATGTCGTCGTCGCGGCCAATCAGCAGGTGGCGCCGGTGATGCAGCGCTTCGACCGCTTGCGCCTTGCGCTCAAAGTCATCGACATTCCCGAGCTGGCCTTGCGCAATGTCGCGGCCCGGCTCGAAGAGGAAAACCGCGGCTTGGCGCTGTTGGCGTTCGATGCCGGTGGTGGCTTACTCGTCATTACCTTCAAAGGCGAGCTCTACGCCAGCCGGCGCATCGAGATTTCTCTCGCGCAGTTCTCCCAGGCCGACGGTGAGCGGCGCCAAGCGCTGTTTGAGCGCATCGGCCTCGAGCTGCAACGCACCCTCGATGCCTTCGACCGCCAATACAGCTTCATTTCCATCGCGCGCTTGCTGCTTGCCCCGCGCCCCGAGCTAGGCGGGCTCATCGATTATCTGGCAAGTAGCCTCTACGTGCCGGTCGAGGCCATGGATTTGTCTGAACGCATCGATTTGTCCGCCGTGCCGGCGCTCAAGCAGCCGGTCGAGCAATCCCGCTACCTCTTCGCGCTAGGCGCGGCGCTCCGGCCGGAGGAGGCGGCGTGAGTCAGCAGATCAACCTCCTCAATCCGGCGCTGCGGCCCAAGCCGGAGCTTTTGAGCCTGAACCACATCGCGCTGGCGGCGAGCTGGGTGCTGGTGCTGGTGCTCCTGGCTGGGGCTTGGGCTGAGCATCGGCTCGATGCGGCGCGGGCGCGGCTCGCAGCGCAGGCGGCGGGGGCCAAGGCGGCCCAGGCGCAGCTGGCCGAATTGACGGCGCTTGCCGCGAGCCGGCGCCCGAGCGCGGCGCTCGTGCAAGAGGTGGAGCGCATGCGGCAGCTCCTACACGACAAGCGCGAGGCGCTGCGCATCCTCGAGCGCGGCAGCGTCGGCTCCACCGAAGGCTTCGCGCCGTTCATGGAAGCGTTGGCGCAGAGCGTGCCCGACGGCGTGTGGCTAACCGGCTTCGAGGTACAGCGCGATAGCCGGCGGCTGCGCCTCGAAGGGCGGATGCTGGCGGAAACCTTGCTGCCGGTTTTCGTGGCGCAGATGAACCGTGATCCGCGCCTGCAAGGGCAAGCCTTCGCCGCCTTGCACATCGTGCAGTACGTGCCGCCTCCGGCCGCGTCCGGGCAGCAGAGCGGCGCGGCGGATTCGGCCAAAGACGAGCCACCGCATTGGCGCTTCGTGCTGGGCAGCGATTTCGACCAGAAAGGCCAGCCATGAACATCCTTCCCGCAGCCGCGCTACGGCAATGGCAGGCATGGAGCACGCGCTTTCAGGCCTTGAGCCGGCGCGAGCGGCTCTGGCTCGCCTTGGCCTTGATTGGCGGCATTGGCTATCTCGGTATCGTGCTGTGGGTCGAGCCGACCTGGGCCCAGGCGCGCCGGCTTGAACAGCAAGCCAGCGCCGCGGCGGCCGATCTCGCGGGCGTACAGGCGCAGATACAGGCAGTGGGGGCGCAGGTGGCGCGTGATCCGGATCTGCCCGTGCGCCAGGAGCAAGCCGCGCTGAGCGCGCAGCTGGCCGAGCTGGATCAGCGCTTGGCCGCTTTTCAGGGGACGCTCGTGGCGCCCAACGAGGCGGGCGCCTTGCTAAGCGATTTGGTGCGGCGCCAGCCGGGCGTGCGGGTAGCGGGGCTGACCACCTTGCCGGCGACCGGGCTGCTCACCGAGATGCACGCAGCAGGCGAGGCCAACGCCGCGGCGCCGGCGCGCGCGCTCGATGTCTATCGGCACGGTTTCGAGCTGAAGCTGCGCGGCAACTACTTGGATTTGCTCGCTTATCTCAAGGGACTCGAAGCGGAGCCCAAGCAGCTGTTGTGGCAGCGTGCCGCGCTCGTGGTGCGCGAGTATCCCGAGTCGGAATTGACCTTGCAGGTCTATACCTTGAGTTTCGCTAAACACTGGCTGACTTTGTGATGCAACGCTTATTGTTCGGCCTGTGCGCCGCTTTGCCCATGTTCGCCGCTCATGCGGGCGATCTGGCGCCGCTACGCGATCCGACCCGCCCGCCTGGCCTAGCGCAACAGGCGGCGGGCAGCGCCGAGCAGGGCTTGCGCCTGGATGCGATCAAGCGCGGCCGTGCCGGCAAGGCGCTGGCGGTAATCAATGGCACCCGGCTATACGTCGGCGATGAGATCCAAGGCTGGCGCCTGATGGCGGTGGGCGATTCAGCCGTGCGCTTGCAAGGCCCGGAAGGGCGTCAGACGCTGCGGTTGACGCCGGCCGTCGAGGCGACGCGGCCGGGCCAGGCCGGGAGCGGAGGAAAATCAAAATGAAATACGGACGAACCATGCCGTTCTTGGCGCTCGCGGCGGCACTTTCTGGGTGCACGCCGATGTTGGCGCGCAACGAGGCTTACGATCAGATTCAGGCCAGTCTCGAACAGGCGGGCCAGCAGCGCGAACGCGAGCCGACGGCGATCGACGCGGCGCTCCTGCCGCCAGTGCAGGTGCCCTTGCCGACGGCTGCCCGCGCCTTGGAGCCACGCTTCGATCTGGCCGTGGTGGAGGCGCCGGCGGCGCAGGTGTTTCTTGCCCTGGTAGACGGCAGCCGTTACAGCATGTTGCTGCCGCCCGATCTTTCCGGTCAGTTGACCCTGAATTTGAAGAACGTCACGGTGCTCGAAGCGCTCGAAGTCATCCGCGAGCTTTACGGCTACGATTTCCGCGTGCAGGGCAACCGCATCCTGGTGCAGCCCAACACGCCGCAGACCCGCATCTTCCAGGTCAGCTATTTGGCGAGTAAGCGTAGCGGCACTTCATCGACCCGCGTGGTTTCCTCGAATAGCACGAGCAGCGCCACTTCCGCGGGCAGCAGCAGTCTGCCTGGCATGACTGGCAATAGCGGCGGCAGCGTCAATCAGGCGGGGGAAACGACGAACGTGTTTACCGGCCAGGCTTCCCGTTTCTGGCTGGAGCTGGGGGTGGGCATCGCCGCCGCCCTCGATTGCAGCTATGAGATCACCGCCGCTGGGCCGGCTACGGGCGCCGCCGGTCAGGGCATGATGGCGCAGGTGCTGGCGCAAAACATCAGCAATGTGCGCTGCCCAGAGGGGCGGCGCTTTCTCATGAACAAGCAGTCGGGCGTGGTCATGGTGCGCGCCTTGCCGAGCGAGCTGCGCGAGGTTGGCGAGCTCATCAAAGCCTTGCAGGCTGGCATCGAGCGCCAGGTGATGCTGGAAGCCAAGCTCATCGAAGTGGAACTGAAAGACGGCTTCGAGAGCGGCGTCAATTGGGCGGCGTTCGATAGCTATGGACGGCAGCGTTGGGGGGTGAATGCCAATACCGACCGCGCTCCCTTTCCGAGCGCGCCGCCGCTACCCGGCGCGACGCTGACTGGCGGCACGACTGGGGTTCTGCGTAGCTTCCCGATCCCCGGCGCCCTGGGGCTGTCCTTCCAGACTTCGGATTTTGCCTCGATCATCCAGTTCCTGGAGACGCAAGGCACGGTTTATGTGATGTCCAATCCGCGCATCGCCACCCTCAATAACCAGAAGGCGGTGCTCAAGGTGGGGACGGATGATTACTACGTGACCCGCGTGACGGCCGGCACGACGACCAACAGCGGCAGCGGCGATACCACCAACCCGCCCAATATCGAAGCGCAGCCGTTCTTCTCCGGCATCGCGCTCGACGTGACGCCGCAGATCGACGATAACGGCATGATCACGCTGCACATTCGCCCGGCCGTGACCGAGGTGAGCTCGAAAAACCTGATCGTCAATCTCGGCGAGCAAGCCGGCACCTACACGCTGCCGTTCGCATCGAGTCGGGTCAAGGAGACCGATAGCATCGTGCGCGTGCGTGACGGCACGATCGTGGCCATTGGCGGCCTCATGTCGCAAGAACAGTCGAGTGGCGAGAGCAAGGTGCCCGGCTTTGGCGACATTCCCCTGCTTGGGCATTTCTTCAAGCAGACCAACCGTGGGCTACGCAAGCGCGAGATGGTGGTGCTGATCAAGCCCACCGTGATCCGCGACGATGCCGATTGGCAGCCCGATCTGGAGGCCGTGCGCGGCCGCCTCGATGGCTTCGATCCGCGCAAGCTACCCGCTTTGGCCAATCCGGTGACTGCCATCCGCGCTCCCGCTCATGGGCAGTAAGCAGAGTCTGGCCGTCCCCGCGCCGCCGTATCTGGCCCATTTCGGCTTGCGCGAGGCACCCTTTAGCTTGACACCGGATACGCAGTTCGTGTTCGGCACCCGCGCCCATGTCGAAGCGGTGAACACCTTGCTCGTGGCGCTCAACGGCGGCGAAGGCTTCGTCAAGATCGTCGGCGAGGTCGGCACCGGCAAGACCTTGCTTTGCCGGCGCTTGCTCAAGGCCTTGCAAGGCCGGGCGGTAACCGCCTATGTGCCGAATCCGCGGCTGACCCCGACTGAGCTGCTGGTGGCGCTGGCCGAAGAGTTTCAGCTCATCTTAGAGGGCAAGGACAATGCCCATTTGCTCACCAAGCAGCTCAACGATGCGCTTTTGGAGTTCGCGCGTCTTGGACGCGGCGTCGTGGTCTGCATCGACGAAGCCCAGGCCTTGCCGCGCGAGAGCCTGGAAACGCTGCGCTTACTGTCGAATCTCGAAACCGAAAAGCGCAAGCTGATGCAGATCGTGCTCTTTGGCCAGCCGGAGTTGGATGCGCATCTCGACGATCCGGCCATCCGCCAGCTCAAGCAGCGCATTACCTTTCATTACCGGCTAGATGCCCTACAGCCGGAAGAGCTGCCTCTCTACATCGCGCATCGCCTGCAAGTGGCGGGGGCGAGCACCGGCGGCACGCTGTTCGACCGGCGTGCGCTCGCGGCGCTGTTTAAGGCGAGCCGGGGCACGCCGCGCCTGGTCAACATCCTCGCCAACAAAGCGCTGATGGCGGCCTATGGCGAAGGCGCGGCAAACGTCAAGCGCCGGCATGTAGTGGCCGCGGCCCGCGACACCGAAGGGGCCCGGCCGAGTTTCTGGTGGTGAGGAGCGATCGTGAGCTTGATCAATCGTATGCTGCAAGACCTCGACCAGCGCCAGGCCGTCGCGGCCGGGCGCAATGGTCTGCCTGACCAGGTGGTGCCGCCGCCGCGTGTCGGCGCAGGCCGCCGCCGTGCTGGGCTGCGCCTTGCCGCCTTGCTGCTGGCCTTGATTGGTGCGAGCGGCTGGGCCTACTGGCAATGGCAGAGCGGCGCCCTGGCGCCGCTTGCGGCATGGCGGGGTCTAGACGAGCCAGCGCCTTCGCCGGCGCCGTCGGCTGCTATGCCGCAGGGGGTGGGTGTGGTCCCGCAGACGCCCGGCGCAGCTCAGCCGGCGCCAGAGCCTGGCGCGGCCGCGGCGGCTAGCGGCGAGGCCGCGCCAACCGCGGTGCCGGCCGGCAGCGAGCCGCCTACGGGCTCGGAAGCTAGCCCGAGCACGCCAACACCCGTATCCTTGCCCACGCCCACGCCCACGCCCACGCCCACGCCCACGCCGGCTCCGGCTCCGGCTTCGGCTTCGGCTTCGGCTTCGGCTTCGGCTTCGGCTTCGGCTTCGGCTGCGGCTTCGGCTTCGGCTGCGGCTTCGGCTGCGGCTTCGGCTGCGGCCACAGAGCCGGCACGTTCCACGCCAGCAGGCCGGGCCGATGCCGTATCCGCGCCTCGGCCCGGGGCGGGGATGGCGCGCATCGATAAAACGCCGCGCCAGGCGACTCCTGCGGAAAAAGCGGAGCAGCGCTATCGCCTGGCGCTCGATCTGGCCGGGCGCGGCCAGACCGGCGAGGCCGAAGGCGAATTGCGCCATGCCTTGCTGAACGATCCAACCCATATGGCGGCGCGGCAGTTGTTGGTCAAGCTGCTCGTCGATCGGCGCGATGCGGCTGCGGCGATGGAAGTGCTGCGCGAGGGGCTCGACGGCCATCCGCGCCAGAGCCAGTGGGCCTTGCTGTTGGCCCGGCTGGAGCTGGAGGCCGGCGACCCCGCCCGGGCCTGGGCCGCGCTCGAACGCGCGCTGCCTGCGGCGAGCCGCGATGGCGAATATCTGGCCTTGGCCGGTGCCGTGCAGCGCCGCCTGAAGCAGCCACAGCAGGCCGCCGCTTACTATCGCCAGGCGCTGGCGCTCGCGCCCCAGGAAGGGCGCTGGTGGGTGGGCTTGGGGCTGGCCCTGGAAGAGTCGGGCCATGGCGCCGAGGCGCGCGAGGCATTCCGCCGGGCGCTGCAAAGCGGCAACTTGCCGGCGGATGTGCAGGCTTTCGTCGAGCGTAAGCTGCGCTGATTCCGCATGATCGGTCCGCGCGCCTTTGTGTCTGGCTAGCTGCGCTACGCTTTCCCGGCGCCTGTCAGTGGCGCAGCGTGCGCGCCACGACGCAGACGCTGACTGCGCGAGCGCCATGCTGTTTTAATACCCGCGCTGCGGCATCGAGGGTGGCGCCGCTCGTGAGCACGTCGTCTACCAGTAGCACGTGTTCGCCCTCGAGGTCGGCCAGGCAGGCGAAGGCGTCCTGGAGATTGCGTTGCCGTGCTGCCAGCGGCAGTTCCGCTTGGGGACGGGTGGCGTGCGTTTTCACGAGATTCTGGTAGTCAAGGCGTAGGTCGAGCGTGCTGGCGAGCCGGCGCGCGATTTCGAGCGATTGGTTATAGCCCCGCTCGGCGAGGCGTTCGTGGTGAAGCGGCACCGGCATGACGCGGCTGACCGGCGTCCCCAGGCTGTCCAAGCGTGCTGCGAGGGCCATGCCCCAGTGACGGGCGAGGCTGAAGCGAGCGGCGTATTTGAGCTGATGCACGAGGCGGTCGACGGGAAAGGCGTAGGCGTAGAGTGCGATGACGTGATCGAATCGGGGCGGCTGCTGCAGGCAGGCGCCACAGCGCTCGCCGTAAGGGGTTGGGTTGAGGCAGAGCGGGCAGTGCGGCGCGGGCAGGGCCGGCAGTTCGGCGGCGCAAGCCGGGCAGAGCGGCTCTGTCGCGCCGGGCGCGCCGCAGAGCAAGCAGGTTGAGGGCAGACATGCATCGAGCCACCGCGCGCCGAGGGCTTGGAACCGACGCTTTAACTGCCGTGTCAAAATTGACTTTCCCATGGCCTTGGCTGATTATTCATAATTATGCCTTATGCCGGCGCGCGCCGGCAGGCCCTCATGACCATCCGTAGGATTCCCGACATGCATCTTGTCTCCCAGGCTTCAGCAGCCCCGGCTGCGGAACATTCTCGCGCGCCAGAGCGGCATATGTGGACCGTAGCCGAGGTTTTGGCGCTTTACGACTTGCCGTTCATGGATCTGATCTGGCGCGCCCAGCAGGTACATCGCCAGCATTTCGATGCCAATGCCATTCAACGCTCGACGCTGTTGTCCGTCAAGACCGGCGGTTGTTCGGAGGATTGCAGTTATTGCTCGCAATCGGCGCGCTACGACACTGACGTGGAGCGGCAGCGCTTGATGCCGCTCGAGGAAGTGGTCGCCGCGGCCCAGGCCGCCAAGGCGAAAGGGGCTTCCCGCTTCTGCATGGGCGCTGCTTGGCGGGGGCCCAAAGAGGGCGATCTGGAAAAAGTGCTGGAGATGGTGCGCGAGGTGAAGGCGCTCGGCATGCAGACTTGCGTCACGCTCGGCATGTTGAAGGACGGCCAGGCGGAAAAGCTCAAGGCGGCCGGCCTCGACTACTACAACCACAATCTCGATACGGACGCGGAGTTTTACGGCCAGGTCATCAAGAGCCATACCCATGCCGACCGCCTCGAGACGCTGGAAAAAGTGCGTGCCGCGGGGATCAGCGTTTGCTCGGGCGGCATCATTGGCATGGGCGAGTCGCGCCGCAACCGCGCCGCGATGATCGTCCAGCTCGCCAACCTGCCTAAGCCGCCGGAGTCGGTGCCGATCAACCATCTTGTGCCGATTCCCGGCACGCCGTTCGGCGACTTGCCGCCGCTCGATCCGTTCGAGTTCGTGCGTACCATCGCCGCAGCCCGCATCACCATGCCGACTTCCTATGTGCGCCTGTCCGCCGGTCGTCAGGAAATGAGTGAGGAATTGCAAGCCCTGTGCTTTCTCGCAGGCGCCAATTCGATGTTTTACGGCGAGCAGCTGCTCACTACCGGCAACCCGGATGTATCCCGGGACGACGCTTTGTTCGACAAGCTGGGCTTGCGCCCCATTTGAGCGAGACGGTGCCGGGTTTCGTCGATTTGGAGCGGGTGCGGCGCAATTTCCGGCGCGCCGCGCCCGGCTATGGCGAGGCCGACGTGCTCGCCCGTGAGGTCGATGCGCGGATGCAGGAGCGCCTCGATTATGTGCGGCTCGAGCCGGAGTGCATCGTCGATCTCGGTTGCGGCCCCGGGCTCTCTTTCTCCGGGCTCCAACGGCGCTATCCGGCGGCACGTTGTGTCGGCTTGGACCAGGAGGCCGCGATGCTGCCTGGCGTCTCGGAAGTACGCGGCTGGCGCCGTTTCCTCGCTGGCGGGCGAACTCGGTCGCTGGCCTATGTCGTGGGCGATGCGACGCGCTTGCCGCTGCGCAGCCGCTCAGTCGATCTCGTTTGGTCCAACCTCTTATTGCCCTGGCTCGAAGCGCCTCAACCCTTGTTCCGTGAAGCCTTGCGCAGCCTCAAGATTGGCGGACTGCTGATGTTTTCCAGCCTGGGACCGGATACCCTGAAAGAGCTGCGCGCCGGCTTTGGCGATGGCTATGCGCATACGCAGCGTTTTGCCGACATGCACGACTTGGGCGATATGCTCGTGGAAGCAGGCTTTGCTGACCCGGTCGTGGATATGGAGGTGATTACCTTCACCTATGCCGATCTGCCGGCGCTGCTAGCCGACCTGCGTGCCGCCGGGGCGACTTGCGCGATGCGCGATCGCCGGCGTGGCCTCGCCGGGCGGGGGCTGTGGCAGGGCTTGCAGCGCCACTATGAAGGCTTACGCTGCGCTGGGCGCTTGCCGGCCACGTTCGAGATCATCTACGGTCATGCCTGGAAGCCGGCGCCGCGGCAGCTCGAAGATGGGCGCAGCATCATCCACTTCGCCCGGCGCTAGCGTCTGCGCTTGGCGCGAAGGCCGCGCTCCAGTTCACGATGCACCCCTTGCCCTTGTGGGGTTGGGAAAAAGGGGCGCCGCTTTCATGCTTCGGGGTGGTGAACAGCCATCAACATGAGCTGCCTAGCGCTGCCTGGATTTCCCGGATGTCATCCCAGGCTTCGTCGAGCAGATCGGCATAGCGAGCCCGGTCCGCGGCTGCTTCGGCGGGATCGGTGTCAGGGCATTGGAGCCACTCGCACTGGGTGTTGGCGAGCAGATTGGCGAAGTACAGAATGTCGGCCAGGCCGCTTGGCGTATCCACGCGCTTACGCTCGCCATGCGCGCGGATGGCGGCGATGATCGGTTCCGGCATGCCCAAGCAGACGAGCAGGCTCTCGCCAATGCTGGCGTGCCAGCCAGTGATGAGGCTTAGCACGCCTTCCCGGTCGTTCTGGTATTCCGGGTAGGCGGCGCTGCGGTAAAGCAGGTAGAAGGTGCCGATTTCATGCACCATGCCGGCCAAGAGAGCGTCTTCCGGGTTGGCGCGGCCGATGCGGCGGGCCAGCACGCGGGCGATGGCGGCGACTTCGAGCGAGTGTTCCCAGGTACGGCGCGCGATGTCGGCGAAGGCGGCTAGATGCTTCGAGCGCAGCATCTGCTCCATGGCGACGCTCACGGCCGTGGTGCGCACGGTCTCGAATCCTACCCGCTGGATCGCCTGGCCGATGTCGGTGATCTGCTTGCCCCCGGGATTGTAGGCGGTGGAGTTGGCGAGTTTGAGCAGCTTGGTGGTAATCAGCGGTTCGATGCTAATCACCTGGACCACCTTGTCTATGGAGACACGCGGATCGTTGAGCGCGTTGCGCACGGCGAAGCTTGCGTCTAGATAGGTGGGAAAGTTCAGTTCGCCGGAAAGATCCCGGGCGATGTCTTCAAGGATGCGAAAGTGCAGGGATTGCTTGGCGTTTGTCATGCGCGTAGCTTACGTTTGAGGCGCCGGATCGGCAAGGGGTAAACTGGCAGCACCTGCTGGTGCTGGCATCAAGTCATAAAACATGGAAAGGAGCGGCATGGCGTGTGAGAACCTGTTTGCGGCGGCGCATGCTTGTTTTCGGGAGTGCGATCCCGAGCGTAAGGTGGCCGCAGTCAAGGGCTTGTACGCGCGCTGGCGCCAGGGCAGGGTGCACTTGGGCAAGCCAGAAAGCGATCCGGGTCGGGTCCCGGGCCGTCCCGAGCGGCCGCAGCTCGTGCCGCCCGAGGCGGTGCGGTTTCGCAGCGTGGCGACGCCGGAGGGCCGGGCAGCACTGCTTCATGCGCTTGCTCACATCGAATTCAATGCCATCCATCTCGCGCTCGATGCCATCTTGCGTTTTCCCGATCTGCCGGAAGCGTTTCACGTCGGTTGGCTAAAAGTGGCAGCCGAGGAAGCCGAGCATTTCGAGTTGATCTGCGCGCACATGTACGCCAGCTGTGCGTGCCGCTATGGCGATTTGCCGGCGCATGACGGACTCTGGGAGATGGCGGTGCGCACGGCGCACGATCCACTCGTGCGCATGGCCTTGGTGCCACGCCTGTTCGAGGCGCGGGGCTTGGACGCGACGCCTGCCATCCTGCGCAAGTTCCAGGGCATCGGTGACCGGCGTGCCGTCGAAATTTTGGAGCGCATCTTGGCCGAGGAAATCGGGCACGTGGCGCTTGGTGATACCTGGTTCCGGCAGCTGTGCGCCGCTCGGGGCTTGGAGCCGGAAGCGACCTTCCAAGCCCTGTTGCAGGAGTACGACGCGCCGCGCCCGCGCCGTCCCTTCAATGAGGCAGCCCGCCGGGCGGCGGGCTTCTCGGCCGCGGAGCTGGCGCGTTTCGTGTAGTGCTTTGGCGTGCAAGTCGCGCAGCGACTCTCGCCGCGCTCTTTCCTCCTTGTGGGGATCGGGGGCGGTGCGGCGCTTTCAGGCTTCTGGGGCGGGCGGAGCCATGGTGATGGGTTAGCGCGTGATATAGCGTTCGAGCTCGCTGATGATGAATTCCTGGTGGCTCAAGGTGGCTTTTACCAGGTCGCCCATGGATACCACGCCTAGGAGCCGTTCCTCGTCATCCAGCACAGGCAGATGGCGGAAGCGATGCTCGGTCATCAGCGACATGCAGGCTGCGAGCGAATGGGCCGGGGTGACGTAGGCTACCTTGCTGGTCATCACCGCTTCGATGCGCGTATCGCGGGAATTGCGGCCGCTTAAGATCACCTTGCGGGCGTAATCGCGCTCTGAAAAGATGCCGACGAGTTTTTCTCCGTCCATGACCAGGACCGCGCCGACGTCGTTGTCGGCCATTACCTGCAAGGCGTGATACACGGTGTCTTTCGGGGAAACCACCACGGGCTGGCGGTTGTTTTGTGCGAGCAACTGCGTCAAGGTCTGCATCGTCGTCCTCCTGTGGGTGTCGTGCCGTAGGGCACATCGAATAACCGGGGGCGCGCCGGGATGGCTACGGTGCGCGGGGCCCGCGCGCCCGCATCTTCGTTGGCTGGGCCGCAGTCGCGCACGGCAGTGCGCCGTGCCCTTGAGCGGCTTGCGACGGCCTTGCGCTACGTCTTTTCAGTCTAATCGGCCGACATGGCGCTGCGCAACAGGATCAGTGGGCAAGAAAAAACCCGCCAGAGGCGGGTTTTTTTCGCCAGGCCGAAGGCCGGTTCAACGCAGGCCGGCGGCGTATTCGGCGACAGCCTTGATGTCGCTGTCGGAGAGACGATCGGCGATGTCGCGCATCATGCGCTCGGGATCGTTGGCGCGCTCGCCGGAGCGGAAGCTCTTGAGCTGCGCTTCGGTGTATTCCGGGAATTGTCCAGCCAGGCGCGGGTACTGGGCTGGCAGACCCTTGCCGGCCGGGCCATGGCAGCCGGCGCAGGCGGGAATGCCCTTGGCGGCATCGCCGGCACGCCAGAGCTGCTTGCCGCGCGCGATTAAGGCTTCCTGGGTGGCGACGGCGGGCTTCAGCGTTTGCTGGGCATACCAGGCCGCGACATTCTTCATGTCCTCATCGCTCAGAGCGGCGACCATGCCTGCCATGATTGCGTTGTTACGCGCCGCAGGCTTGCCATCGACGGCCTTGAAGTTTACGAGCTGCTTGTAGATGTAATCCTGGACCTGGCCGGCGAGGTGAGGGTTGGCGGCGCTCATGCTGTTGCCGTCGGCGCCATGGCAGGCGACACAGATGGTCTCGGCAACCACCTTGCCCTTGGCCGGGTCAGCCTTGGGCTTGGCGTCTTCTGCTGCATTTACGGTGAAACCGGCTACGAGAAGTGCTGCCAGCGCCATGGTGCGAATCATGTCGAAACTCCTTTTACGCGAGAGAGGCGAGTAAGCCTGCCAAGTGTCGAGATTTACAAACCTGTTATTCTATAACAACTCGATTGATTATGTATTGCCCTCGAAGGATACGGAGTTGCCATGCCCCTTTTGCAGCAGGCCGAGTTTTTGACCACAGTCGCCCACCTGCGCGACCTGCCCCGGGACTCGGTGGCCGAAGTCGCTTGCGTGGGCCGTTCCAATGCCGGCAAGTCTTCGGCGATTAATACCCTGGCAGGGCGCACGCGCTTGGCTTACGTCAGCAAGACGCCAGGGCGTACTCAGCACCTCAATTACTTCACGGTGCGGCCGGGCAAGTATTTGGTTGACCTGCCGGGCTATGGCTTTGCGAAAACACCCGATGCCATCCGCGCTCAGTGGGAGGGCCTGCTGGGCCCTTATCTGCAGACGCGCCAAAGTCTCGTTGGGCTACTCTTGATCATGGATGCCCGACATCCGCTTACCGAGCTCGATCGGCGCATGCTCGATTGGTTTCTGCCCACGGGGCGGCCCGTGCACGTGCTGCTCTCGAAGGCCGATAAGCTTTCCCGCCAGGAGCAGACCCGAGTGCTGCGCCAGGTGCGTGAGGCGCTGGCGGCGTGCGGCGGGCACTGTTCGGCGCAGCTGTTCTCCAGCCTGAAAAAAACCGGGGTGGAGGCGTGCGAGGAAGTGTTGGGGCGTTGGCTCGACATTCCCGTGCCGCCTAGAAAAAAGCCCCCAGTCCAGGCAGGACCGGGGGCCAAAAGCCTTAATGGTGTTAAGGCACCCGCTCAGGGAGGTAAAGCGGGAGACGGCGCAAACCACCATCTGCCGCATGAGACGGGTGCGCCGCCGAGAAGTTCCTAAAGCCGATAAAAATTTTTTACGATCCTTCCCGGATCGCTTTCAGAAGAGGTCAGCATGTCTGTTTTTGCCACGTTTCCCCGTACCCGGCTGCGGCGTATGCGCCGGGATGATTTTTCCCGGCGCCTGATGCGCGAGTCGGTCCTGCGGCCCGATGATCTCATCTACCCGGTGTTCGTGCTCGATGGCAGCGGGCGCGCCGAGGCGGTTGCGTCGATGCCCGGGGTCGAGCGGCAGAGCATCGATCTCCTCTTGCAGACGGCGGAGCGGGCTGTTGCCTTGGGGATTCCCGCCTTGGCGCTGTTCCCGGTCATTGACACGGCGCTCAAATCGCCGGGCGCGGAGGAGGCGTATAACCCCGAGGGCTTGGTGCCGCGCGCGGTACGGGCTTTGAAGGCGCGCTTTCCCGAGCTGGGGGTGATCACCGACGTGGCGCTCGACCCCTACACCAGTCATGGCCAGGACGGCCTGATCGATGCCGATGACCCGCGCGCCTATGTGCGTAACGACGAGACCCTGGAAGTGCTGGCGCGCCAGGCGCTCTGCCACGCCGAGGCCGGCGCCGATGTGGTGGCGCCGTCGGACATGATGGACGGCCGCGTCGGCCGCATTCGCGCCGAGCTGGACGGGGCGGGGCAGATCCATACCCGCATTTTGGCGTATTCGGCCAAATACGCCTCCGCCTTTTATGGGCCTTTCCGCGATGCGGTGGGCTCGGCCGCTCATCTTGGCAAGGGTAACAAATACACCTACCAGATGGATCCGGCCAATGGCAACGAGGCTCTGCGCGAGGTGGCCTTGGACATCCAGGAGGGCGCCGACATGGTCATGATCAAGCCGGGTATGCCGTATCTGGACATCGTGCGCCGGGTCAAGGACGAGTTTGGGATGCCGACCTATGCCTACCAGGTGAGCGGTGAATATGCGATGCTCAAGGCTGCCGCGGCGAACGGCTGGCTGGACGAGCGGGCGTGCGTGCTGGAGAGTCTCATTGCCTTCAAGCGCGCCGGGGCGGACGGCATCCTCACCTATTTCGCGCTCGATGCGGCGGCCTGGCTGCAAGGCTGATGGGCGCGAGGGGCCGTCAACGCAGGCGGCGCAATTGGCGCGGCAATTCGAGCACGGAGTTGAGGCGCACGTCGACATAAGGTGGGCAGCGGCTTTCCCGGCTGATCCACACGGTTTTCGCGCCCAAGCGCTTGGCTGTCCGTAGGTTGGCGAGGCTGTCTTCGACCATGATGCAGCGCGAGGCCTGGATGCGTTCGGCGCGTAGCACGAGGCGAAAGCCGCGAGGGTCGGGCTTGGGCTGAAAGCGCGTGGCCTCCACCGTATAGACGGCGGCGAAGTGGCGTGCCATGCGGGTCCGTTCGAGAATGGCCTCGGTGTAATGCGCCGGGGCGTTGGAATAGAGGATTTTCCGCCCCGGCAATTTCGCAAGCATGGCATTGACAGCGCGCTCGAATACCAACATCCGCTGCAACTGGGGAAACTGGTGGGTTGCTTGCAAAAAGTGATGCGGATCCGTGCCGTGGTGCCGCATCAGTCCTAGCAGCGTCGCGCCGTAGCGCTGCCAGTAGGTCTGGCGGATGCGGTCTGCGGTCTTGGCATCGACACTTAGGTGGGTTTCGATGTAGCGCTGCATCGAGCGGTTGATGTGTGGAAAGATGTGCGGGCTGGCGTCATGCAGGGTATTGTCGAGGTCGAAGAGCCAGATCGGATGAGAGGCGGGCATGATATTTCAGGGACTTGGGGCGCACTATTACTAAAGTCGGGTTGTGGAGCGGGGCAGCTGGCCGTACCTTTACGGCCTTGGCAAGCAGCGCATAGGAAAGAGCTTACATGCATGCCTTACGCGAAGACAGCTTGAGCCCGGATGTGCTCGAAGATGTGCTGGGGTCTTTCGACATTCCGGCTTGTCCGGCCCAGGTCGTCGAGGTCATGGCCGAAGCCCAGCGCGATGAGCCTGATCTGCATAAGCTGGCGAATCTCATTGCCAGCGATGTGGGCATGGCGGCTATGACCATCAAGCTCGCCAATTCGCCGTTGTTCCGGGGGCACGCTCGGATTGGCACGGTGCCCCAGGCCATCAACCGGCTCGGCGTGCGTAACATCGTTTGTGTGGTGGTAGCCGCGGCGCTGAAATCGAGCCTGTCCGATTTGCCCGCAGCGCAGCTCGAACGGTTTTGGAACCGGGCGTCCACCATCGCCGTGGCGGCGGGGCTGGTGGCCGGCCATCTTTACGGCATTCCGCGAGATACCGCTTACACCTTCGCGCTATTTCACGATGCCGCGATTCCGGTCATGATGCGCCGCTTCAAGAGCTATGCTGCCATGTTCGAGGATGTGTTGGCGCAAGGCTGGCCGCTGGCCGAGATGGAGATGCAGCGTTTTCATTGCGATCACGCCATCGTCGGAGCGCTGTTGGCGCGCAATTGGGGCTTGTCCGAGCTTGTCGCGCAGGCGATTCGGCATCATCACGACGGCCAGCTCTACAGCCTGCCAGCGAGCACCATTGCGCCGGCGGCCGTGTCTTTGATTGCCGTCACCCAGGTGGCCGAATACCTGGTGGCAGAGCTGCTTGGCGAGCGCGATGTCGAGGTCGGCGTGCTGTTCGGGCAAGCCGTTGTCCATCTTGGCATTGCCGAGGCGGAGCTGCAGGAGATGCGCGAGGAGCTGGCGGAGCTCCTCGCAGGCGTGAGTTGAGCCGGGGTCAGTGGCTCTTGATCATGGTGCCGACGCCGTGGTCGGTGAGGATTTCCAAGAGGAGCGCGTGCTCGACCCGGCCGTCGATGATGTGCACACTCTTGACGCCGTTGCGTGCCGCATCGAGGGCGGAGCTGATTTTCGGCAACATGCCGCCGGACAAGGTGCCGTCGGCTACCATGGCGTCGATTTCCTTGGGGGTGATGCCGGTGAGCAGATTGCCGGCCTTGTCGAGCACGCCGGGGGTATTGGTGAGTAGTACGAGCTTTTCTGCCTTGAGCACTTCGGCGATCTTGCCGGCCACTACGTCGGCATTGATGTTATAGGTTTCGCCATCTTTGCCGACCCCGATCGGGGCGATGACCGGGATGAAGGCGCCGGAGTCGAGCAGGCCGATCAGGGAAGGGTCGATCGAGGTGATGTCGCCCACCAGGCCGACGTCGATCAGGTCGCCGGGGTTGTCCTTGTTGGGCAGCATGAGCTTCTTGGCGCGGATGAAGTTGCCGTCCTTGCCGGTGAGGCCGACGGCCTTGCCGCCGGCTTGGTTGATGAGATTGACCACGTCCTTGTTCACTTGCCCGCCGAGCACCATTTCGACCACTTCCATGGTCTCGGCATCGGTAACGCGCATACCCTGGACGAACTCGCCTTTCTTGCCTACCCGGGTGAGCAGATGCTCGATCTGGGGGCCGCCGCCATGCACCACGACCACGTTCATGCCGACCAGCTTCAGGAGCACCACGTCGGGGGCGAAACGCTGCTTGAGGTGTTCCTCGGTCATGGCGTTGCCGCCGTATTTGATCACTAAGGTCTTGCCCTGGAAGCGACGGATATAGGGCAGGGCCTCGGCCAGGATGCCGGCCTTGATGCCAGGGGCGATCGATTCGAATGACATGGGAAGGCTCCGGGTGAATGAGCCGCGCATTCTACCGCCGGGGTCGGTAAAGCAAAAGGCCGGGATAGTCCCGGCCACTGCCGCATCGCGTGCTGTCAAAGCCCAGGCGCGCCGCCTCCAAAGCAGGGACGGCGTGCCGCTGTCGTGGCTTTTACAGGATGGCCAGACGCTTGGTCGAGGTCACGGCCCGTTTCGGCAGGGTCAGCTCTAGGATGCCATCGTTGAACTTGGCGACGGCCTGGGTATCGTCGATGTCCTGAGCCAGTTGGAAGGAACGGGAGACCTTGCCGAAATAGCGCTCGGCGCGCAGGACGCGCTCGCCTTCTTTTTCCTCGTTTTCTTGCCGCACCTCGGCGGTGATCGATACCTGGTTGCCATCGACGGTGACGTGGATGTCTTCCTTCTTGACGCCGGGCAGTTCGGCATGTACGACATAGGCGTTTTCTTGTTCCTTGACATCCATGCGGATGCTGGGCGGGGTCATGCCAGCTTCGCCAGCCTTGAGATCCATCGGCCGGATGAAGAAGCCGCGTAGCAGTTCATCGAAAGGATCGAAGCGGGTGATGTTGCTCATTTTTTCCTCCTTGCTGTCGGTCGTGATCTGACCGGAAAATCATTCCTGTCACCAATATAGGTGCGCTCGACGGGCTTTCAAGACGGGAGAATGATGGGTTCTGAAAAGCGATGCGCCTGTTGCGGCCAGGTGTTTGCCTGCGGCGCCGCGCACGGGCAGTGCTGGTGTATGACCTTGCCGCCTTTGACGCAGCGCCTGCCCTATGCTGATTGCGTGTGCCGCGCCTGCCTGATGGCCTGGCGTTCAGGCGCGGCCGAGGCGGCGCGGCAGGTCGAGGATGGCGTCGCGGTTGCTCCAGGAGAAGCAGCGCCGGGCGGCTTCCGCTAAGTCTAGCCAGAGATAGGCGCGATGTTCGCTCGGCGCGAGGCGAATCGCTGTTTCCGTCGGCACTTCGAGCGAGAACACGTGCTCGCGGTTGTGGGTCACGCCTGGGGCGTAGCGGTGCCGCCATTCGGGGAAGATTTCATAGGTCTGGCTCAAGCGCCAGTCCAACAGCCGAGCGGGTGGGATGTCGATGCCGGTTTCCTCGCGCACCTCGCGGCAGGCGGTGTCGAGCAGGCTTTCTCCGGCTTCTTGGCTACCCGTCACCGATTGCCAGTAGCCCGGATGGGCGGCGCGCTCGAGGAGTAGGACGCGTAGTGCCGGTGTGTGGATGACGACGAGTACCGAAACGGGCTGTTTGTAGGGCATGTCAAGCCCCAGGCAAGGGGTCGAGTTCGAGATCGGGGGCGTCGAGTAGGGCCCACAGTGCCCGGCCCTGATCGCGCCAGGCATCGCTTGCGGCCTGGAGCACGGCGATGAGGATGTCTACGGCCTCGCCCAGTGGCGCAACATTGCCAAGGATGAGCAGGCGCCCTGGCTCACCGAGTAGTTCTGGGTCGGTGAGGCAATCGTAGAGCGCATCGAAATTGGCGCCGAAATGTGCCGGTAGGCCGAGTGCCTGGCCCAAGGCCGTAAGCCAGGCGCTGGTATTGGCGGCATCGGCCGGACGGTGGCAGGTGACGGGCCAGCCCAACGCCTGTGCGGCGTCTACCAGTTCGGCTTCGCGCCCCGGAGGGAGGCGGTACGGGCCGGCCAGAGCCGTGTTTGCCAATTGTCGTTGGCGCGTGTCGCTCATGCTTACTCCAGGATTTGTCGGAAGCTCTTGTAGTGGTCGTCAGTGTAGTAAAACTCGACCGGCGGGTGGCCGCCGGTGACGATGCGCCGGGCGCCGCGGTTCTTGGCGCCTGGTGTAGGAACCGTGTACTCGCGGTAATAGCCGCGTGGTTGCTGCGGCAAGCGGCGTTCGAAATTGTGAAAGACGCTGCCGTCCTTGTGCGGATAGGCGAAGGGGCCGCCTTGCTTGATCTGCGCTAGGACCTGCTGCCCTTCGGGCGGCAACTGATCGGCGCGGATGCTGCGCGTGGCGGCGCCGAAAAAGGCGTGCGCGCTGGCGCCGATGAGGAGCAGCGCAAGCAGCAAGAGACGGAGCCAGAATCGCATGGCGGCGGGCCTGCCGGTGTCTGGCCCGCTGCGGTGCAAGGACCGCAGGCGGGTCAGGCGGCTGGGGGTCAGGGTTGGACTGTGACCGTGGTTTCGAGCTTCTGCCGTAGCCGGATGTGCAGTTCGCGCAACTGTTTTTCATCGACCGCAGAGGGCGCGTCGGTGAGCAGGCATTGCGCGCGCTGGGTCTTGGGGAAGGCGATCACATCGCGGATGGATTCGGCGCCGGCCATCATGGTGACGATGCGGTCGAGGCCGAAGGCCAGGCCGCCGTGCGGTGGGGCGCCATACTTGAGCGCATCGAGCAGGAAGCCGAACTTCGCCTGTTGTTCTTCTGGGCCGATGTTGAGCGCTTGGAACACGGCCTCCTGCACGTCGGGGCGGTGGATACGCACGGAGCCGCCGCCGATTTCCCAGCCGTTCAGCGCCAGGTCGTAAGCCTTGGCGAGACATTTGCCCGGGTCGCTTTGCAGAAACTGGATATGCTCGTCCTTGGGGCTGGTGAACGGGTGGTGGCAGGCCGTCCAGCGCTTTTCTTCCTCGTCGTACTCGAACATCGGGAAGTCGACGACCCACAAAGGCGCCCAGGCCTGGCCGTTTACGTAGCCTTTTTCGTGTCCGAGCTTGACGCGCAGGGCGCCGAGCGCGTCGTTGACCACTTTCGCCTTGTCGGCGCCGAAGAAGATCAGGTCGCCGGATTGCGCGCCAGTGCGCGCCAGAATGCCTTTTAGGGCGGCTTCGGAGAGATTCTTGACAATCGGCGATTGCAGGCCGGTTTCGTTGGGTTGGGTGACATCGTTGACTTTGATGTAGGCCAGACCCTTGGCGCCATAGATGCCGACGAACTTGGTGTATTCGTCGATCTCGCCGCGCGAGAGGCTAGCGCCGCCCGGCACGCGCAGCGCTGCGACGCGGCCACCGCTCTGCGCCGGGCCGGAGAAGACCTTGAAGGCGACATCGGTGACGAGATCGGTGATTTCGGTCAATTCCAAGGTAACGCGCAGGTCGGGCTTATCCGAACCGAAGCGGCGCATTGCTTCGGCATAGGTCATACGCGGGAAGGGGCTGGGCAGGTCTACGCCGATGGCGTCCTTGAAAACGTAGCGAATCAGTTCCTCGATCAAGGCGGTGATCTCGTCTTCGTCCATGAACGAGGTCTCGATATCGACCTGGGTGAATTCGGGTTGGCGGTCGGCGCGCAGATCCTCGTCGCGGAAGCATTTGACGATCTGGTAATAGCGGTCGAAGCCGGCCACCATCAGTAGCTGCTTGAAGAGCTGCGGCGATTGCGGCAGCGCGAAGAACTGCCCAGGATGCACCCGCGATGGCACGAGATAGTCGCGCGCGCCTTCGGGGGTGCTCTTGGTGAGCATCGGGGTTTCCACGTCGATGAAGCCGTGTTCATCCAAAAAGCGGCGGAAGGCGCGCGCCACCTTGTAGCGCAGCAGCAGGTTCTTTTGCATTTGCGGCCGACGCAGATCGATGACGCGGTGCGTCAGACGCACGTTCTCGGTCAGATGCTCGTCGTCGAGCTGGAACGGCGGGGTGACGGAGGGATTGAGCACCTCGATGGCATGGCAGAGAACTTCGATGTCGCCTGAGGCGAGATTGGGGTTACGTGTGCCCTCGGGCCGCATACGCACCTTGCCCGTGATCTTGAGGCAAAACTCGTTGCGCACGGATTCGGCGATCTTGAACATGTCGGGGCGATCCGGGTCGCACACGATTTGGGCAAGACCTTCGCGGTCGCGCAGATCAATGAAGATGACGCCGCCGTGGTCGCGCCGGCGGTGGGCCCAGCCGGCGAGGGTGACGATCTGGTCGCAGAGAGAGGCATCGAGCTGCCCGCAATAGTGAGTACGCATCAGGGTGTTCCGGAAGAAGGGGTTGGAAGGGCGGGTTCGACTTTGCCGCGCCGGCGCGCCGGCTTCGGACTGGGCGGTACGACGCCCATCGAGACGATGTATTTTAGGGCTTCGTCCACGTTCATCTTGAGTTCGACCACGTCTTCGGCTGGCATCATCAGGAAGAAACCGGAAGTCGGGTTGGGCGTGGTGGGGACGTAGACGCTGACATAGTTGCCGTCGAGATGGTTGGCGACATCGCCGCCCGGCTTGCCGGTGAGAAAGGCGATGGTCCAGCTCCCCTGGCGCGGGTATTGCACGAGCAGCGCCTTGCGAAAGGCATTGCCATTTGGGGAGAGGATGGTGTCGGACACCTGCTTGACGGCGTTATAAAGGGAATTCACCACCGGGATGCGCGCCAAGAGCTGCTCCCACCAGCCCACCAGCTTTTGCCCGATGAAATTGGTGGCCAAAAGTCCGGTGACGAGGATGATGAGTAGCGTCAGGACGGTGCCGGCGCCAGGAATGTCGAAGCCGAGCAGGTTGATGGGGTGAATCGCCTCGGGCAAGAGCAGCAGCGACTGATCCATGGCGCTGATGATCATCGACAGCACCCAGGCCGTGATGACCAAAGGCACCCAGATCAGCAGCCCAGTGATGAAATAACGCTTGAGCACGGGATCAGCTGGCGGAGCACGCGCCGGACGGGCAAGCGCCCTCGCCGCCTTGGCAGGGCGGGGGGCTGGCCGGCTTGTTCTTGAAGTCGGTGGCATACCAGCCGTTGCCTTTGAGCTGGAAGCCAGCAGCCGACAGCTGCTTGGTGTAAGTGGCCTGGCCGCACTCGGGGCAGGTGCTCAAGGGGGCGTCGCTGAGTTTTTGCAGATGTTCCTTCTGAAAACCGCAGGAAGTGCAGCGATATTCGTAGATGGGCATGGTCAATCTCCAAAAAGGCTTCGCATTATAACCGAGTGGCCCAGGCGCTTATGCGCCCGGGTGTGGCGCGATAGATGGGGATCGATGCGCAGGAATCAAGCCAAGAGGCCGAGGTAGAGCTGATTGAGGCGATCACCCCAGAACAGGGCAATGGCGCCGGCGGCGGCGAGATAGGGGCCAAAGGGGATGGGGCGATTGCGGGCGTGGCCGGCGCCTAGCATCAGGGCGATGCCAACGCTCGCTCCAACCACCGAGGAGAGCAGGACGATGGTGGGTAGCATGGTCCAGCCTAGCCAGGCACCCAGGGCGGCGAGCAGCTTGAAGTCGCCGTAGCCCATGCCCTCCTTGCCGGTGGCGAGCTTGAACAGCCAGTACACCGACCAGAGCGCGAGGTAGCCGGCCATGGCGCCGACGACGGCGCTAGGCAAGGGCACGAAATGGCCGCCGAGATTGAATAAGAGGCCGAGCCAGAGCAGAGGCAGCGTGAGGCTATCGGGGAGTAACTGGGTGTCCAGATCGATAATGGCAAGGGTAAGCAGGGTCCAGAGCAAGAGGGTGGCGCCGATGGCCTGCCAGCCCGGGCCGAAATGCCAGGCGGCGCCAGCGGCCAAGAGCGCGGCGGTGAGCTCGACGAGCGGATAGCGTAACGGGATGCGAGCTTTGCACGCCTTGCAGCGGCCGCCGAGCAAGAGGTAGCTAAGGAGGGGGATGTTCTCCAGGGCGCTGATGGGATGCCCGCACTGGGGGCAGTGGGAGCGAGGACGGGCCAGGCTAAGCGCTGCCGTGCTGGGCGCGGGCTCGCCGCGCAGCTCGGCGCACTGCGCCTGCCACTCTTGCTCCATCATGCGCGGCAGGCGGTGAATGACGACATTCAAGAAACTGCCGATCAGTAAGCCGAAGCAAGCCAGCGCGACGGCGAATAGGGTGGGGTCCGCGGGCCAGGTCATCATCAGACGACAGCCCCCATCTTGAAGATGGGCAGATACATGGCGACTACCATGCCGCCGATCAGAACGCCGAGAATGACCATGATCATCGGTTCCATCAGGCTAGAAAGCGCTTCCACCGCGTCATCGACTTCGGCTTCGTAGAAGTCGGCTACTTTGGAGAGCATGGAGTCCAAGGCGCCCGATTCCTCGCCGATGGCCACCATCTGCGTCACCATGTTGGGAAAGAGATTGCTGTTCTGCATGGCGGTGGTGAGATTGGTGCCGGTGCTGACTTCGGTCTGGATCTGGCGCGTGGCCATCTTATACACATAGTTGCCGGCAGCGCCGCCGACCGATTCGAGCGATTCGACGAGCGGCACGCCAGCGGCGAACATGGTCGACAGGGTGCGAGTCCAGCGGGCGATGACGGCTTTGCGGATGAGGTCGCCAAAGATCGGTAGGCGCAGCAACAGCCGGTCCATGGCGAACTGCATCTTCTCCGAGCGCTTCCAGGTGTAGAAGAAAGCGTAGAGGCCGCCGCCTAGGGCGCCGAAAATCGCATACCAGGAGGCGACGAAAAAGTCCGAGATGGCGATTACGATCAAGGTCGGAGCGGGTAGGGCGGCGCCGAAGCTCTTGAAAACCTCTTTGAAGGCAGGAATCACGAAGATCATGATCACCGCAGTGATGATGAAGGCGACGACGATCACCGCGATTGGATAGAACAGCGCCGACTTGATCTTGCTCTTGATGGCAAGGATCTTTTCCTTGTAAGTCGCCAGGCGGTCGAGTAGGGAGTCGAGGATGCCGGCCTGTTCGCCGGCGGCGACCAGATTGCAGAACAGCGTGTCGAAATAAAGCGGGTATTTGCGGAAGGCGGCCGAGAGCGAAGTGCCGGTCTCGACGTCGGCTTTGATGTCGAGCAGCAGCTTGCCGACCGCCGGGTTGGCGTGCCCCCGTCCGACGATGTCGAAAGATTGCAAGAGCGGCACGCCGGATTTCATCATGGTCGCCAGTTGCCGGGTAAATAGGGTGATGTCTTTGTCCGTGACCTTGCCCCCGCGCTTGAAGCGTTGCTGGGTGACTTTGGCATGGGTGACACCTTGGCGGCGCAGCGTGGTCTGCACTACGTTGGCGGAGGCGGCGCGCATTTCGCCGCGAATGTGCTTGCCGTCTCTGCTCTTGCCTTCCCAGAGAAAAGTGTATTCCTTGACGCCGGAAGTCATCTTGGGTTTGCTGATACTCGCCATGCTGTCTGCCTTGCTTGTCAGATGTTGGTGGTGCTTAGAACTTCGTCGAGCGAGGTGAGCCCTTGCCGAACCTTGAGTAGGCCGGATTCACGCAGGTTCTTGACGCCCTCGCGGGCAGCCTGATTGGCAATGTCGAGCGACGTGCCGTTGGCCATGATGATGCGCTGGATTTCCTCGCTCACGGGCATGACCTGGTAGATGCCGACCCGGCCTTTGTAGCCCGTGCCTTTGCAGCGCTCGCAACTCCCTGGGCCGTACAGTGTCCAGCTGCCATCTAGATCCTCTTCCTTGAAGCCGGCGTTGAGCAGCGTCTGGCGTGGCACGTCGATTGGCTGCTTGCAGGTGCACAGGCGTCGGGCCAGGCGCTGGGCGGTGATGAGCAGGATGCTCGAGGCGATGTTGAAGGTGGGAACGCCCATGTTCATCAGGCGAGTGAGAGTTTGGGGCGCGTCGTTGGTGTGCAGGGTAGAAAGCCACAGGTGTCCGGGCTGGGCCGCCTTGACGGCGATTTCGGCGGTTTCCAGGTAACGGATTTCCCCCACCATGATGATGTCGGGGTCCTGGCGCAGGAAGGCTTTCAGGGCAGCGGCAAAGGTCAGGCCGGATTTGTCGTCGACGTTGACCTGGTTGATGCCGGCCAGGTTGATTTCGGCCGGATCTTCGGCTGTGGAGATGTTGATGCCGGGCTGATTCAGGATATTAAGACAGGTATAGAGCGACACCGTCTTGCCGGAGCCGGTGGGGCCCGTTACCAGCACCATGCCACACGGGCGGCTGATGGCATCGAGCAGCAGGGCTTTTTGCTCCGGCTCGTAGCCGAGCGCATCGATGCCGAGCGTGGCCGAGGAGGGATCGAGGATCCGCATCACGATCTTCTCGCCATGCAAGGTGGGCAGCGTGCTCACCCGGAAGTCGATGGCGCGGCTTTTGGAGAGCACGAGCTTCATCCGGCCATCTTGCGGCACGCGTTTTTCGGCGATGTTGAGGCGCGAAATCACCTTGATGCGCGAGGCGAGCTTGTCCTTGATGGCGAGCGGCGGGCTGGCGACTTCGCGTAGGCTGCCATCGACGCGAAAGCGGATGCGGTAGAACTTCTCGTAGGGCTCGAAATGGATGTCGGACGCGCCTTCGTTGATCGCATCGAGCAGTACTTTTTGCAGGAACTTGACGATCGGCGCGTCATCGATGTCGGCGCCGACGCCTTCCTCGGCGCCCGCCTCGTCGTTTTCTTCGAGAAAGTCGAGATTGACATCCTCGCCGCTCATGTTCTTGAGCGCATCCTCCGTCGATTCCGAGAGCTTGTTGACCCAGGGCAGGAGCTTTGAGACTTCGACGACGATAGGATCGATCGCCAAGCCGCTCTGAAAGCGGATTTCTTCGAGCCCGTGCAGGTTGGTCGGATCGGCGGTGCCGACGGCAAGACGGTTGCCGCGCTTGAATAATGGGATGATGCGGTGAGCGCGGATGAGCTTGGGGTCTACCGTGTCTTTGGGTAGATGCGCTTCGTCCAGAGCCGAGAGATCGAACAGCGGGGCCGCGAAGGTTTCCGAGGCGAAGCGAGCCAAGTCAAGGGCGGAAAGCTTCTTGGCGCTGACGATTTCTTCGGGTAGAGAGGTTTTATTCGCGGCAGCCTGGGTCGCCAGCTGTTCGGCTTCGTTTTCCTTGAGGCGCCCTGCCTGCACCAGGGCGCGGGCGAGACCGCTCAGATTCGACGAGGAGGAAGATGCGACCATGACAAAAGGAATAAATACGTCATAATTGACCGTTGATGATGCAACGATGGCTTTGCTTTGTAAAGCGATGCCCGTGGTTTTGCCGGCGCGAGTCGGGGGGTTGGAGGCTGTGGGCTGCAAAAGCGTAAGCTGCCCTAGGCGCGCGGCGCCGCGTGGCGGGCATGGGTGGTGTGAGTCTTGGCCAATCGCGCGAGGTGGGGGGCGGCTTGGCCGCGGGAACGGTTCGCTTGGGCGTGGCTTAGTAGCGGTTCAACAACACTTCCGCGACGAAGCGGCTGCCGACGTAGGCAAGGAGCAGCACGGCAAAGCCAGTCAAGGTCCAGCGCAGCGCGGTGCGGCCGCGCCAGCCGTAGATGCGCCGGCCGGCGAGCAGAGTGGCGAAGATCAGCCAAGAGACGATGGCAAAAAAAGTTTTGTGGTCGAGCCCGAAGGGCTTGCCGAACAAGAGTTCCGAATAGACGATGCCGCTGCCGAGCGCCAGCGTCAGTAGCGCGAAAGCGAGGGAGAGCATACGAAAGAGCAGGGTTTCCATGGCGAGCAGCGGCGGCATACTCGCCATGCGCCGGGAGATTTGTCGCTGATGCAGCTTTTTCTCAGCGAGTCCCATGAAAACGGCATGAGCGGCGGCGAGGGTGAAAAGGCTATAGGCGAGCATGGCCGAGAGGAAATGCAGGCGGAATCCCAAGGCTTCGGCGTTGGGAATCGGGTGGGTCTTGTCGAATAGCAGCGGCAGCAGGCAGGCTGCGGCACCGCCCAAGAGCACGATGGGCTGGAGCCCATCCATGCGGACCCGGAAGCTTTCCAGCCAGTAGATCAACACGGCCAGCCAGAGCATGAGGCTAAAGGCAAGGCTGAAGGAAAAGCGCATCTGCGCGGCATCGAATAGCGCAAGCTTGAGGCCTGCGCCATGTAAGAGCAGGGTGAGGCCGATGGCCAGTTTCTCCCAGGTGCTGGCGTACCGGCCTGGCGCTACCGGGGGGGCGTTCTCGTGCCAGCGGGTACGCCAGAAGTGGATGCCCAGGATCAGATAGATGCCGCCTGCCAGACCAAGGGGGATGAGCTGGTTTACAATAGTCGCCATCCCAAAATTCTACTCGAAGCCCATTTGCCATGCTCGACAACCTGACGCAACGCCTAGCCAAAGTGATGAAGACTCTGCGCGGCGAGGCCCGCCTGACCGAAGAGAACATCGCGGCGGCCCTCCGAGAAGTGCGCATGGCCCTCCTCGAAGCCGATGTAGCCTTGCCGGTGGTCAAGGACTTCATCGCCGCAGTCAAGGAAAAAGCCGTCGGTGAGGAAGTGATTGGCTCTCTCACGCCCGGGCAGGCGCTGATCGGGGTGGTGCACAAGGAATTGACACGGCTCATGGGCGAAGCCCATGCCGGCCTCAACCTTGCGACGCAGCCGCCCGCCGTGGTGTTGATGGCAGGCTTGCAGGGGGCGGGCAAGACCACGACGGTCGGTAAGCTCGGCAAATACCTGAAAGAAAATTTCAAGAAGAAGGTGCTGGTGGTGTCCTGTGACGTTTACCGTCCGGCCGCCATCGAACAGCTAGGCAGCGTGGCGGCGCAGGCCGGGGTCGAGTTTTTTCCGTCTACGGGCACGCAACAGCCCGAGGCCATCGCGCTGGCGGCGCTTGATTGGGCGCGCCGGCATTATTTCGACGTGCTGCTCGTCGATACCGCCGGGCGGCTGGCGGTCGATGCGGCGATGATGGCCGAGATCAAGTCCCTGCATGCCACGCTCAAGCCCATCGAGACGCTCTTCGTGGTAGATGCCATGCTTGGTCAAGACGCAGTGAACACGGCGCGGGCTTTCAATGAGGCGCTGCCGCTCACCGGCGTGGTGCTGACCAAGCTCGATGGCGATGCCCGTGGCGGCGCGGCCTTGTCGGTGCGGCATGTGACCGGTAAGCCGATCAAGTTTGTCGGGGTTGGGGAAAAGCTCGGCGGGCTTGAGCCCTTTCACCCTGAGCGCATGGCTTCACGCATCCTTGGCATGGGAGATGTGCTATCCCTGATCGAGGAGGCGAGAAAGGGGCTGGATGAGGAAAAGGCGCTGGCTTTTGCCAAGAAGCTCAAGTCCGGCAAAGGCTTCGATCTCAACGACTTCAAGGAGCAGATCGGGCAAATGCGCAAGATGGGCGGGCTAAGCGCGCTGATGGACAAGATGCCGGCCCAGATCGCCCAGGCCGCGGGGCAGCTGCCGGCTGGGGCCGAAGACAAGATGATTCGCCGGGTCGAAGGCATCATCAATGCCATGACCCCGGCTGAGCGCGCCAAGCCCGAAATCATCAAGGCCAGCCGCAAGCGGCGCATCGCCATGGGGGCGGGGGTGCAGGTGCAAGAGGTGAACCGTCTTCTGAATCAGTTCGAGCAGACGCAAAAGGTGATGAAGCAATTCTCCAAAGGCGGCATCGGCAAGCTGATGCGCAGCATGAAGGGCATGTTGCCCGGCATGGGGCGCTGAAGCCGCGGTTTCACGGCTTGCTTGGGGTGGGGGCGTTCATGGCGAGCTGGCGCTCGTAACGCCACTGGTTCCAAGCACTGCGCACGAGGTTCGGGTATTCGGGTCGGCCGAGACTGCCGTTGTAACGCCCCAGGGCGCGGTACAGGTCGCCTTTCTCGATGTCGAGATAGTGGCGCAGGATGGTGCAGCCATAGCGCAGGTTGGTGCGCATGTGAAAGAGGTTGTCGCTGGGTTGGCCGATCACCTGTACCCAGAAAGGCATCACCTGCATGTAGCCGCGGGCGCCGGCCGAGGAGACTGCGTATTTGCGAAACCCGGATTCAACCTGGATGAGCCCGAGCACGAGCTCCGGGTCGAGACCGGCGCGGGTGGCCTCGTAGTGGATGGCGCGCAACAGTTCGAGGCGGTATTCGCGGTTCGGGATGCGCTTTTCCAGGCGTGCCGACATGGTGCTTAGCCAGCTTACGGCTTCGCTGTAATCCTTGAACGAGCTAGTCGGCGGGCGTTTGTCGGCGATGGCGCCGGAGAGCGCGGCGCGCACGCTTGCCGACATGGGCTCGTATTGCTGCGCGCCGGCCCAGCTTAAGGTGGGGGCGAGACACAGCAGCAAGACGGCGCTTAGGCGGCGCACAGCCTCTCCTGCAAGAAACCGAGAACGCTGTCGGCGGCGATCAGGGTGGCTTCGGCATCGGTGCGGCCTTTGTATTCGAGCTGGCCGTGGGCGAGCCCCCGCTCTCCCACGACGATGCGGTGCGGCACGCCGATGAGCTCCATGTCGGCGAACATCGAGCCGGGGCGTTCGTCGCGGTCGTCGAGCAGCACATCCAGGCCGGCGGCGAGCAGCTGCCGGTACAGTTGGTCGGCGGCTGCCTTGACCGCCTCGCTCTTGTGGTAGCCCATGGGGACGATGGCTACTGCGAAGGGGGCGATGCTGGCCGGCAGAATGATGCCTTTGTCGTCATGGCCTTGCTCGATGGCCGCTCCGACGATGCGTGAGACGCCGATGCCGTAGCAGCCCATTTCCATGACCTGACGCTTGCCCTGCTCGTCCAGGAAGGTGCAGTCCAGGGCCTGGGCGTATTGGGTGCGGAGCTGGAAGATGTGGCCGACTTCAATGCCGCGGCAGATGGCGAGATAGCCTTTGCCATCCGGGGAGGGGTCGCCGGCAACCACGTTGCGGAGGTCCGCCACCTCAGGCTCCGGGCAGTCGCGGCCGAAATTGACGCCGGTTAGGTGGAAGTCGGCAAGATTGGCGCCGCAGGCGAAATTGCCCATGGCCGCTACCGTGCGATCGGCAATGACGCGCACCTTGCCGGTATCCACGCCGACGGGACCGATGTAGCCGGGCTTGCAGCCCAGGAACTCTTCTACCTCTGCTTCCGTGGCAAAGCGGAAAGGGGAAAGGCCGGCGAGCTTGCTGACCTTGATTTCATTGAGTTCATGGTCGCCGCGCAGAAGTAGCAGCGCGAAGGTCTTGTCGCCGCTTGCGGTCTCGCTGACCACGGCGATGCTTTTGACCAGTCCCGCGAGAGGGATGCCGAGGTACTCGGCAACGTCGGCGCAGGCGGTCTTACCTGGCGTGCTCACCCGGGTAAGCGGGGCGCTGGGGGCCGGGCGTGGCGTGGCAGGGGGCAGCGCTTCGGCCAGTTCGACGTTGGCGGCGTAATCGGAATCCGGGCAGTAGGCGATGTCGTCTTCGCCGGTCTCGGCGATCACGTGGAATTCATGCGAGCCGGTGCCGCCAATCGAGCCGGTGTCGGCGGCCACGGCGCGGAACTGCAAGCCCAGGCGGGTGAAGATGCGGCTGTAGGTGTCGTACATCCGCTGGTATTCGCGTTGTAGATCGGCAAAGCTCGCGTGGAAGGAGTAGCCGTCTTTCATCAGGAATTCGCGGCCGCGCATGACGCCGAAACGGGGCCGGATCTCGTCGCGGAATTTGGTTTGGATTTGGTAAAGGTGGATGGGCAGTTGGCGGTAGCTTTTCACATCACGGCGCACCACGTCGGTGATGACTTCCTCGTGGGTGGGGCCGATGACGAAGTCGCGCTGGTGGCGGTCCTTGAAGCGCAGCAGTTCGGGGCCGTATTTTTCCCAGCGCCCGGATTCCTGCCAGAGTTCGGCGGGCTGCACGGCCGGCATCAGCAGCTCCAGGGCGCCGGCGCGGTTCATTTCCTCGCGCACGATGTTCTCCACCTTGCGCAAGACGCGCAGGCCGAGCGGCATCCAGGTATAGATGCCGGCGGCGGCGCGCTTGATGAAGCCGGCGCGCAGCATGAGTTTCTGGCTGATCACCTCGGCGTCGGCCGGGGCTTCCTTGAGCGTGGTGAAGAAGAATTGTGAGGAACGCATGAGACGGGATCCGGTATTCGCTAAAGCCGGGATTTTACACCGGGCCACAATTTTGCAAGGGCGCCCCAGTTGTGAAAGAATTCGTGCTGACCAAACATTTAGCAGGATATAGCTATGCTCGACAGGGAAGGCTTTCGCCCGAACGTCGGCATCATTCTTTGTAACGCCAAGAACGAGGTTTTTTGGGGTAAACGGATCCGGGAGCACTCCTGGCAGTTTCCGCAAGGCGGCATCAAGCGTGGGGAAACGCCCGAGCAGGCGATGTATCGGGAGCTGTACGAGGAAGTCGGCTTGTTGCCCGAGCACGTGGTCATCCTGGGTCGGACCAAGGGCTGGTTGCGTTACGAGGTGCCGACGCACTGGATCAAGCGAGAATGGCGCGGCTCCTATCGGGGACAAAAACAGATCTGGTTCTTGTTGCGCCTAGTGGGGCGCGATAGCGACGTCTCCCTGCGCGCTAGCGCGCATCCCGAATTCGATGCCTGGCGTTGGCACGATTACTGGGTGCCTTTGGATTCCGTGATCGAGTTCAAGCGCGACGTGTACGCCCAGGCCTTGCATGAACTCGTCCGCTATCTCGACGCCGATCGACGGCGGCGGTCGCGTTCGGATGTGCCGGCCGAGTCCGGCGCGGCGGCCAAATCGGAGTAAGGCACATGGCTTTTCTCGCCTTGCGCCGCCTGCTCGCGCTCGTCGGTCTCGTGGGCGTGGCCCTTGGTGTGCAGGCGCAAGCGCAGTTCGACCCGGACGAGGAAAAGCCCTGGGAAGAGCTGCCCTTGCAGTTGCCGCCTTTCCCTGTCGATGCGAATTTCCTTGGCTTTTACGTCAGTCCCACGGCCACCAACCGCTTCTATCTCGACACCGCCAGCCTCTCGGTCGGTAGCGACGGTGTGGTGCGTTACACGCTCTTGGCGGTGAGCGATTCCGGGGTGCGCAATCTCACCTACGAGGGCATGCGCTGTCAGACCCGCGAGCGGCGCATCTATGCCACGGGCCGCTCTGATGGCACCTGGGCGACGCTGCCGGCGGGAAAGTGGGTGCGCATCCGCGAGCAGGTGACGAATCGCTATCATGCCGCTTTGTTTACCGACTTGCTCTGCCCGGATGGGGTGATCGTGCGGCGGGTCGAAGACATCGTGCGTAGCCTGAAGAAAGAGGGGCGCCCGCTCGTCGAGCGGCCCTGAATCGCTTACTTGCAGTTGCCGATGCGCCGGGCGCTGAAGCGTTGCTGCATTTCCATCGGCGCTGCGCCGCGTGGCTGGATGCGCATACGGCTTTCGCCTTCGTAGGCGTTGTTGCCTTTGAAAGTGATGCGGCCTTCGCCGCTCATCTTGTCGGGGCCTTGGCATTCGATCTGCCAGGTAGCGGTTTGGCCGGATAGCTTGTAATTTTTGATTTGGCACTGCGGGTCTTTGGGCACGGGGCCGGCCTCGATGTCTTGGCGCTGTAGGCAGATGCGCTGCGTCATGGCCTGGGCGGGAAGGCCGGGCATGTGCATTTGCGTGGTGTATTCCCACAAGCCTTCCTGGATCGGCTGCTCAGCAAGCGCTAGGGAGGGAAGTAAGGTGGCGCAGACGGCGACGAAGAGAGTGGCTTTTTGCATGGCGGAGCTCCTGCCGGAATGGAAGTCCGATCATAACCTCCATGCGCATGGCTTTGAAAGGATGAAAGATGAACTGGATCGATGCCTGGATCGTGGAATTCGACAAGGGGGTTCGCACGGTGTTTGCCGAGGCGCACAGCGTGCGGCCGGTACCCGGGGCGCAGTGTCCCGAGGCGGACTTGAATGCGGCGGAGCGGCGTCATGTGGCGGCCCTGATGCGCATCAATCACGTTGGGGAAGTCTGTGCGCAAGCGCTCTATCAGGGTCAGGCCTTGACTTCGCGTTCGGCGCAGCTACGTACCGCGCTTGCCGAGGCGGCGCACGAGGAGACCGAGCACCTGGCCTGGACCGAGCAGCGCATCCGTGAGCTCGGGGGGCGCAAGAGCCTGCTCAATCCTTTTTGGTATGCGGGGGCCCTTGCCATCGGTATGCTGGCGGGGCGTTGTGGCGACAAGTGGAATCTCGGCTTCTTGGCTGAAACCGAGCGCCAGGTCGAGGCCCATCTGGAAGGGCATCAGGCTAAGCTGCCCGCCCAGGATCGGAAGTCCTGGGCCATTCTCGAACAGATGAAGGTAGACGAGGTCAAGCACGCCGATACCGCCGTGCGCCTCGGGGCCGCGCCGTTGCCGGAACCCGCTAAGCGCTTGATGCGCCTGGCGGCGCGCTTCATGAAGCAGGTGGCGTACCGGATCTAATGTGCTTTTAGCCGGCCTCGACGATCTCGAAGTCGTGGCTGATCTCGGCGGTCTTGCCGAGCATGATCGAGGCCGAGCAGTACTTGTCCTTGGATAGATCGATGGCCCGGGCCACTGCTTCGGGCTTGAGGTTGCGGCCCACTACCCGGAAATGGAAGTGGATTCGGGTAAAAACCTTGGGGTCGGTTTCGGCGCGTTCCGCTTCCAGGCGCACGCTACAGCCTTCGACGGCGTGCCTGCCTTTTTTCAAGATCATCACCACATCGAACGCGGTGCAGCCGCCCGCTCCGGCGAGCAGCATTTCCATGGGGCGCGGCGCCAGGTTGCGGCCGCCGGCTTCGGGGGCGCCGTCCATGGCTAGCATATGGCCGCTACCGGTTTCGGCGATGAAGGACATGCCGCTATCGGCGCCCATCCATTTCACGGTGCATTGCATGATTGGTTCTCCAGACGATGAGCCGCGATTTTAGCAGTGCGGCGCGATGCTGCCGTCGATTGGCGTGACTTTTGTTGCAATGCAAAAAACGCGCGCACGCAAAGTGGGGAATGTCATGCGAATTCGCCTTAAATAATGATTTAAGAATTTTGTTGTTAGCGTAATTCTCTTTGTTAAACAGTTGGTTGCAATCAATAAAATTTACTAATGGCATGATATGTATAGGATTGTGCGATGCACAACGGTTGTTGCGAGGAAGGAGGTTTTGCGGGATAATACGCCTAACGAAACAGGCGGCGGTGGAATCGTTTGTTTCGACCCTTGTCTCCTCCACCCTCCTCCTTTGGTGTGGATTTAACGCGACTCGTCCGAGTCGCGTTTTTTTTTGGCGCGTTCAGTCGCATTGGCGAATGCCGATAGGTAAAACCCGGCCCGCCCAGTGAAATGCAAAAAGCCCGGCGATGCCGGGCTTGGGGAGAGTGACGGAAATGTCCGAGCTTAGGCGGCGGCCTGTACTGGAATTTGGTGACTGGTGTGGGAGATGCGGTTGTGGGCGTCGGCGTAGACCAGCTTGGGCGTGTGCTGGGCGACTTCCGCTTCGTTCAGGCTGACGAAACTGGCGATGATGAGCAGGTCGCCGGGCGCGGCCTTGCGCGCCGCGGAGCCGTTTACCGAGATGATGCCGGAGCCGCGTTCGGCGCGAATGGCGTAGGTGGTGAAACGCTCGCCATTATTGATGTTCCAGATGTCGATCTGCTCATATTCCTTGATGTCGGCGGCGTCCAGCAGATCTTCGTCGATGGCGCAGGAACCCTCGTAATGCAGTTCGGCATGGGTAGCGGTTACCCGATGCAGCTTGGACTTGAGCATGATTCTTTGCATGGCGTCATCCGTCACAAGGTGTTGGGGGACCCGCATTGTAGCGGCTAAATCCCTGCTGTCAAACATGCGATTTCGGCTGGCTGGCGGGCCAAAACGGCTCAAACTTCGAGGTTGTCGATGAGTCGGGTGGAGCCCAGGCGCGCTGCCGCCAGAATGACGAGGGGTTGGTCCAGGGCCGTGGGCGGAAGGAGATTGGCCTGTTGCCGCACGGTGACATAGTCGGGCTGCCAGCCATGCGCCTCCAGATTTGCACAGGCGCTGCGTTCGAGTTGCGGCAGGGTTGCGAGGTCGGCGTGCGCGAGCGACTGGCGCAGGCTTTGCAAGGTCTGGTACAGGCGCGGCGCCTCGGCCCGTTCCGCCGCCGAGAGGTAGCCGTTGCGGGAGGATAGCGCCAGTCCGTCTGCGGCGCGTACTGTATCGATGCCGATGATCCGAGTAGGTAGCGCGAGCTGCTCGACCATGCCGCGAATCACCATGAGCTGCTGATAGTCTTTCTTGCCGAACAGCGCGGTATGCGGCTGGACGCAATTGAACAGCTTTAGCACCACGGTGGCTACGCCACGGAAATGGCCGGGGCGGCAGGCGCCTTCGAGCAGGTGCTGTAGATCGGGCGGCTCGACGAAGAAAGTTTGCGGCGTAGGGTAGAGGTCTTGCTCCGTGGGGGCGAATAGGACATCGACGCCAACGGCGCGCAGCTTGTCGCAATCGGCGCTGAGGGTGCGCGGGTACTTGTCGAAGTCTTCGCCGGGGCCAAATTGCAAGCGGTTGACGAAGATGCTGGCCACTACCGTATCGCCATGCGCGCGGGCGGCGCGCATCAGGGCGAGGTGGCCGTCGTGCAGATTGCCCATGGTGGGGACGAAGGCGATGCGGCCGCGGCCTTGCAGCGCCTCGCGCAAGGCGGGGATGCTGTGCTGGATTTCCATGGCTTAGTAAGTGTGTTCGGGGCCGGGGAAGCTGCCGCCTTTGACCTGGCCGACATAGGCGGCGATGGCGCCTTGGATATCGGCGGCGCCGGCCATGAAGTTCTTGACGAAGCGCGGCTTCTTGCCGGAAGTGATGTGCAGCATGTCGTGTAGCACCAGTACCTGCCCAGAAGTGTCGGCGCCAGCGCCGATGCCGATGGTGGGAATGGCCAGGGCCGCCGTGAGGCGCGCCGCCAGTGGCGCGGGCATGGCTTCGAGCACGATCATGCTGGCGCCGGCGCGTTCCAAGGCGTAGGCGTCTTGCAGGAGCTTGTCGGCCGTGGCGGCATCGCGGCCTTGAACCCGGTAGCCGCCGAGCTGATGCACGTGCTGCGGTGTGAGACCGATGTGGCCGCAGACGGGGATGCCGCGTTGGGTCAGAAATTCGACCGTCGCCGCCATTTCCGCGCCGCCTTCGATCTTCACCATTTGCGCGCCAGCCGCCATGAGCCGCGCGGCATTGCGGAAAGTGTCTTCGGGGTTGATCTGGGAGGTGCCGAAGGGCATGTCGGTGAGCACCAAGGCGCGGCGCGAACCCCGGGCCACGGCCGCGGTGTGGTAGGCCATGTGCTCGAGGGTGACGGGCAAGGTGGAGTCTTGCCCCTGCAGCACCATGCCCAGAGAGTCGCCGATGAGGAGCACGTCGACACCTTGTTCTGTCCAAGAGCTGGGCGAAGCTCGCGTCGTAGCAGGTCAGCATGGCGATTTTCTCGCCGGCTTCGCGCATCTTGGCGAGGTCGATTAGGGTCAGGCGGCGGCTTGAGGTCTGAGCGGACATGGGGTTCTTCGGAAAGTCGGGGGCGATATCCTAACAGCGAAAACCGTTTAGTGTTCGATGCAGAGGATGTCCGGGTTGTTGGCGCCGGCGCGGGCCATGCGTTCCAGGCATTCGAGCACGTCCATGCTCGCCGCTTCCATGCGCGCCACGCATTCGGCGCCCCCGGAGAAGTCGCCGGCATAGAGCTTTTCCACGGCTTCGCGGCCAAATTGGTGTACGGCGATGTGAGGTTTTTCCATGGCGGCGTAGCCGTCTAAGCGCGAGAAGCACTGCTTGCCTTCGCCTTCGTAGTACCACTTGCCCAGGCGGCACATGCAGTGGTCGGCGAAATCTTCGGGCTTTTTGTTCGAGACGCCGATGAAGACCTTGTAGATCTCGAACTTGAACACCAGGTGGTCCATCTTGGCGAGTTCCGTGAAGCTGCGCAGCGCGGCCACGGCGATGGCGAGCTCCATCTTGCGCGATAGGTCGATGATGCCTTCGGTGCGCTGCGCCGCTTCGGCGCCGTTGGCGCCGAAGTTGGCCGACATGCGCGCCAGGTTTTCCATGCTCGAATGGGCGTTGGCGGTATCGCGCTGAATATTGTTGACCAGGGTGGAGATGTCGTTGGTGGCCTTGCTCGTGCGTTCGGCCAGCTTCCTGACTTCGTCGGCCACGACGGCGAAGCCGCGGCCGGCCTCGCCGGCCCGGGCGGCCTCGATGGCGGCATTCAAGGCGAGCAGATTGGTCTGGTCGGCGATTTCCTTGATCAGGGAGAGAATGCTGCCGATTTGTTCGGTGCTGGTGTTGAGGCCATCAACGATGGTCATGGTCTGGCGCGATTCGTTCGCCAGCAAGGACAGATCTTGGCTGATGGTTTGCATCAGGTCGCGGCTTGCGGCAGATACGTCGGCGGCGCGGACGGCCTGCATTTTTTCTTCCTTCAGCTCGCTGGCGAGCTGGGCCAGGGTCTGCTGCGAGAGGCTAAGGCTGCTGCCGAAGTTTTCCAGGTTCTTGAGCAGGTGCTCCCAGCCTTGGGTGACGCATAGCGCCGAGTTGCAGCGTGCTTCCGCGTCTTGCACTTGCTGTTCCAGCGTGTGCAGGCGCTGCGTGAGGCTGGCGTTTTCCTGCTCCAAGGCGGCGATGCGGGCCAGGGAAGCCGGATCCTGGCGGGAACCAAACAAGCCGAACATAGACGTTTCCTTCTCGTTGCGTTGCCGGGTCAGGCCCGGAAGATGAAATACACCGCGCCTAGCAGACACAGGGCGGCCCAAAGATAATCGAGCTTTAACGGTTGCTGCATGTAGAACACGGCAAAGGGCACGAACACCGCCAGGGTGATGACCTCCTGGAGGATCTTCAGTTGCGCCAGGCTCATGACCGTGTGGCCGATGCGGTTCGCCGGGACTTGCAGCAGGTATTCGAACAGCGCGATGGACCAGGCGACAAGGGCGGCGATCCACCAGGGA